>DASWBG010000319.1:0-16124 GCA_036390715.1 Gemmatimonadaceae bacterium
GGAAAGCTCTCAAGAAAAACACGAGGGCGATCTTCCTCGAATCGCCTGTGAATCCGACCTGTCGCGTACTCGAGCTGAGCTCGCTCCAGAATCTTGCGCACAACGAAGGCATCGCGCTCGTTGTCGATTCGACGTTTGCGAGCCCGGTCAACTTCCGCCCCATCGAGCATGGTGTCGACGTGGTCATCCACTCGGCAACCAAATACCTAAACGGGCACCACGACATCCTTGCCGGCGTCGTGTGCGGGAACGAGCCATTCATCGACGAGGTTCGCCGGAAGATGATGGTCTGGGGCCAGGCCCCTGACCCATTCGCCTGCTGGCTACTGGAGCGCGGGCTGAAGACGCTTGACGTCCGGGTGAAGCGTCAGAACGAAAACGCGATGCAAATCGCGGAGTGGTGCTCGAAGCGACCCGAGATCGCGAAGGTGCATTATCCCGGACTTCCGAGTCATCCGGATCACGAGATCGCGAAGTCGCTCCTCGACGGGTTCGGGGGTATGCTGGGAATCGAGATCAAGGGCGCAGGTCCGGCCGCCATGCGGTTCGCGCAGGCACTGAAGCTGTTCGCTTACGCGGCCAGCCTCGGGGGTGTCGACTCTCTCGTCATCGAGCCGCGGTACAGCTCGCACGAGCACATGTCGTCGGAGGAGCGCGCCAGAATCGGAATTCCCGACGGCTTCCTCAGGATGAGTATCGGAATTGAGAACGTCGAAGATCTCATCGCCGACATAGAGCAGGCGTTGCAGCAGTAACGATGATCCGTCTCACCGATGTCGCGAAGGAATATCCACGCTCGGGCGTCGCACTGGCGCAGGTAAGCTTCGAGGTGAAGAAGGGCGAATTCGTCTATCTCACAGGCCCGAGTGGTTCAGGCAAGACGACGATCCTCAAGCTCCTGTACATGGACGACAAGCCCAGTCAGGGAGAGGTGTGGATCAACGGTGTCAGCTCGAAGGCCGCCAGCGGGCGGGAGATCTCGCGCCTTCGGCGTCGCATCGGAATCGTGTTCCAGGATTTCCGTCTGCTCGAGGACCGCACGGCCGAGGCCAACATCCGCTTCGTTCTCGAGGTGACCGGCGCGCCGAAAGCGACCATTCGCTCGAAGGTCGCGCGGGTGCTGACCCAGGTGGGTCTTGCATCCAAGGCCACCAGTTTCCCGCGCGAGCTCTCCGGTGGCGAGCAGCAGCGGGTGGCGATCGCCCGCGCACTCATCAACGATCCCTTCGTCCTCATCGCCGACGAGCCCACCGGAAATCTGGACGAGCGCGCCACTCGCGGCGTGTTCCAGCTTCTGCGCGACATCAACGCCTCCGGCACCGCGGTGATCATGGCGACGCACGACTTGGATCTCGTCCGCCGATCCAACTATCGAACGATCGAGCTCAACCACGGCCGCGTCGTCTTCGATTCGTCCGAGTCACCGGCTTCGGCGAGACCGTTCGACGAGCCTTTCGAGGTACGCGACACGCCTTCGGACTCGACGGAGAGATTCTAGATGCGCTCGGCCCGCGAAGCGCTGACGGCTTCGCGCCGCGCGCCGCTCCTGAGCGCTCTCGGCGTCGTGACGATAGCGTTCTCGCTCTTCGCCTTCGGGCTGTTCGGCCTCGTCGCAATCAACATCCGGAAGGCCCTGGACCAGGTGGAGGAGCGTGTCGAGGTTCGCGCCTTCGTGAGCGACAGCACGGACATCGAATCAGTCGCGGCGGCGATGAAAGACATCGGTGATTTTCCCGAAGTCGCGCGAGTCGACTACGTGTCGCAGGAAAAGGCGCTCGAACGCGCACGGAAGGAGATGGGTGAGTTCGCGGATGTGTTCGAGGCCGGTGTTCTGCCAGCTTCAATCGAGGTGCATCTGCGGCCAGGGATGCGGAGCCCGGCGATCGTGAAATCAGTGGCGGACCGCATGAAGACCTATCAATTCATCGACGACGTCCGATACGGCGAAGAATGGGTGGACAAGCTCTATCGCATGCGAACGATCGCGACGGTTGCAGGTATCGCTCTCGGCGTCGCATTCGCGGCGGTCGCGGTCATCATCATCGGCGCCACGATTCGCATGACAGTCCTCGCGCGGGCGAAGGAGATTTCGATCATGCGCCTTGTCGGCGCGACGGACATGTTCATCCGCCTTCCCTTTCTGATCGATGGATTGGTCAAGGGTGTGCTGGGCGGCTTGCTCGCGCTGGTGTTCGTCTGGGTCGCGAACAGAGTCGTCAACGAGTACTTCATCGAGACGATTTTCTTCGACCGCCAGATGGTCTTCTTCGGCGTCCTTGGCGGCGCTATGATGGGCGTGCTCGGCAGTCTCGTCTCGGTCGGGAGACATTTACGTCGAATCTGAGCACTTCGTACGCGGTCGCGCTCTGCGCGCTGCTGTTCTCATCGCCGTTGCTCGCTCAGCAAACCGAGAGCGCGGAGGCGAGGGTCAACGCGCAGCGCGACGAGCTCGCGCGCATCCGCGCCGAGCGCGACGAGCTGGAGAGGAAAATGAGCGGCCTGCAGAATACCGCGCACGAGATCCGCGACGAGGTCAATCTTCTCGACAAGCAGCACGACGCGACTGCGCGGATGGTGAAATCCCTGGACCAGCAGCTCATCGCAATCACTGACGAAGTGCAAACGACGACCGCCGATCTCCAGAAATCGGAGCGCGAGGCGGGGATGAAGCGCACCGTTCTGCAGCGACGGCTGATCGAGATCTACAAGAGAGGTCCCCTATACTCCGCCGAGGTGCTCTTTTCCGCGCAGTCGGTCGGACAGCTCGTCGCGCGTTACAAGTATCTGCATCTGCTCGCCCTGCGGGACAAAGGCCTCGTTCACCGCCTCGACGAGCTGCACGACAAGATCGAGTCGCAACAGATCCAGCTCGTCAGGCTGCAAAGCAGCGTGGCCGAGAACCGTTCGCTGAAAGAGCGGGAGGCCGCGCGTCTCGCGGAGCTCGAACAGGAACAGGCGAAGAACCTGTTGCGCGTGCAGGAGGATACCAAGCGCGCGAAGGCGCGTCTGGCGGAGCTGGAGAAGAGCGAAGCGCGACTGAACAACTTCATCGCATCGTTCGAGGCCGAGCGCAGAAGAGCGAGTGCGCGCGGTGGAGCGGCGCCTCTGACGCCAAGCTCGATCCGTACGACGGACATAGGCCGGTTGGACTGGCCGGTGAACGGCGCGTTTCTCTACCGGTTTGGCCGTTTCGTGAATCCCAATAACACCACGACTCGCTGGAACGGAATCGGAATCAGCGCGCCGGTCGGAACCATTGTAAAATCGGTCTCCGCTGGAACGGTCGCGTACGCGGGGCAGATGGGTACCTACGGCAACACGGTCATCCTCGAGCACGGCGGAGGTGACTACTCGGTGTACGGGTCGCTCGACAAGATCGAGGTCCGCAAAGGAACCCGCGTCATCAAAGGCCAGGCGCTGGGAACCGTTGGCGTCAGCGATCCCGCTCTCGGATCTCATCTTCACTTCGAGATCAGGCGTGGTGGGCCGGCAGTCGATCCAGCGGAATGGCTGCGTGCCACGGCGCGATGATTCTCTCGCGCCGGCAAACAGCGACCCCACAGCTGCACCGCTCGGCGCTCACGTCTCGATAGCCGGAGGCACGAGCAAGGCTCCGCCGCGAGCGAAATCCATCGGCGCAACGGCGATGCAGATCTTCACGAAGATGGCCAGCCGATGGGCCGAGCGCGTGTGCGAGGAGGAGGAGTGCACGGCTTTCGTGACGGAGCTTGGCGAGACAGGCGTTCGTGAGGCGTGCGCGCACGACAGCTATCTGATCAACCTCGCTTCACCCGACCCCGTACTGCGCCAACGCTCGATCGATTCGTTCATCAAGGAGCTACAGCGATGCGCCGCGCTCAAGCTCCAGTACCTCGTGTCGCATCCTGGCAATTTTATGGATGACCGGGCGAGCGGGCTCGATCGCAACGCCGAAGCAATCGGCATCGGTCTCGAGCGAGCGCCGGGAAGCACGATGCTCCTGCTGGAAATGACCGCCGGCGCGGGAACGGTGCTGGGCTCGAGGTTCGAAGAGATGGCGGAGCTCATCGACAAGATTCCCGTTCCCTACCGCAAGCGTGTCGGTGTGTGCGTCGATACCGCGCACATTTTCGCCGCCGGCTACGACATCGTGAGCGACTATGAGGGCGTCTGGGCCCGCTTCGACGACGTGCTTGGAAGGCGGCGCCTTCGCATGATGCATCTCAACGATTCCAAGGTTCCACTCGGCTCGCGTAAGGACCGTCACGAGCTGATCGGCGAAGGTGCGATCGGGGAGGCGGTGTTTCGCCGGATCATGAACGATCCCCGGCTCGCGAGGATCGGGAAGATTATTGAAACCCCGAAGCTCGGTGACGCTGAGCGGACGGATCGGAGAATGCTCGAGCGATTACGGTCGTACATTGAGTGATCGTGAAGACAACAACAACGGAACGGGTGCCAGACGTCAGTAGTGCACCTGCGAGGTGCCAGTTCACTACCTCCGGACTTCACTACTGGCGGGAAGCCATGAGCACTTGCTTGTGCCCTGAAGAGCGCTCGTGAGGTCTGGACGTAGTGAACTACAAACTCGGCGCTACTACTGACGTCTGGCACCCGTTTAGTTGTACTACGCCCCACACCAATTGCCGCTCGTCCCTATAGGAGAGTTCCATGAAGAACAAGGAACGCCACCGAGAAGTAAATGACAAGTCCGGTAACGTCGACGAGCGTCGCGACGAACGGGGCCGAGGCGCTGGCAGGATCGAATCCGATTCGTTTCAAGAGGAACGGAAGCATCGATCCGGCGAGCGATCCGAACGCGACGATTCCAACCAGTGAGAAACCGACAGCTACTGCCAGCAGAAAGTAGTAGGGTCCGTAGCTGAAGATGTGCAGGTTTTGCCAGAGCACGATTCGGGTGAACCCGATTACGCCGAGGATTCCGCCCAGCACCAATCCGGTAGGCAGCTCGCGGACCGCGATTCGCCACCAGTCGCGGAGGTTGAGCTCCTTAAGAGCGAGCGCTCTTATTACGAGTGACGTCGCCTGCGAGCCGGAGTTTCCGCCCGAGCTCATGACAAGCGGAATGAACATCGCGAGCACAGCGGCGCGCTCGATCTCCCCCTGAAAGCGTTGCATCGCCGTCGCCGTCAGCATCTCGCTCAGGAATAGCGCGCACAGCCAGCCCGCGCGCTTCTTGATCATCTGCCCGAACCCAATTTCCATGTACGGCGCGTCGAGGGCCTCCATACCTCCGAAGCGCTGGACGTCTTCGGTTGACTCTTCCGTCAGAGCGTCGATCACATCGTCGACGGTTACGATACCAAGCATGCGACGCTGATCATCGACGACGGGAAGCGCAAGCAGGTTGTACTTGGAGATGAGTCGAGCCGCTTCTTCGCGGTCCATGTTCGCCGGCACCGTCAGCGGCGGTCTCCTGTTGCCGACGTCGAGCACGTTGTCCTCGCGTTCGGCCGTCAGCAGCTCGCGCAACGACACCACGTGTACCATCTCCTGCGTGGTGGGGTCGACGATGTAGATCGCGTAGACGGTTTCCTTACGACCGCCTACTTCCCTGATCAGTCGCAGTGCCTGGTCGACGCTCCAGTCAGACGGAACGCTGACGAATTCGGTGGTCATGATTCCGCCCGCGGTCTCGGGCGGATACTGCAAAAGCTTCTGGAGCGCCGCACGAGTCGATTCACTCACGGTCGCCAGCAGACGCGGACGCTGCTCGGGGGGGACTTCACGAAAGAGATCCGCCTGCTGATCGGCGGACATTGCCTCAATGAGGGGGCCGACCTTCCGCGACTCGATGAGCTGGATGATCGCGCAGCGATGCCGAGTCAGCTCCGGCTCATCGAACACCTGGACCGCGAGCTCGAATGGAAGCGACGCCATCACCTTCGCGGCGGCTTCCGGTGGTAACTCGCGTAAGGCTTCAGCGATGTCTGGAGCGCGAAGTTCGCCAAGCGCTTCCCGCAGCTCCTCGGGGTCAGTGTGCACCAGATACAGAAGCTGCGCGATCGTGTGTGAAGGGATTTCAATCATTGGAAGGGATCATCAGATGTTTGGCGCAAAAAATGAACAGCAACTCGCTGGAGTGATAAGCACAAATTGACCCGCCGGCGTATTCACGCGTCAGGAAGCGTCAACGCAACAATACCTTTTGACAGGCACTTCGTGATAGAACCCAGCAGCTTTCGCGATGTGCGGGATAAGTTTGGGACCCGGCGGGATCGGGATTAGATTCTTCGAGCAGCTCCATCACAGGAAACGACAGAGTGGGTAGACGCGTTTCGAGATTTGTCCGTGGATGGATTTTCGCTGGCGCGCTGGTGCAAGCAGCGTTGCCGGGCGTCGTCGGCATCATCGACGCATCCGACGCGGGCAGCGCTGTCGTTGCCGCGATACGTCCGCACGCGGAAGATCATAGCTCACCCCGCTGTCCACGCGTCCATCAGGAAGACAACTGCGCGCTGTGCCAGTTCGTTTCCGGGACCGTCGCGCCAGTCGCGGACGCGCTTCACACTCCGCTTTCCCGGTCAAAACCCCTCGCAATAGTCCGCGGTCATGCGCTCCTCCCGGAGTGGCTCACCGACGGAAGCCCCAGCCTCCCCCGGGCGCCGCCAACACAAGCGTAATCCAGAAAACCCGGATCGCTGAAGCCCACGGCTCCAGCGATACCGCGCGGGATCACGCGCGCCGATCACAACCGATCGGCGTTCAAATGGCACCCATCATCGAGGCAATTCATGCTCTTTTCATATACGCGTATTCGTGGCGCAGTCGCACGCATATCGCAAGCAATCGCACGCACACCGCAGACAGTCGCACGCGCATCACACTCGGCCGCACGCATACCGCTTGCTGTTCTCGCTCTCCTCACACTCTCATCCGGCGTCGCCGCGGCCGTCCCGACCCGGCCAGCGAATGCCGACATCACTGGCGTCGTCACCGACGCGGGGAGCGGCTCACCCCTCCCGTCAGCGGAAGTCAGCATCATGTTGGGCACGCAGGTGGTCGCCAACACTTCCACCGACTCGTTCGGACGCTACACCGTCCACAACATTGCCTCCGGAACCTACACAGTTGCCGCGCGATTTCTTGGTTTCGGTCCTCAGTCGAAGACCATCATCATTGGCGACAGCAACGCTGACATAAGAGTGGACTTTGCCCTTACGGCGGTGGCGGTAAGTCTGCAAGGTGTCACCGTCAACGCATCAGTTCCGCTCGCCGTAGACACCCGTACCGGAGATCAGCGCTTCAAGCAGGATCAGTATCACGGAGCGCCTACCAACACCACTTCGCAGATCCTGCAGCAGTCAATCGCAGGCGCGGCACGAGCTCCTACCGGTGAAGTTCACATTCGCGGCCAGCACGCTGAATACACGTACTATGTCGATGGTGTGCCCGTACCCGCCGGCGTATCAGGCAGTCTCAACGAGCTGTTCGAGCCCGCGGTAGTGAACCAGATCGATTTCATAACGGGCGGATGGGATGCCGAGTACGGAAACAAGAACGCCGCGATCGTCAACATCACGACACGGATTCCCGCTGGTGGATTCCACTATCAGGCGTCTGGTTTTGCGGGGAACTACAACACGTACGGCCAGGGACTGAACGCGAGTGCCAACTCGGGCAAGCTCGGCTACTTCTTCTCCGGCTCACATCAAAGCACCGACATGCGTCGCGAGCCGGTGATCCTCGATCCGACGACGAACGAGGTCGAGAATTTTCACAACCACGGCGACGATTGGTACGGCTTCGGAAAACTGCAATTCACGCCGGGACTGAACGACATCGTCAATCTCGATGCGAATCTCTCGCAAACGAAGTTCCAGGTGCCGTTCGACACCACCGGGAATGTCCAGCTCGACGACAACCAGCGCGACATCAACAGCTTTGTGAACCTGGGATGGAGGCACCAGTTCGCGGGTCCTGAGTACTCTGGCGCGGGCAGCGCGGGAAATAGCAGTGGAGTCCCAGAGCTCTTCATCGGACTCTTCTACCGGCACGGCGGACTGCGCTACACCCCGGGCCTCACCGATGCTCCGCAATTCATTTTCTTCCCTGACACGCTCACACCGTTCAACATTCAGGAAAACAGAAACTTCAACACGATGGGCGTGAAGGCCGACTATTCGATCCATCCGGCTCACGAGCTCGAGTTCAAGTTCGGAACGCTATCCAGCCTGACTCGTGGACATGAAGACTTCAGCACCTTTGACGCGAGTGGAAACCCGGGTCCGGCGTCGAACTCGTCGCTCAAAGGATGGGACGCAAGCGGTTACGGACAGGTCGCGTATTCACCCATCGAGCAATTCGAGATTCGGACCGGAGTTCGGTACGACGCCCACAACGCGCCCTTTGCCGGAACACAGGCTCAGGTAAGTCCACGCATAAGGCTCAATATCTATCCCAACTCGGCCAACACGTTTTACCTGTATTACGGCCGTCTCTTTCTTCCCACCAACGTGGAAGACCTGCGCGCCGTCACCAGCGTGGCGCAAGGCGGTGTGGCGACTTCGCCGACGCTACCCGAACGCGATCATTTCTACGAAGCGGGGTATGTACACCGGTTCCCCTTGGGGCTCGTCTCAAAGTTCTCCGCTTATCACAAGGAGAGCTCACCGGGCATCGATGACAACACCGTTCCCGGGTCTGCGATCACGACGTCAGTGAACATCGACAAGGTGAAGATCACCGGTATCGAGACGGTACAGGAGATTCGTCCTCCCGGACCCTTCTCCGCGTATCTCAACGTCGCGCTCAATCATGCGTACGGACACGGTCCCATCACGGGCGGATTCTTTCCGACGGACGAGCCAACCGGCTGGTTCGATCTCGATCACGACCAGAGGCTGAGCGTTCTTGGTTCGGCCACGTATTCCTTGCGGGCGGCGTACGCGAGCCTGACCGGCATATATGGCTCGGGTCTGACGAATGGCGTGGATCCCTCGGATTGCAATTGCTCGTACGGCACGGGACTTCTGGATTTCAACAAGGGGATCAAAGTAAACCCCAGCTTCATCCTGAACGGAAGCGCCGGATTCAGTTTTGGTTTCGGCCGCGCGGTAGTGCGCCCCGAGTTTTACATCGACAACATCTTCGACAAGAAGTACCTGCTGAAGGGCGTGTTTTTTAGCGGCGCATCAGTGGGAAGGCCCCGTGAATTCCAATTCAGAATCAACATCGCGCAATGATAGCGATGCGATGGTCCCTGATGCCGCGGCTGACGGGACCATCGCTCGCTTGTGCGTTCGCGCGGCCGACATATCAATCCTAAACAGTCCGGAGTTGTTCCAATGAAGACACTCATTCCAGCCATATTCCTGTTCGCGACCGCGTGCAATTCCTCGAGCGATAGTACCGGAACCAATGCCCCGCCGAGCGACATCAGCACCATGGCGGTCGGCGAAGTGCGGGTACTCAATCCGTCCGACATTCCGAACGGAATCGACCTCCCATCCGGCTCCTCGGCGCGGGATTACGTCATCATCGTCGGCAATACGAACCCGACGATCGACGCTGTCGCAAATTTTGTGGTGAAGGCAGACCAATCTGCGGGGGGTTCGCAGGAGCTATCGGCGAGCGCTTCCCTCAACAGGGAGCTGAATAACGCGGCGCAAACGATCAGCGCCACCACACCTCGACAACAGGTCTTCGAGGCGAAGGTCCGCGCCTTCGAGCGCCAGAACCTTTCTCTCCATTCGAAATCGTCCCCCATCGGGTCCACGCGGTTCTCTCTCCGTCGAAGTCTTCAGTCGGCGTCGACACCCGCGGTCGGAGACGTTCTGAACCTCGACGTTCCGGACGGTAGCAGCAAGGATCTCTGCGCCAATTACTTCCAGACTCAGGCCGTTGTCGCATCGGTGAGTCGCCGGGCGATACTCGCCGTGGACACACTCGACGGTCCACCAACGCTGTTGTTCCCGCAGACCGTTCTGGACTCCATCACGCAGGAGTTCGACAACAATACGTTCGTGACTGACAGCTCGTACTTCGGCAATCCAACGGACGTCGATGGGAATGGTCGGGTCATCCTGCTCTTTACGGGTGAAGTCAACAAGCTCACTCCTGCGAACTCGACCGGCGGTTTTGTCGCCGGATTCTTTTTCGCGGGAGACTATTTTCCAAAGACGGGTACGGCGGGTCAGTCGTGCGCCGAGAGCAACAATGCCGAGATTATGTATCTGTTGTCGCCCGATCCGACGGGGAGATACGGAAACGTCCGGAGCGCGTCTTCAGTCCGTCAGGGAACGCGGGGAACGATCCCGCACGAGCTCGAGCACATGATCAACGCTGGCAACCGCTTCTTCAACCCCAACGCCACTGCGTTCGAAGACAACTGGCTGGACGAATCGCTGGCGCACATCGCGGAGGAAGCCGTGGGTCGCGTGTCGCGGGGATTCACCGACCTTCAGACGCTGACCCTGCAGGATATGCTGCCCGCCGGAAACCAGGCTGCGAGGGACGATTTCAACGCCTTCTTCTTCCAGAACTTCGCGCGCCTCGCATATTGGATGGCGAGGCCGGATACCTCGTCGGGAATAAGCTCCAACTCGGACCAGAATCTCTCTTCGAGTGGGGCGGATTGGGCAATAGGCCGGCAGGTGGCCGATAACTACTCGAACGGCGATGTTCGCGCGTTCACGCGGAGGCTCGCGGCCGGTCCCGACAACGGGATCAAGAATTTCACGACTGTGGCCGGGGCGTCGCTCGACACACTAATGGCAGGATGGCTCGTTTCGATGTACGCCGATCATTTTGGGATCACCGGTCTCAATGCCAAGTATCAGTACCGATCCTACAACTTCCGGAACATAATGCCCTCGGTCGCCGGGTCGGTTCTCAGCAATGGAGGCGCGTATCCCCTGAAGGTGACGCCGGTCGGGAGCGGGTCCGACAACATCTCGACGGAGGTCAAATCCGGCAGCGGCGATTATTTCAGGCTGACCGTTGCTGCGAATGCGGGCCCGAAGAACGTGAAGGTTCTCGATCCCTCTGGTGGAGACGTGACTTATCCAGGAGCCCATGTATACGTGTTGCGCGTCCAGTAGTTGGTTGTCGGTTCTCCTCGCCGCGTCGTTGTACGCTGAAGCCGTCTGCGCCCAGGCTTCGTATAGAAACCTGGACGCGGGCTTTCCCGTCCGGGTCGAGGATGCAACCGTCACCGAACGGTACGCGCTCGACCTCGACTTCCTCAATTTTCGCTATGACGCGCTCTCCGACTCGCGCAACCGGTTCCAGTATGAGCCGCAGGTCTCGTATGGAATGTTGCCGAGGACCGAGGTGTGGGTGCGTTTGCCCAGCTACTATCGGGAGCGCACGTTCACTCCACGCAGCGGAATCGCGGGCTTCGGTGTCGGCGCGATGTACCAGTTCACGGTCGAGACGCTGCATGTTCCAGCTCTCGCGCTCGCGACAGAGCTCTTCCAACCCGTCGGTCGTGACGCACTTCCCTCTTCGTACTCTCTCAAAGCGCTTCTGACGAGAAGCTTCTCTCCGGGACGGATTCACCTGAATGCGAGCATTGCTTCCTTTGCCGTTCGCACGCCTCCTTCCCTGACAATTACCTGTCCCGGTGGCGGCCCTCCGAGTTCCTGCGCCGGTAGTCCGTTGCCGCCACTCGACGGACCTTGCTCGATTGGCTCGCAGTCCACGCTTGCGGCGACACTTTACTGCGCCGCTCCGCAGTCAGAAGCGCTTCAGAGTACCCAGATGGTGTTGCCTGGGGACATTCAGAATCACACCCACTGGCTCCTTGGTGCTGGGTTCGACAAGGCGTTTCCACTCGCGTCGACGCTTCTCTTGTCGGATATATTCGCCGAGAAGTTCGAGGGACTTGGGAGGAGAACAGACGTCACGGCTGAGATCGGTGCGCGCCACCAGTTCAAGCCGCAGGTTGTGATCGACGGCGGAATCGGCAGACACTTTCTAGGTACCGGCTATTCGACGTTCATCACATTGGGGATGACCTTGACCCGTTCGCTCGGCAGGATGCAGTGACAAGGCGATCACCCGCGACGATGACACTGATCATCCGCGGACTCGCGATCGCGATGACGGGCGCGGCGGTAACTGGGTGTGCTCTTCGTGGGTCGGCTCCAGCTAGCGCGGCATCTTCGTACGACCAGACCTATCTCTCCGCATCGCACAATTGGGCATTTCGGAATCAGTTCCCGCGCGTTGATGCCCTCTTCAACGCGTTCGACTACGGCCACGCCAAGCTTTACGAAACTCTGTGGAGCGATCCGTCTGCGAGCCGTGATGTGCTCGATGGGCGGCAGTTCCGGTTCATCACCGGAGACCTTCTTCGTCACCCGCCCGGCGTGCCGCTCGATGAGGGAGCAATCGCGCCCGGCTGGGAGAAGCTCGCTCCCGAAATCGCAGAGATGTTCGACTGGACCCACATGCTGCACCGCCAGATCTACGACATCTGGGCGGACGATCGGATCAGCGCGACGCAAAAGGATGCGAAGGTGGCCGAGGTGGTACGCTATTACAAATCGCGCCGCTCGCTGGCGTTCAGCTCGAAACCGAAGGATATGAGCCTGATGGAGGGCCAGCCCTATTCGCTGACGTTTCGGAAACGCTTTCCGACTTACAACGGGTTGATCTGGTCGTACCACTGGCTGCAGATGACGCTCTACGAGGCGCTCCTTTCCTCCGGCAATCCCACGCAGCGCCGTCAGAACGTCGACGCCGTGGTCGCCCGATTCTGGAGCATGCTCGACAGCGCTCCGGCGAGTTTGCCAACGGCCATGCCTCAGTCCTCCGAAATTGCGCCGGTGTTCACTGCGCGATACCCGGAAGTGGCGATCATTTTCGACAACCTGCATTCGCTCCACGACGTAGCGTCCGATATTCTCGCCGATCCCGCGATCCCTCGCGGAGAGAAGCGCCGCGCACTCATCGTGGCCGCGGAGCGCTACCGCGACGACAGCTCGTCGACTGTCAGCATCGAAGAATGGAAGGCAATGGCGCACGCGATGGAACTCGCCAAGATGGGCGGCCCAGCACCAATCGCTAAGCCCGCCGCGCAGCGCTGAAAACGCCGACGATTGCCAGCAATAGCCCAGACGCGACTACGATGGCAGCTCCGGTGGGCAGATCCATCCGATAGGACGCCCACAAACCGAGCAAGCTCGCCGCCGCGGCAATGCCCCAGCCTATTGCCAGGCGCTTCATCCATTCCTGGGCCAGCATCGTTCCGCAAACTGCCGGCACGATCAAGTACGCAAAAGTCAACAGCACTCCCGCGAGTCGCACGAAGCTCACGACAACCAGCGCGAACGCAGCGTAAAAGAGGAAGTCCCACAGACGCACGCGTACTCCGTCCGCGAAAGCCTTATCCGGGTCGGATGAGATGAGGACAAAGCGCTTGTGGAAGGTGGCGTAGAAGGCGCCGAGCGCCGCGAAGACAATCAGGCGCTGGCCGATCTCCCCTTTGGTCACGTTGAGAATATCGCCCGTCAGAAGGTGCTCGAGCTCCTCCTTGCCGCCGGCGACCCGGCTTAGCAACAGAATCACCCCCGCCGCGGCTACGACAAACGTGATGCCGATGATCGCTTCCTGTGGCACCGGACCTTTTTGGGTGCTTCGTGTCCAGCTGAAGAACGCCGCACCAACAAACGTCACCGCGAGCGAAATCCAGAATGTTGTACGGTCGTCGAAGTGATATCCCATCAGCAATGCGATGCAGGTGCCTAACGTCGCGACCTGCGCGAGCGCGAGATCCACGAAAATCACTTCGCGTTTTACCACGTGGAGGCCGAGGTAGACCAGCAGCGGCGGAAAAAGAAGGCACGCCACAAAGGGCCACTTCATGACCTCCCAGGCAATCTGAAAGTCCGCGCTCATTTTTGTGCCCCAAGACCGCCAGCGAGCGTGTGCACGAGATTGTCCATCATCTCGAAGTAGGTCGTGGTGTTGGGCGCAGCTCCGGGCTGCTCAGGAGTGTCGAGAACCGTCGCGCCGGTCTGACGCGCCACTGTCTCGGCTGTCTTCCGGTTCTGAAACGGCTGCACCAGGATGACCTTGGCATTCCCCGCTTTCATCTTGCCGATGACCTGGGCGAGGTGCGCGGGCGAAGGTGCAATGCCAGGCTTCGGCTCCAACTCGTCGACGATGTTCAGGCCGAACCGGTCGGCGAAGTAGATGAAATCCTTGTGATAAGTGACGATCCTGGCGCCGCGATAAGGCGCGAGTTCCTTCTGCCATTCGGCATACTTCGCGTCGAGCCTGGTGTTGAACCTCGACAGGTTGCCATTGTAACTCGCCGCGTTTTTTGAATCGATCTGGGCAAAATGATCTGCGATATTCCGGGCGACAATCCTTACAGTCACCGGGTCAATCATGAAGTGCGGGTTCCCCAGCGAGTGAACGTCGCCCTTCGAGCGATCGAAACTCGTGGGAATCTCGAGCATCTTGACGCCATCCGAAGCAACAATGCGTCCAGGCGCTCCGGCCGAGATTTTCGAGTTGCGCGAGTTCTCCAGCAACGGCGGCAGCCATCCGAGCTCCAGCTCGGCACCACCTTCGATCAGCGCGTCGGCCCGATTGAGAGTCACGATGTGACTCGGCTTCGCATCGACGTAGTGCGGATCCTCGGTTGGCTTTGCCAGCGCTACAACACTGACCTTGTCGCCGCCGATTTCTCTCGCCACCGAAGCGAGATCAGGAGTCGTTGCAACGACGCGGATCTGCGCTGCCGCCGACGAACCTGTGGCCGCAATCGCGACCAGTGCGACAGTGGCGACTTTAAGAAGATTCCTTGATTTCATTTCCATTTCTACCGTTAGAATTTGTGTGCCGCGTGTGCGCCAAGCAGGAATTCGAACTGGAACCAGAGCGAGTGATCGGTGCCGATTCCCTTGCGACTGTCGTAGTTGTACTGCATTCGGATCTTGGAGAACTCGGTCGGATACCATGTGAAATTCGGTGACCACCGCGTCCGATCGCGGCGCACCTCCGAGACAAACGCTGCCGGGTCGCCAGATGCAAACTCACCGCGCAGTCCCGCCACGATGCGTGGCTTGATTCCCCACAACAGCTGGGCGTACAACCCCCGATCCTTCAGTGTCTCCGCCGGCAACGTCACCGTCGGATCCGCCTCGGCAATCCTTTGCGCGGCATCATAACTGCGCCACATCGCCTCGCTCTGCAGCGACAGGAACGGAAAACCCGCCTGAGCTGCGGCGGGTTTCCACTTCCAATATCCATCGACACCGTACACCTCAGTGCGCGCGGAAGGTCCAGAATTGTTCGGGCCGAACGCCGCCGAGGCGCCAAGTACCACGGTTTGAGTTTCGGTTAGATCGAACGATGTGTTGAAACGCGGCACTAGAAGCAGGTCGGAAGGTCGATCCACCAGCCGGTCGTTGATAACGCCACCGTGGATCTCCGGCGAATCGGGCGAACGAAAGCTCGATGCCGTTCCGCCAGTAGCGTTGGCTACGGTTACCAGCGCCTCCGCATAGAAGGACGTCGGCAGAAGCCAGGAGAGTCGTAGGCCCTGGCTGCGGAGACCCTCGGCGCCGAACATCCGGTTCAGCACCAGCGGTTCGTCGACGAAAGACCACGCGTGCGGGTGTTGATTGTTCTGGCGACCGAACTCGGCAAAGAACTGTCCGACCTTGAGCTGTAGATTGGCGGGCAGCGCGGTAGTCAGAACGTAAGCCTCCTCCAGCTCGACCCCGGTTTCGCCATTCTTGTCGAGCTTGTAGACGATGTTGCTGAACCCCTTGAAGTAGGGATCGACCGCTCCGTCGAGCGTTAGCTCCACGTTGGGAATGGAGAAGCCGTTCACGTGAGGATCGTGGTCGCCGACCTGGATGGCGCCGACATTCGGCTCGGTGGACCATCCTGCATCCGTCAAGGCGACAAACCCGATGTTCATGTAACCGCCCGTTGCGCGCGGCCCCTGCGTGGCCGCTGCCGCGGTGCCGCTCGTGTCAGCGGTCTGCGCGCCTAGCTCCTTTTCTAGTTGCTTTACCAAAGCGATGGAATCCGCTCGAGCGATGCTGTCCGCCCGCGCGACAGAGTCCTGCTTCGACTTCGGTTTAGTGACCTGAGCCTTTGCGAAAGTCGGCAGAGCGATGCCGAGCGCGCAAAGGATGAGACATCCCCTCATTTGAAAA
>DASWBG010000320.1:0-9096 GCA_036390715.1 Gemmatimonadaceae bacterium
AGCGGAAGACCCTTGAAGATTCCGATCGCGAGCTCGGCGGTCGGCATCGGAAAGAGTTGAGTCTTCGTGTCGTAATTGCTCTTCACTTCGCCTGTCACGACAGGCGTCACGCTCTGAACCTGCGGGAGACTTCCCTGTAGTAGGTTGACTCGGAAGCCCGCAGAAAAGTGTCCGAGACCACCGAGGCTTCCTGCCTGGCCGAGTGTCGCGTTGCCGCCCGCGACGGTCGTGGCGAGCTGGGGCGCCAGGTATTGGAAAAGATCTATCGCCTTCTGACACGCGTCCTGAGAGGCGCGCGTCTGATCGGGAACTCCGAGACCATTCGCTGTGCCTGGCGGGCAGCGTTGCGTGTCCTGAGCACTCGCAGACGTAGCCGCTAGCGCAAGTGCCACGAACGAAACGAACAAACGACCTTTCATTATAAGTTCCTCAAGAAAGTATGACTGCGCCGGAACCAGGCTTTAGCGAGCCTATCTTCCAGCCCGCGAGTCCGGCCGCGGCAGCCGCCGACAACACCGATTTCACGTCGGGCGGCGCGCAGATGACGACCATTCCTACACCCATGTTGAACGTTCGGTACATCTCAGCGGGCTCTACCGACCCCGCTTCCTGCAAAACTCTGAAGACATTCGGGATATCGAAGCTCGACACGTCAATTACTGCGTCCAGCGACGGCGGGAGAGCACGATCGAGATTCTCCGGCAGCCCGCCACCCGTGATGTGTGCCATCGCGTGAACTCGATCGAGAACGGGCTTGAGCGCCGTCAGATACGACCGGTGCTCGGCCAAAAGAACATCCGCGACCGTCCCGCCACCCCCGGGAAACGCATCACCCATTCGCAGATTCAATCTTTCGGAGAT
Source organism: Gemmatimonadaceae bacterium (assembly GCA_036390715.1). Taxonomy (GTDB): domain Bacteria; phylum Gemmatimonadota; class Gemmatimonadetes; order Gemmatimonadales; family Gemmatimonadaceae; genus UBA4720. The sequence goes on from DASWBG010000320.1 coordinate 862, forward strand.
GATCTTTCGCGCGAGCGAGTATCCATTCGTGTGCAATCCCGAGCTTGGAAGAGCGATCAGGACATCGTCAGGCAGCACAGCGTGCGCCCCGAGAATGCGATTCTCTTCCACATATCCGACGATGAACCCCGCCAAGTCGTAATCCGGAGGCGTGTACAAACCCGGCATCTCGGCGGTTTCCCCGCCTATTAGCGCACAACCGTTCTCACGACACCCCGCGGCAACGCCCGCCACGACCGCTTCGGCGACCGCAGGCTCGAGTTTTCCGAACGCAACGTAGTCCAGAAAGAAGAGAGGTATGGCTCCCTGTACCAGAATGTCGTTGACGCAATGGTTGACCAGATCGCGGCCGATTGTACCGTGACGGCCAGCTTCAATCGCCACCTTGATCTTGGTTCCGACCCCATCCGCGCTCGAGACAAGAACAGGCTTGACGAGATTCGGAGGCATTCGGAACATCCCGCCAAAGCCTCCGAAGCCGCCTACGACACCCTTCGTGAAGGTCGATTCGACGAGCTTCCTGATCCGCTGCTTTGCCGCGTTGGAAGCATCGATGTCGACTCCGGCGCTTCCGTAGCGAAGCGCGTCATCGCTCACGCGGGCAGTTCCTCCTCAAACGCCACGAGGCGCCGCATTTCGCGCATGCGCTGATCGATCTCGGCGCGCGTCACCGTCATCAGGCGTTCGATGGAGAACTTCTCAACGGCGAAGGAGCCCATCACTGATCCGTAAATGACAGCGCGTCGCATGTTGGCATCGCTCAGGTTGCCGGTCGCGGCAAGATAGCCGATGAATCCTCCGGCGAACGCATCGCCAGCGCCCGTGGGATCGAACACGTTCTCGAGCGGAAACGCGGGCGCGAAGAAGATCGACTTCTCGGTGAACATGAACGCGCCGTGCTCGCCCTTCTTGACGATGACGTGCCGCGGTCCGCGTGCCATGATCCACTGCGCCGCCTGAACGAGGTTCGCTTTCTCCGTCAGCTGGCGTGCTTCAGCGTCGTTGAGCGTCATGAGGTCGACGTGTCCCAGAAGCTTCAAAACGTCGGCGCGCCGGCTCTGGATCCAGAAGTTCATCGTGTCACACGCGACCAGCTTCGGCTTCTCGACCTGCCCCAGGACGTCGAGCTGCAGACGCGGGTCGATGTTGGCGAGGAATAAGTACGGCGACGAGCGAAGCTTCTCCGGAATCTTCGGGCTGAAATGGGAGAAAACGCCCAGGTGTGTCTCCAGCGTCTCGGCCGAGTTGAGATCGTGGCGATAGCGGCCGCGCCAGCGAAAGGATTGCCCTTCGGCGCGCTCCAGACCGCTGAAATCGACGCCGCGCTTCTTCAAGGGATCGAGCTTCTCAATAGGGTAATCGGAGCCGACAACCCCGACGACACTCACCTTCGTCAGATGACTCGCCGATGCGGCAAAGAAAGTCGCCGACCCACCGAGGACATCGTCCGCCTTTCCAAACGGTGTTTCGACCGAATCGAGCGCGACCGAGCCAACAACGAGGACCGACATTCGCACCTATATCGTTTGAGAAGTAATCAGGCTGATAATGGTAACCGCGCGGGCGGTCGGGGCAACTACATCCGCTCCGGCGCCGTGATGCCGAGGACACTCATTCCATTGCGCAGAACGATCTGCGCGCCTCGGGCGAGCGCCAGGCGTGCGCGCGTCACATCCTCCGTCTGCTCGAGAACGTGATGCTTGTGATACCACAGGTGAGCAAGCCGCGCCGTCTCGAGCAGATATGTCGCGACGCGCTGCGGCTCGAGCGTTTCGGCCGCGGACTCGACCACGGCGGGAAAGTCGAGCAGCGCCTTGATCAACTCCTGCTCTTCCGGCTCGCTCAGCACGTCGAAGTTCACGTTCTCGGCCGTCACCGAGTCGGGGTCGATTTCTCCGACGCGAAAGATTCCGCACATGCGTGCGTGCGCCATCTGGATGTAGTAGACCGGATTCTCTTCCGACTGTGAAGCCGCGAGGTCGACGTTGAAGATCAGCTGCGAGTCGCTCTTCCGCATCAGGAAGAAGTAGCGAACGGCGTCTCGCCCCACCTCCGTGACGAGATCGCGAACCGTGACGTAGCTGCCGGCGCGCTTGGAGATCTTCACCTCTTCGCCGTGCTTCATGACGGTCACCATCTGGTGCAGCACGTACTCCGGATATTTCTCGGACACGCCCATGTCGAGCGCCTGCAATCCGGCGCGAACCCGCGTGACAGTGCTGTGATGATCGGCACCCTGCACATCGATTGCCCGGCGGAAGCCGCGCTTCCATTTGGTAATGTGGTAGGCGACATCAGGCAGAAAGTACGTGTACGTGCCATCGCTCTTCCGCATCACGCGGTCCTTGTCGTCGCCGAAGTCTGTGGTCCGAAGCCAGAGCGCGCCTTCGTGCTCGTAGGTCTTTCCGGACGCGATCAGAAGCCTCACCGTGTCGTCAACCATCCCGTCCGTGTAGAGCGACGATTCGAGGAAGTAGTGGTCGAAACGCACACCGAAGGCCTGAAGATCGAGATCCTGCTCCTTTCGCAGCTCACGCACCGCAAACTCGCGGACCGACAGCCCTTCCCCGTTCGCGTTGTATCGCTCGGCCAACTCCCGGATGTACTCGCCGTGATAACCACCCTCCGGAACCTGCGATGGCTTTCCGCGAAGCTCATTGATCCGCGCCTCGACGCTCGCGGCAAGGTTGTCGATTTGCGCGCCGGCGTCGTTATAGTAGAACTCACGCGTCACCTTCCAGCCGGTGATTTCGAGCAGAGTCGAGATGGCGTCTCCCAGCGCCGCCTGGCGTCCGTGACCGACGTGCAGCGGCCCAGTTGGATTTGCGGAGACAAATTCGACATTGACGACGCGCCCCGCACCGACCTTGCTGCTGCCGAAGCTCTCATTGGCCGCGATGATTTCGCGAAGGCCGGAGGCAATGCGACCGGCATCGATCCAGAAGTTCATGAAACCGGGTCCGGCGATGTCTATCTTCGACACTCCCGCGCTTTCCAGGCTCATCGAGTCACGCAGGCGCTCGGCGATCTCACGCGGCCGGGCCTTGAGCGGCTTGGCCAGAATCATGGCGAGATTCGTAGCCCAGTCGCCGTGTGAAGATTCTCGTGGACGCTCCAGCAGCGGATCCACGTCTTCCGGCGCGCCGAGGCCGCGCGCAACGCGAATCAACTCGGCGCGAATCTGGTCAGCAGCCGTCATTCGCTGCTTTTCGCTCTTCCCGGCGCCTTCTTGGCAGCCGATTTCGATGCGGCCGCGGGCTTTTGCTCGTGGGACTTGGATTCCGCGCTCGGCTTCGGTTCGGATGATGGCTTCGCATCGGCGCCCGCCTTCGATTCGCCTTTCGCACCACCGGACTCCGCCGCGGTATTACTCGTCGAAGCTCCCTCGCTAGCCTTCACGGGAGGAGTCTGCGATTTCTTGCCGTCTTTCCCGTAGTCGGTGATGTAGAATCCCGATCCCTTGAATACGAGTCCGCCCCCAGCTGACATCTGCCGCTCCGCTTTTTTGCCGCAGATCGGACACGCGACGTCGCGCGGCGCGCCGCTGATGGAGCGATAAAACTTTTCGAACTCGTGGCCCTCAGGGCAACGAAACTCGTATGTGGGCATGTTGGATCTGGGAGAGAACTGCGCTGCTTTGAAAGCTAGTTTGTCGGGGAGAACGGCTCAAGCGCAGCGAGCGGATTGCGCTAGAGCGGCGGCCTGTAGAAACCCCAGTTTGCGGCCAGCGTTTCGGAGATTTCTCCGACAGTCGCACGCGCGCGCACCGCGTCGATTATGAGCGGCATCAGGTGAAGATGCTCCGACTCCTTTGCCGAGGCTGCTTTCAGAGCAGCCAGAGCTCGTTTGATGTCAGCCGCGTTTCTTTTTTTTCGCACCGCCTTCACACTCTTCACCTGCGCCTTTTCCAGAGCGGAATAATCGGGAGCGGCCATGGACAGCGGACCGTCTTCGTCTGCAAAACGATTGACGCCAACTATGACTGTCTCGCCGGCCTCGACTCGCAACTGGTGCTCGTAGGCACTACGCGCGATCTCTTCCTGAAAGAATCCCGCGGCAATCGCCTTCTCCGAGCCGCCGAGCGCATCGACTTTCAGGATCAGGTCGAGCGCGCGCTCCTCGAGCTGAGTCGTAAGACTTTCAACGTAGTAGCTCCCGGCGAGAGGATCGACCGTGTTCGTGATGCCTGACTCGTACGCGACAATCTGCTGCGTTCGAAGCGCGAGCCTCGCCGCTTCGGCGGTCGGGAGCGCCAGCGCCTCGTCGTAGCCGTTGGTGTGGAGCGATTGAGTTCCGCCCAGAGTCGCGGCCAGCGACTGCACCGCAACGCGAACGACGTTGTTCAGCGGCTGCTGAGCGGTGAGCGTGACCCCGCCGGTCTGGGTGTGAAAACGCAGGCGCGCGCTCGACGCCGACGCATGGAAGCGACCGCGCATGATGCGCGCATAGAGCCGTCTTGCCGCGCGGAACTTTGCGACTTCCTCGAACAAGTCACTGTGCGCGGCGAAGAAGAAGGACAGCCTTGGTGCAAAGGAATCCACAGCGAGTCCCGCTTCGATCGCGCGAGTGACGTACTGGATCGTGTTAGCGAGAGTGAAGGCGAGCTCCTGAACGGCTGTGGCGCCCGCTTCGCGAATATGGTACCCGGAGATCGAGATCGGATTCCAATTCGGCACTTCATCGGCGCAGAAACGGAACACCTCCGCGATGAGAGCCATACTCGGCTCGGGCGGATAGATGTAGGTTCCGCGCGCGATGTACTCCTTGAGAATGTCGTTCTGAATAGTGCCACTCAGCTTATCACGCGCGATGCCACGTTCTTCCGCCACGACGATGTACATCGCCAGCAGCGTCGCTGCTGTAGCGTTGATCGTCATCGATGTCGATACCTCGTCGAGCGGGATGCCTTCCAGAAGCGCATGCATGTCCTCGACGCTGTCGATTGCCACGCCGGCCCTCCCGACTTCTCCGAGGGCGCGGGGCGAATCGGAGTCGAGTCCCATCTGCGTCGGAAGGTCGAATGCTACGGAGAGTCCCGTTTGACCGGCATCGAGCAGCATCTTGAACCGCTCATTGGTGCTCGCGGCGCTCCCGAACCCGGCGTACTGTCGCATCGTCCAGAGTCGCCCGCGATACATCGAGGGCTGAATGCCGCGAGTGTACGGCCACTCACCCGGATCGCCGAGCGCAGACGCGTAGTCGAGCTCCGCGTCTTCCGGGCGATAAACGGTCTTAAGAGGTATGCCCGAGGGAGAGATCTTCTCGCCGGGCTCGTGTTTGCTCACGTGCGCCGGCCGGGGCGCCGGCGGACGCTCACGCGCCTACCGACCCGGCCGGAGAAAGCGAGCTGGCGCTCTTTCCGTCAGTGCCCAGCATCTTGCGCGCGGCATCGACGTCGTTGTTGCTCCCGATGAAGAGCGGAGTACGCTGGTGCAGCTCGGTGGGTTGAATGTCTAGGATGCGCTCATGGCCGTCGGTTGCCGCACCACCCGCCTGCTCGACGATGAAGGCGAGCGGACAGGCTTCGTAAAGGAGACGAAGCTTGCCGCGCTTGTTCCTGCGATTGGCGGGATACGCGAAGAGACCGCCACCAAGGAGATTTCGATGGAAATCCGCCACCAGCGAGCCGACGTACCGCGTGCTCATCGGCTGGCGATTGCCATCCTGTCCACGGTAGTAGTTCATGAGGTTCTGTACGTTCGGCTCCCACTGGATATGGTAGGAGTCGTTGACGGACAGATAGCGTCCCATGTCGGGCGTCCGGATGTTGGGATGCGAGAGGAGAAACTCACCCAGCGACGGATCGAGCGTAAAGCCATGCGCACCCTGGCCTGTCGTATACACCAGCATCGTGCTCGATCCGTAGATGACGTAGCCCGCCGCCACCTGTCGCCGTCCAGGCTGCAGCATGTCTTCCATTTCCCCGCGGCTGCCGCGAGTGATCTTCCGGACGACCGAGAAGATCGTGCCCACCGGGACATTGACATCAATATTCGAAGAGCCGTCGAGCGGATCGAAAAGAAGGCAATACTTTCCGCAACGAAAGTGGGGAGGGATGTCGATGATTCCCGGCTCTTCCTCGGAAGCCATGGCGCAGAGCCGGCCGCCGTGATCGACAGCCTTGATAATGATCTCGTTCGCCAGCACGTCGAGCTTCTGCTGTGTCTCGCCCTGAATGTTCTCGAGGTCGGTCGCGCCGAGTATGTCCGCCAGTCCCGCGCTCCGCACCTTGTTGGCAATCATCTTGGCCGCGAGGGCGAGATCGTACAGCAAACCTGAGAGCTCGCCCGTCGCTTCGGGATGCAGCTTCTCCTGCTCGATGATAAAACGCTCGATCGTTACGACTGATGTCGCAGTGTGCTTGACCACTCAAAGATCCCCGTCACCGGTACCGAGGCGGGACGCGGAGTACCGGCGAGCATCGATTTCGTAGGCGTTACGCGCGTATCCGTAACGTATTGACTGCCACAGATAGCTGACAGGAAATGCCTTATGTTGCAAAAATTGGTGGACGTGACGGAGCTCGTGCAAGAGGAGTTCCGCATCGAGCACTGTAGTCGGCGCAACGAATACGGTTTTCCAGAGGGTGATCGCCGCCGCCGTGCTCGTTCCCAGCGTCCAACCGCCGATGCGAACAGGCAATCCGCCGCGACGATATCTGGCTTCAGCAAGGTCGGGATAACGACGAATCAGCTCCGCGGGGAGCTCAATTCTCTCTCCGATCAACGCCCTGACGAGTCGTGAACCAGCTCCCATTTATCTCCCTTCGCTTCAACCTCGATGTGAACTCCATCTGTGCGCACGATCACTGTTCCCGCTTCATCGGTCCGGAGCACCTCAGCTCCCACTCGCGAAAGCGCGTGGAGAACATCGTTGCTGGGATGCCCGTACATATTGCCCGCGCCCACGGAAATTACTGCTACGTCGGGATGAACTGCGCCCAGGAAAGCATCGCTGCTGCTCGTCGAGCTGCCATGATGGCCAACCTTCAGGACCTGCGCGCGAAGCTCCGAGCGATACCGCGCCAGCAACCAGTCTTCCTCCGCGCGCTCCGCATCTCCGACGAGCAGAAAGCGCACCATCCCGTAGCGCACCAGCGCGATCGTGCTGGCCAGGTTGGGATCCCTGAGCCCGACGGTCCACGCGGAATCCGGAGCGAGGAAGGAAACGCTCACACCGTCGACAAGGATCGAGTCGCCAGGATGAACGCGATGCCATTCGATTCCAAGTTTCCTGGCTGCGTCAAGCGAAGCGATGTAAGCATCCGATCCACCAGCGAACGCCGCGTCCCAGTACGCGCGGGGCCGCATCGCCGTGAGAACGCTGGCAGCTCCGCCGACATGATCCGTATGTGGATGAGACAGCACGAATGCCTCGAGCGAGCCACCTCGTCGAAGAATGTAAGGAAGCACAGTCGTGCGCCCGGCGTCGCCGCCGCGCCAGGCGGGACCCGCATCCAGCAGAACCCAATGGCCGCCGTTCGTTCGAATCAGGATCGCGTCGCCCTGGCCCACGTCGAGGAAATGGACCTCGACCCGGTCACTCCTCGAGAAGGAAAACGCGGGTAGTACCACCATGGTCGTCAGCGCCGCCAATCCAATAACGGCCGGACGCGCGGGATACCGACTCGCGCAGGCGATGACCAGAGCGGCCGCCGCGACTGCGGCGAGGAGCGCGGTTATCAGAGTCGTTGTGACGGTCATGGCGGCTCCGGGAGCAGATGCCGCCGCCCACGCAATCCAGTCGAACGCAAAGAGAAGCGGGTGCACCGCCTGCGCGAAGAATCGGGCGAGCGCACCGAGCGGAGAAACGAGCAGCGCGAGGAACAGAATCGGCTGAGCGAGCGTGATAACCGGAGCCGCAACCAGGTTGGACAGCGGTGCGATCAGGCTCACCCGACCGAACACCCAGGCGACGAGTGGCGCAGTCACCGCGCAAGCTACGATGGACGTGACGAGCTCCCGGGCGATTTTTCCTTTCCATCCATCCAGGCGGCGAGCGAGGTGTCGTCGCCACAGCGATCCGGCCGCTACGAGCGCGCACATACCCAGCACGCTGAGCTGATAACCAACATCCACGGCGATTCTCGGCTGGACCAGTGGTACGAAGGCGCCGAGTGCCCACGCGGCCCAGGGCGAGGTGGGCCGCTGAGAAAGTCGCGAGGCCATCGCCACGCCCAGCATGCCAGCCGACCTGAGCGCCGGCGGCGGCGCTCCGATGACTGCCACGTAGATG
>DASWBG010000321.1:0-6502 GCA_036390715.1 Gemmatimonadaceae bacterium
TCGGTGCTGTAGCGAGTCTGATTCTCCTTGTCCTGCCACTGGCGATACTCGATGCGACCTTCGACGAAGAGCTTATCGCCCTTCTTGCAGTACTTCTCGACGACGTCGGCCAGCCCTGTGCCTTTGGTGTTCCAGACTACGCACCGGTGCCACTCCGTCTTCTCCTGCTTCTCACCATTTGCCGAATTCCACGTCCGGCTCGTCGCGAGCGAGAATGTCGCGACCCTGTTGCCACCCGTCGTCGAGCGGACTTCGGGATCGCTGCCCAGGTTTCCGATCAGCATCACTTTATTCAGACTTCTGCTCACTGTGCCTCCTGGCGAGAGTTTGTTCCCGCCCAGAATAGTATAGATGGGCTCAGAGCCCGAGCAAACCAACGATTTCAGCGGTCAGCAAAACTTCCCGCCGACTTCTCCTCACCACCTTCAGCAATCTCCAGAACCCGGCGCATCACCAGGGCGTCTTCGATTGGCCGTCGATAGTAATTACGCCGCCGTCCGATCTCGGTGAAGCCCCGCGAACCGTAGAGCGCGAGCGCCGCAGCGTTCGACTCCCGAACCTCCAGAAACGCAGTCCGAACTCCGCGGCCGCTCAGCTCGATAAGCACGGCATCGAGCATCTGTCCGGCCAGTCCTCTGCCGCGAAACTTTGGCTCGACGGCCACGTTCAGAAGCTCAGCGTCTTCGCCGACCGAAAATGCGATCACGTAGCCGGCGATTCTGGTATCCGGCGGATACGCAATCACGTGAAAGATAGCAGGATGACCGCCGAGTAGACGGCGAAACGATTCCTCTGTCCATGGATCAGCAAAGGAGGCTCGCTCGATCTGGACGATCTGATTCAGATCGGCTTCAACGGCCGGGCGAAGAAACGCGTTCACGCTCTCAGCGGCCGTCCGTGCGCCGCTTCCCAGCGCACCTGCGCCTCGGCGAGGCGACCATAGTCGGGCTCCCACGATGCGAGATTCACCGGGCCTCCCTCGATTATCGCGGCCAGCAAGGGCGCGACGCCACGGGCGTGGGGATGTGCGTCGATCTGTTGTCCCGGACCAATTATCCTGGGCGCTCGCTCTCTCTCGGCAAGATCCGCGAGTTGTTCGGCCGATAGGAGCGCGGGCGGCTCGGGTTGATTCGCCGCGCCCTCAGGCCGAAGAACGATGCGCGTTGCAAAAAATTCGCCCCGCATCGCGTCGAGGACCGAGAGATATTCCCCAATGGGGAGGGACGGTTGTGCTCCCGTTACGGTGAGCAAGAGCGACGAGACAGCGTAAAGCTCGACGCCGTACCCCGCCGCGAGCCCCTTTGCCACCGACCCGGCAATCCGCAGACTCGTGAAGCTTCCCGGCCCCGACCCGCATACGATTTGCGCGATCTCTCCTCTCTTCACGCTTGCTTCCATGATGCATTCCGAAACAGCGGGCATCAGCCTCTCGCCCCCCCTCCCCTGCGGATGCCCGTCCCCGGCCGTCAAGGTTCGCTCGGCAACGACCTCCGACTCTCGAAGAATCGCGACACTCCCCTCGTAAGTCGCCCCCTCGAGCGCGAGAGTATAGAAAGGCATCGTCACTAGAATACCGTCAGATGGCGGCTCGCCCAACTGCGGCGTCGTGGGAACCGGTGAAGATTTCAGTGTTAGCTCGAAAGCCAGCAAGACACGCTTTCAACCTCGCACCTCCCACCATCCGTGATTGTTGTCAGCTGTCAGCTCGCACCCATCCCGGTCCCGCGACAATTATCCTGCCAGCAGAATCCGTCGATTCGATTCGGCGGCATAATCGAGCTCGATTGCCAGGTGATCGTCCGGGAGCCGCGAGCCGGAGCGCTCGGGCCACTCAACCAGGATCAGCGACCGCGATGACACAATCTCGTCCCAGCCAAGATTCGTGAGCTGGTCCGGCGAGTCAAGCCGATATAGATCGATGTGAAACACGGCCGATTTCGGCGCGCGATATTCGTGGATCAGCGCGTATGTCGGGCTCGTGATCTCATCGCGCACGCCGTAGCCGAGACAGATTGCCTGTGCGAGCGTGGTTTTGCCGACGCCGAGCTCACCCGTCAGGGTCACGAGCAGCGGGGGCGAGATCGAACGGCCAAGCTCCTCTCCCCAATGACGGAGCTCACCCTCGGTGAGCTTGAGGTGACCCCTGTCAGCACGCGGAGGAACGAGGTGCCGGTGAGCTGGCATCGCTAGCGGCCGTGCAGGCCCGCCAACGATCCTCGACTGCTTTCCTGGCGCCCCGCCTTGGCCTTCACCTCAAACAACTCGTCACGAATGCGGGCAGCCGACTCGAAGTCGAGGTTGGTCGCTGCCTCGCGCATCTGCGCCTCGAGGTCAGCGATGAGCGCAGGAAGATTGTCGACTCCATAGCGCGATCCAGACTCTGCAACCCGGCGGACCTTTTCCCTCTCCCGCTCGTCCCGCTCCAGGCGCGAGTCGGCAACACGGGTAGTGAAGCGAACCTGATCGACACTCTTTTTCACGCTCACCGGCGTGATCCCGTGCTCGACGTTGTACGCGGTCTGAATCACCCGGCGACGATTGGTCTCGTCGATGCAACGTTGCATCGAGCCGGTCATCTTGTCGGCGTAGAAGATCGCGCGTCCGCTGAGATGTCGCGCGGCGCGCCCGACGGTTTGAATGAGGGAGCGATCGCTCCGAAGAAATCCTTCCTGGTCAGCGTCGAGAATCGCAACGAGCGAGACTTCCGGCAGATCCAGTCCTTCTCTCAGAAGATTGATTCCAATGAGAACGTCGAACTCGCCGAGCCGTAGCCCGCGAACGATCTCCATGCGCTCGATCGCATCGATGTCCGCGTGCATGTACCTCACCCGCACTCCCATCTGCTGGAGATAGTCGGCTAAATCTTCAGCCATTCGCTTGGTGAGAGTCGTGACGAGAATGCGTTCGCCCTTCCTCTCCCGAACGCGGATCTCATTCAACAGGTCGTCCACCTGACCGCGCACCGGACGGACTTCGATCTCCGGATCGACCAGACCCGTGGGACGAATGATCTGCTCGACGATGACGCCCTCCGAGAGCCGCAATTCGATGTCGCCCGGAGTCGCGGTGATGTTGAGCGCACGCGGGGTCAGAGAAAGGAACTCATCGAACATCAGCGGGCGATTGTCGAGCGCGCTCGGCAGGCGGAATCCATAGTCGACCAGGGTGAGCTTGCGCGCTCGATCGCCGTTGAACATCCCGCCGATCTGCGGCAGGGTGACGTGCGACTCATCCACGACCACTAGGAAATCCTCGGGGTAATAGTCGAACAGACAGGCCGGCCTCTCGCCCTGCGCACGTCCCGACAGATGCCGCGAGTAGTTTTCGATGCCGGCGCAGGTGCCGATCTCCAGCATCATCTCGATGTCGAAGTTGGTACGCGACTCCAGCCGCTGCGCTTCGAGCAGCTTGCCTGATGAGCGCAGTTCGGTAAGGCGTTGTGCCAGCTCCTCGCGAATCAGCCCGACCGCGCGCTCGATCGTCGGACGCGAGGTAACGAAGTGCTTCGCCGGATAGATCGCCGCTTTCTCGAGATTGGCGATTGTATCCCCGGTCAGAGGATTGATTTTACTTATCCGCTCGATCTCGTCGCCCCACATCTCGACCCGCACGCCCTGCTCCTCGTAGGCGGGAAGAATCTCCACAGTGTCGCCGCGCACGCGAAAGGTTCCACGCTCGAGGCCCATGTCGTTGCGGGAGTACTGAATCTTCACCAGCGATCTCAGGATGTCGTCGCGCGGAATTCTCTGCCCCTTGGTCAGCGTCACCATCTGCTCGCGATAGCTCCGCGGATCGCCAAGTCCGTAGATGGCGGAGACTGTAGCCACGATGACGACGTCGTCACGCTCCATGAGACTGGATGTCGCGCGCAACCGCAGCCGGTCGATGTCCTCGTTGATCGACGCATCCTTCTCGATGTACGTGTCGGTCGTCGGGACGTACGCTTCCGGCTGGTAATAGTCGTAGTACGAGATGAAGTACTCGACCGCGTTGTGCGGGAAGAAGCCCTTCAGCTCGCCATACAGCTGCGCGGCGAGAGTTTTGTTGTGGGAAAGCACGAGCGTCGGGCGTCCGAAATTTCTGATGACGTTCGCGATCGTCATCGTCTTTCCTGATCCGGTCACGCCGAGCAGGGTCTGGAACCGGTCGCCCCGGTCGAGTCCCTTCGTCAGCTCCGCAATCGCTCTTGGTTGGTCACCCGCGGGCTCGAAAGGAGCCCGGAGATCAAATGCCGCTTTGGCCATTCTTTATATCGCTGGACAACCGCTCGCGCCGCGCGACCTCGGTCACGCCTTTCACGCGTCTGGCTGCTTTCAGAATCTTTTGAAGGTGGGCAAGGTTGCCGACTTCGACGGCGAGCTCACCGATCACGTGGCCGTCCGAGCTGTGAAGCTCGAAGCTTCGGATATCGGTGCCCGTCGCCGAAACGGCGGTGGCAAGGTCGGCGTAGAGTCCGCGCCTGTCCGTGGCTTCCAAGGCTAGCCGAACCATGAACTTCTCACCTTCCAGCTCCTTCCAATCTATCTCGAGCCGGCGCTCCGGCTCCTGGACGAGCATCAGAAGGTTTGGACAATCCGAGCGGTGAATGCTGACCCCGCGACCCCTCGTTACATACCCGACAACGGGGTCTCCGGGAACGGGTTGGCAACATTGGGCGTAGCGGACCATCATCCCGTCGACACCCTGAATCCTGACACCCTTCGGAGTCCCGCGGACGCGATCAACCAGCCAGTCGAGCGGACCCGGCTTCGGCGCGTCGGCCGAGGTCTCCGCGTCCGGGTACAGCTCCTTCACGATCTGGGAGACATTCACGTCGCCCTGCCCAACCGAGGCGATCAGGTGGTTCAGGTCGGTCAGGTGGAGTGTTTTTGCCACCTTCAGGAGATCAGGATCTTCCGGCTTTGCCAGCCGTCTCCGCTTGATCTCGCGATCGAGGATTTCCCGGCCGAGCTTGATCGATGTCGTGTGCTCTTCGATGCGGAGTCGCTGGCGAATCTTGTGGCGTGCCCTTCCAGTCCTGACGTGGGCCAGCCAATCCCTGCTCGGTTTCGCCGATGGAGATGTGATGATCTCCACGGTCTCTGAATTCTTGAGCTCGCGGGCGAGGCTCGCGATGCGGCCGTTGATTCGTGCCCCCTGGCAATGAAGGCCGACCTCGGTATGTACCGCAAACGCGAAGTCGATCGGCGTTGCGCCCTTCGGCAGCTGAATCACGTCGCCGGTTGGCGTGAAAACAAAAATCTCGTCCTGATAGAGATCGAGCTTCAGGAATTCCAGGAATTCATCGGGAGTCTTTGCGTCGAGCTGCAGCTCGAGCACCTGTCTGAACCACTGAAGGGCGCGGTCGAGCTCGTCCGCGCTCTTCGAGTCTTCCTTGAACCGCCAGTGCGCCGCGATTCCGTACTCGGCCGTACGATGCATCAGACGCGTGCGAATCTGGATCTCGAACAGCTGCCGTCCCGGACCGAACACCGTCGTATGCAACGACTGGTATCCATTCGACTTCGGTTGAGCGATGTAGTCCTTGATGCGCTCTTGGAGCGGCGTGAACTGATCGTGGATGACGCCGAGCGCGTGATAGCAGTCGGGAACGGAGTCGACGAGGACGCGAATGGCGAGCAAGTCGTAGATCTCCTCGTACGGCTTGTCCCACTTTTTCATTTTCTTTTGGATCGACCAGAGGTGCTTGGGCCGCCCGGTCACCTCGACATTGACGATTCCCGATTTCCTGAGATGCGCGTCGAGCGGTTCCTTCAGCTGGGCGATCGACTTCTCTCGTTCTGTTCGACGAGTTGCCACCTTCTTGGCGAGCGTCTTGTACTCCGACGGCTCCAGGTGCTTGAAAGCGAGGTCTTCGAGCTCCCACCGCACGCGCGCCATTCCGAAGCGGTGTGCGAGCGGCGCATACAGGTCCCGGGTTTCGGTAGCAATGCGCTTCTGACGGTCGACCGGGAGGAATTCGAGCGTCCTCATGTTATGCAGGCGGTCGGCGAGCTTGATCAGGATGACGCGGGCATCCTTGGCGATCGAGAGTAGCAGCTTACGGTAGTTCTCGACCTGCCGGTCCTGCGACGAGTTGAGCGGCAGGTGGCCGATCTTCGTCAGTCCATCGACAATCTCGGCAATCTCCTTTCCGAACTCGGCCTCGATGTCGTCCACCGTGACCGCGGTGTCTTCGACGACGTCGTGAATCAGGCCGCTCGCGACCGTCGTAGAGTCCAGCTGCAGGTCGACCAGGATCTTCGCGACTTCTACGCAGTGGGACACGTACTTATCGCCCGACAGGCGCTTTTGGCCTACGTGCGCCTTTTCGCTGAACCGATAGGCGCGCGCGAGGAGGTCCCGGTCGAGACGCTCCGGAAGCCCCTCCTGAAGCCAGGATGGAAGTGTGGTGTCCTTTTCCTTGACCGCGCCTGCCGTCACAATAGTCCCGCCTCCGCGAAGCTTATGTAGCGTCCCCTTCCGATAATAACGTGATCCTGCACGGGTATGTCGAGTACTT
>DASWBG010000322.1:0-2270 GCA_036390715.1 Gemmatimonadaceae bacterium
GTAGTAGTTGATCGAGCCGCCGAACGAGCCGTTGCCCACGCCGAGGTAACGCCGGTTCCAACCGGTGACGGGAAGCCAGACCTCGATGCTGATCTCCGAATCCGACGATGGTCGCGCCACCGCCCGGATGCGACAGAACGCTGGCAAAGTGTTGAACGCAGTAAAGAATTCCGGTGAAGCACGACGCACCATCATCGGCGGCACAAACTTGCCTGAATCCACCAGCTGCGTCGAGATGACCGTCGTATGCTCCAACTGCAGGCTGCGGAGAGCAGGGCAGGATTGCGCGCGCGACGACAGTGGCGCCACGCAACAGAGCGCCAGCGCCCATACTGAGCGATAGATCGTTATCGAGTCTCTGCGGTCCACGCAGATTCTGGTGGGCGAGATTGACGAAGTAACTTGAATTATCGCCGCCTAAGCTCGGAGTCGCTTCCGCAAATAGTACTGGCGGGAGCCAGGCGGATAACCTTCGAGAGTGCCGAAAAGCTCGTAGCCAAGCTTCTCATAGAACGGCCGCGCCTGGTAGTCGAACGTGTCGAGGCTGACGTCGGTGCAGCCGCGCGATCGTGCCAGGTCCTCTGCCGCCGCCATGAGCCGGGTTCCAAGTCCCTTTCCTCGCGCCCGGTCGTCGACCCAGAGCTTGGCGATGTACAGCCAACCCCAACGCGTGTGGCCGAGGATGCCACCGACGACACCGCCCGCGGAGTCGCGAGCGACGAACTTTACCGGCTGGTCATTGGCGGGACCGAGCCGATCTTCATTGAACGCGAGCAATCCCCGAACGACGAACGCTTCGTCGGCAGGCATGACCTCGCCATCGATTTGAATCTCGTTTGCTCCTGACAAGCCTTGCTATTTCCTCACAAGCGGGTGCTCACTAAAGAATGACCACATCAAACTCGTAGCATCAATGCTGCGAGTCGTGCGTCCGACGAACCATTTCGGGAGAGGGGTGCCCCCAGGCCAGGTGTGACCTCCTCCCTGTATAGTGTAGAGCACCACGGCCGCGTCGTCAGCACAGTTCGTGTATACGCGACGAATAACATCAACCGCCACTGTTGATTCGACGGGATTGGCTGCGCACCCGTTTCTTCGTGCCCAATTCGCCGCCCACTTCGGCGTGCTCGGGAACGGTCTTGGGGATACCCACGAAGAACCGCCGTTGTAGGGAACTTCCGGATCGGCTGTCCCATGAAACGCAATCATCGGAACCGCTCGCGCGTCTGTGCACCAGGTCCAGGGAAGAGTCTGCGCCGCGGCAACCATCCCGACCGCTGCGATTCGGTCGGACAGCGTGCAGGAAAGCACGAACGACATCCCGCCACCGTTGGAAAGTCCGTTGGCGTAAATACGAGTGGAATCGATGTTGTAGGACGCCTTCAGCGTGTCGATCAACTCCGCAATGAATCTGACGTCTTTCATCAGATCGGGTCCGGCTTCCGCGCGCCAGACCCTGACGCCTTTACCGCCAATTCCCGACGGGTAGACGACAATGACGCCCACGCTATCCGCTAGCGTGTTCCACTGACTCGTTTCCCTTTGAGCTGCGCCCCACAACCCCGCGCCGTGCATGCTGATCACGAGCGGCGTGGGCCTCCGCCGATCGTAGTTCTTCGGGACATAGAGCAGATAGTCACGTTTTTCACCAGAGGAAACGAACGAGCCGTTGTCCCGATTCGTTCTGTAGAATGAGACCGCCTCGATCGGCACGATCACCACAGGCAGCCCGATAAGTGCCAGCGCCGCGCCGAGGACCACCCTCCTGTCCTTCATCAACGATGCCGATTCCACGCCAGAGCCAGCGGAGCCGCTGACAGTCGCGCGAGTGGGATTGCCAGGATCGCGAGCAGCATTAGCAAGTAGTGCGGGATGTGAGGCGTATCGAGCAACCACACGAGGACGCCGTACAAGGCGAAGACCGCGACACACCAGCACGCCGCGCCGGCCACCAGCACGCGGTCACTCAAGAGACGGTTGCGATAGAGACGCGTGGCGATCCAGACGGCCGCCGACATCTTGACGCAAACCAACAACGTGAAAATCAACGGAAGCGTGCTCCACAATCTCCCCAATCGTTCCGTGTCGATGATCCATTCGGCGATCGGCCCGATGAGAAACAGGAGCGTAAGTGTGGCGAAGATGCTCCCCTTGATGAGCCATGCGCGACCGGTGAGTCCGATGTAGAGCGTCTGCACGAGCTGCTTCCACGTGGAAGCGATGAACGCCGCGACGACAACCAGGAGAAACACGACCGCGCGCGGCGTTCC
>DASWBG010000323.1:0-14102 GCA_036390715.1 Gemmatimonadaceae bacterium
CAGAGATTCCGCGATCGGCAAGGACGCCGCCCGCCAGGCGGGGTAAATACCAGCGCCGATGCCACTGACGATCAGAAGTCCGAGCGCTGACCACGCAGCCCTTGGCTGAAAGAGAAAGAAGTCGATCGCCATCGGCAGCCCCGGAAACGCGGAAAGGATGGTGTTGAGATAGCGTGCGGTTACGAGTCCAAGCGCGAGGCCGAGTATTGCTCCCGCGAGGCTGATTGCGACGCCCTCCAGCACGATCTGCTCGACCACGTGCGATCGCGACACCCCGATCGCGCGCATGACTGCGATCTCTCCGGCTCGCTCGTTCACCGAGACCGTCACCAGAGTCGTCACGAGGAGGAATCCGACGAACAGGCTCACGGCGCCCAATATCAGCGCGAGCTGGCGGAAGTAGCTGAGACGCTCGTCCACCTGCGCGATGGCCGTCGCAATCGAGATCGCGGTCACGTTGGGCAGCTGCTTCTCGATCCAGTCGCGAACCTGCTCCGCATCCCCGCCGCTACGGACGCGAACCATGAACAGCGAGGCGCGGTCGCGCGATTGTCCGTTCATCCCTTCGAGTGTTTCCCGGCGCATCGCCGCCGACGATTGATCGCTCGCCCCGTAGATGAACCGCACTCGACCCGTCACGACAAGCTTTCGCTGGCCGGAATAAGTGCGCGTCTGCGGGTCGTACCCCGTTGCTACATTGAGCGTGTCTCCCACACGAGCCCCGAGCTGCCGCAACAGATGGTCGTTGGCGACTATGGCGTCCGGCGTCGTGACGTCTCGTCCCGATAGTAGCTCATAGTCACCCTGCACGCTGGGATTGATTCCCAGCGCCGATCCACTCACATCGCGGTTGCCTGTCAGGACATGGATCGACGCGCCAAGGACCGGGCTGATTTCCCGAATGTCAGGATTCTTTCGCAGAGTAACGATAATTGCGCTCACGCCGGGAATCGTCGCATCGGTGTCGAATGGAAGCGTCCCTTTTGGTGCAAGCCGGATCTCGAACCCGCGCGACAGCAGTAGCTCACGGAAGGATTCGCGCATTCCCGTCGCCAGCATCACCATGTCGAGCAGCATTGCCGCGGCGACGGCGACGCCCAGCACGGCGAGGATCGTGCGGGCGCGATGTCTGATCAGCGATGCCTGCGCGAGCGCTGCTCTCACTCAGCGCCCAAAGAGTGCGAGCGGAGGCGTGCGCACAAGCCGGAGCGAAGCCATCACTCCCGCGGAGATTCCGAGCAACAGCGAGAGCGATACCGCGAAGACAATCGTCGGCACGGTAACTATCGAGAACGCGAGTGGTGTCTGATAGAGCGCCTGGTAGTGCCAGTTTACAACCAGCGATATCGCCCACCCGATCGCCACGCCGAGCGCACTTCCGAGCACCGCGACCACGGCCGCCTCGATGACGATGGCGCGCATTACCGTCGCCCGGGAAATTCCCATCAACCGGAGTGCGGCGATGTCACGCCGACGCTCTTCGACCTTCAGCACCATGATACAAAGCAGGAAGACCGAGCTCGCGACGATGGTGATGATCCCGATCGCGCGGTGGAAGCGGCTCACGACCTGGAAAGTGCGCGACGTCTCGACGGCAATGTCGTGCGACCGATACGCCTGGAAGCCGAAGGCGACGCCGTTGATCTGATCGATCAAGTGAGGAATGTCGGCCGCCGGCGTTGTCGCGATCGCGAATCGATCGACGCGGTCTCCGTATCCGGCGACCGCCTGCAGTTGATCGAGGTGCATTCTGACGCGCAGATCCCCGCGCGCCACCTCTGACGGATCGGCGCCTCGCCGCACGATCGCGCCGATAACCACGGTGTCGCCCACCATTCCGGGCCCCGCCGAGATCGAAACGCGGTCGCCGACTTTCAGGTGTGCTCGCTCGGCAAACGCATCATCGATCGCGATCGTGCGCGGTTGCCGCTCTATCGCCGCAGTGGGCGAGCGACCAACAGATGACGAGTCTTGTGCGAGGAGCGAGACGAGCAGAAATGCGAGCAACACGCCCGAAAGCTAGCCGCGCTTCCCTGCCCTGTCTGCAACTGGAGCGACTAGCACGTGCGCTGCCAACACGGGTCCGATCGACATCTCCTGGCGGCCGGCGCCGAGCGTGATCGGCCCATCGTAGGGCGCGCGCGACTTTACCGTGACGCGCTTGCCCGGGAGGATCGATAGCTCGCCCAGGTATCTCAGCATCTCCGGATCCTCATCCGCAACGCGCACGACTACTCCGGACGCCCCCACGGGAAGATCCGCCAGGGATTTGTACTCGGTCTCATCCACGGAGCCATCCTTCGTGGGAATCGGAGCGCCGTGTGGATCGACTTCCGGTTCCCCGATCGTCGCGGCCATGCGGTCTACGAGCTCGTCCGACGCGGCGTGCTCGAGTCTTTCCGCCTCCTCGTGCACGCGGTCCCACTGATATCCGAGCGCCTCGGCGAGATAGGCTTCGATGACCCGATGACGACGAAGCGTACGGAGCGCCGCGCGGCGACCGCTTTCGGTGAGCTTCACTCCGTGATAGCGCTCGTAGGCAAGCAATCCCTGGTCGGCGAGTCTACGCACCATGCCACTCACGGATGCGGGTGCGAGCGCCAGACGCTGGGCAATTTCGTTTGTCGCGGCGGCCCCGGTCCCTTTCCCAATCGTGTAGATCGCCTTGAGGTAATCCTCGACTGGCGCGGTGAGTGGCTCGCGCCCACTAAGCCTCGATTCTTCCCGTGCCGCGCTCATACAGCCGGACGCGGAGTTGGGGGACTCGTGCCGGGTTTCGCGCGCACCATCAGTACCGGCACCATCGTGATGTGCCGGAGCTCGCTCGCCACACTGCCGTGAATCACATCGGCGATTCCGTGATGTCCGTGGGTCGCCATCGCGATCAAGTCACAGTTCTCGCGTTCCGCGCAAGCCGCGATCTCCTTCGCCGGATCACCCCCGGCGAGAATTGCCTCGGCCTCGTATCCATCTTTCTCGAGGGAATCCGCGATCGCCTCGATGTACTCGCGGTCGCTCTTCATCTCTTCCGACTCGCGAAGGTCGAGCTCGTTGATGCTGCGCGCGGCCCAGCCATCAGCGACGTGGATGACCACGATCGAGGCATCGTTGCACGTTCGCGCCAGCTTCCGCACGTGCTCCAGTATCACTTCGTCGTACGGAGAGTGCTCGACCGGTACGAGTATGCGCTGATACATCAGCCCACCGCTTTGCCGAAGAATTGGAGCAGCAGCCAAATGTTGAGCCCGGCGATGATTACCGCAACAGCGTAGGCGAGCCCCTTGAGCCAGACCGGGTTCGCGAATTCGCCCATCTTCACCTTGTCCGACGTTAACATGACCAGCGGAAAGACAGCAAACGACAGCTGCATGCTCAGGACTACCTGACTGAAAACCAGCAGCTTCGCCGTGCCGCTCTCACCGTAAAGGATCGCCACGATGGCGGCGGGAATGATCGCAATGGAGCGGGTGATGAGACGCCGCAGCCATGGACGCAGCCTGATGTTGAGGAAGCCCTCCATCACGATCTGGCCAGCGAGCGTGCCGGTAAGGGTGGAGTTCTGTCCCGACGCCAGGAGCGCGAGCGCGAATACGGTGCTGGCGCCGGCGCCAAGCAGAGGTGTTAGCAGCTTGTAAGCGTCCTGGATCTCTCCGACCGCGGAATGTCCAGAGGTGTGGAACGTCGCCGCCGCTATGATGAGGATGGCGGCATTGATGAAGAGCGCGAACGACAGTGCGAGCGTCGAATCGATGAACGCGAAGTGCACGGCCTCGCGCTTGCCCGCAGGTGTCTCGTCGTACTGCCTCGTTTGCACGATTGAGGAATGCAGATACAGGTTGTGCGGCATGACGGTCGCGCCGAGTATGCCAATGGCGATGTACAGCATCGCCGGATTGGTGACGACCTCGGGCGATGGAAGGAATCCCAGCATGACGGTGGCGAACGGCGGTTTTGAAATAATGATTTCGAACAGGAAGCACGCACCGACGGTCGCGATCAGCGCGATGACCAGCGCCTCGAGCAGCCTGAATCCCTTGTTCTGTAGATAAAGCACGAGCAAAACGTCCAGCGACGTGATGACGACGCCGTAAGCGATCGGGATGTGAAAGATCAAATTGAGAGCGATCGCGGTTCCAATCACTTCGGCCAGATCACATGCCGCGATCGCGATCTCGCAGCCGACCCAGAGCAGAAAGCTGACGGGCCTCGAGTAGTGATCGCGGCACGCCTGCGCCAGATCCCTGCCGGTGACGATGCCGAGCTTCGATGCGAGCCCCTGCAGCAGGATCGCCATCAGGTTCGATGCGAGGATGACCGTCAGAAGCGTGTAGCCGAACTGCGCCCCGCCGGCGAGATCGGTCGCCCAGTTTCCCGGGTCCATGTAACCGACCGCCACCAGGTATCCTGGTCCGGCGAATGCGAGGATTTTCCGCCACCATCCCTTGCCCGTGACGGGGACGGTTCGGTAGACCTCGACTAATGATGGAGTGGTGCGCGCGCGTCGCCATCCTGGTGGCGGCGGAAGCGGCGGCTCTGGTTTTGGTCGGCGTGCTGTCTGGTCGAGCCGGATAGCCAAAAGAGTACTCCGTGATTATTGCGAAACTACGAAATAAGTTAGTACGTCCTAACTTTTGAGGCAATAGCAGTTCGCACTTCGTTTAGGTGATATTCACCGCGCGGAAGTTGCCTTTGGCGCGATAACTGACAGCAACCGTCTCCAGCCGTCCGTAATTTTTTTGGACCATCCGCTTCGCGAGTCTTCCTGCACTGAGGAGAGAATGACACCATGTTGACCTGGCCTTACGCTCATCTCCTCATCAATCACTTTCCGGTTGTCCTAAGTGTCTCGGCCCTCGCGGTCGCGATTCTCGCGCTGTTGCTGGGACGGAGGGGACTTTGGCTCACCGCGATGGGCGCACTCACGGCAGCCGGAATCTCCATATATCCTGTCTTCTTGACCGGAAACCAAGCCGACCACGCCCTGAATGACCCTTGGTACATTCACCCAGGCACCATCGACGCCCACGACAAATTCGCTACTATCGCGTTGTGGGTGATCCTCATTGCCGGAGTGTTCGCGGCTTACGCGTGGTGGCGCTCTCTTAAACAGCCTGCTGATCTCATTCCTGGTTGGATGCGGGCCGGCGTGTTTGTCGGAGCATTGGCGGCCGTCATCATCGTGGCGTACACCGCCTACCTCGGCGGAAAAATCATCCACGATGCGCCAGTCCTTCAGCTCAAGGATGCGCCGCCCGGGCTGCCACCCGGTGTAGCCGCGCCAAAAACAGATCCAACGGACGGCTGAGCCCCGCCCTCACAACGCTTCACAACAATTCCAGCAGCTGGGCGAGGATTCGCTCCGTCATTCCCCAGATAACGTGCTCTCCGTGGCGAAAGACTCGTGCGTTGATCTGTACTCCACGAGCGAACACCTTTTCCTCGTGCCAGGATCCGCTGCGCTCTAGCGCCGCGAAAGGAAGCCAGAACGCTAAAGCTACCTCCTGACTGAGACGGAGCGGTTCATCGCGATCAACGAGCGCTAGGTAGGGGCGAACGACGATCGCGGGAAGCCTCACCGAACGCGGACGGAGATCGTCCAACACTCCGATCATCACGCCTTCGCGTGTGAGATCGATTCCCGTCTCCTCGCGCGTCTCCCGGATCGCTGTCTCGGCGAGAGAGGCATCGCCCGCTTCCATTCGTCCCCCGGGGAAAGCGATCTGACCGCTCCAGGGATCGCCCGCGAACTCTGCCCGCTTGATGAAGAGCAGATCGAGTGCGTCGTCCTTGCCGAGGCGGAAAATCAGGGCGACCGCCGCCTTGCGCACACCCTCTTCGTCATCGGCCGCGACTGGACTGTGAGAACCAAGTGCCGACCGGATTTTGATGACGCTCGGCTGGGCAAGGAGATGCGCAAATCTCTCTTCGCCGCCTTCTCTCACGTCACTTCGTGATCGCGTTGCGGACGAAGAACTTCGCTGTCTCCAGCACGACTTCCTCGAGAACAGTCGGAGGCTTGCCAAGCGGATGTGTCGCGCCGAAGCCGTGATTCGCACCCTCGATGAGCCGGAGCGTGCTGTTTCCCTTCGACATGGAGTGAAGATGCTCCGCCTCCGAGCTGGGCACTGTCTCGTCGCCAGTCCCATGAACTATCAGCCATGGGACTCTGATCTTCCCCGCCGCACCCTGGATGTTGAGCTTCGTTTTTCCGTGCAGCTCGACATCGTCCAGCAAATCCGTCTCGAGTCGCATGACCTGGCCGGTCCGCGAATTGGTGATCTCCGCGTAACCGCGCTTCCGCCATGTTAGCGTGTCCTCAGGGGACCAGCGATTCGGATACGAGATCGCGGCCCAGGTGACAAGTGAGTTCACGTTCGAACCTTCCGCAGCGGTGAACAGAATCGCCACGCCGCCACCGCGCGAATGGCCGAACAGACCGAATTTCCCGTTGATCCATTTCTTCCGCCGCCCATAATCCTCGACGAGCTCGAGATCCTCGAGCTCCCGCGAAAACGTATTGCCCGCGAACGCCTCGGCCTGTGTAAACGATTCGCGATCGGCGCCGATCCCGCTTCCAGAAAAATCGAAAGTGATCGCGGTGAGTCCATCCTGTGCGAGCTTGCGAGCGAGATAGGGGAAGAACGCCCAGTGCGCGAATCCCTTGAAGCCGTGACAGATGAGGACTGATCCGAGCGCGGATTCCGCCGGATACACCTCACCGCGGATGGAAAGCCCATCGCGGCAGGGAATCTCGAAAGCCTCGGGCTTGACCACGCTCGCGCTCGTCATCCCTCGACCTCGCCGCCAATGTCCGCCCAACCCATAAATCCACGCGCCATCGACGCGACGTCTTCGTATCCCATTTGCTTCATCGTCAGCGCCGCGAGCGCCGAGCGGTTTCCGCGCGCGCAGTAGATCACGACCTTCTGATTCCGGTCAATGATGCCTTCCACCTTCGACTCGAGATTTCCGCGCGGCAGATGAATCGCGTGTGGCAGCCGTCCGAGATTCCATTCGTTGGCCTCTCTGACGTCGAGGTAGACCGCGCGCTCGTTGCGTGCCTGCATGTCGCGCACCTGCTCGGGTGTCAGTTCCTCAATCTGCTGCTTCGCTTCGTCGATCAGGTCCTGCCCTGTCTTGTGAGGCATGCGTGCGTCAGGATGAGTAGGATGTGACGGTCAGAGTGCGCGTCTTTGTGTCGATCGTCGCCGTTGCGCCGAGCGGAAGGGTCCACTGGGCATCGATGTGTCCGACAGGAATTCCGGCGAGACATGGGACTCCCAGCGCGTGCGCGATCTCACCGAGCACCTTGTCGAATCCGCGTCCGTCACTGCCGGCGTCGTCGGGACATTTGACGCATTCCCCGAACGCTATTGCCTTACACGCGTTGAGCACTCCGGAGAGCTTGAGCTGCTGGAGCATCCGGTCGATGCGATAGACGGGCTCGTTGATGTCCTCGAGGACGAGGATGCCGTCGGTGAGATCCGGCATGAACGGCGTGCCGCACAGCGATGCCAGCACCGCGAGATTTCCACCGACGAGTCTTCCGTTGGCCGAGCCGGCGTTGATCGCGCGCGCGTTCGGGGCGGCGCCGCACGGATCCGTTTGTCTGACGACGGCGCGCTCAAACGAATCGCGCGAGAAATCGCTTAGCGGCTCCCGCGCGGTTGGTCCGTGGTAGGTGATGATTCTGCACTTTCGCTGCACCGCGGCGTGGAGCGCGGTGATGTCCGAGTATCCGATGATCGCCTTCGGCGAGCGCGACAGCGCGTCGTAGTCGATTCCTGGCAGAATGCGGATCATTCCGTAGCCACCGCGCAGGCACCAGATCGCGTCGACCGATGGATCTCGAAGAGCGCTGTTAATGTCGTTCAATCTGTCGCGGTCGTGGCCCGCCAGATACCCGGTCCGCTCGGTCGCGTGCAGTGCGACGATTGGCTCCCATCCGAACGCGCGCGCGTTTTCCTGCGCGCGCGGAAGTTCTTCAGGTTTTTGCAGTGGACCAGCGGGCGCAACGAGCACAACGCGCGCGCCAGACTCGAGTGGCTTCGCGCGACGATAATGATTTACTGGCACGGAATTGTTATTTGTGGCGCGAATTACGCAGTGAGTTTGCTACTTGCATGTTTCTAATATGGCACATGCATTGCTTTTTTCGCTGCCAGTAACAACCCAATTGGGAGGGTATAAGAATGGCTGGTACGGAAGAGAAGTTTGGTGCGAAGGGCGGTGGCGGGTCCGGTGGTAGTGGCGGACCTGGCGGCGGCGGTCGTGGTCCAGGTGGTGGCGGACCCGGCGGTGGTTCTTCCGGCGGCCAAGGCGGTGGTGGAGGTCGCCCCGGTGGTGGCGGTGGCGGTGGACAAGGTGGTGGGGGCGGCGGTGGTAAGCCGGGTGGCGGTGGCGGACAAGGTGGTGGTGGCGGCGGTAAGCCCGGTGGTGGCGGCGGAATGGGTGGTGGTGGTGGCGGCAAGCCAGGCGGCGGTGGTGGCGGTGGCGGTAAACCTGGCGGTGGTGGTGGGGGCCAGGGCGGTGGTGGTCAGGGTGGCGGCGGTGGTGGACGGCCACCCGGCGGCGGTGGACAAGGCGGTGGCGGCGGCGGTGGCAAACCCGGTGGTGGGGGTGCACCCGGCGGTGGTGGCGGCGGGATGGGAGGAGGCGGTGGTGGTGGTGGCCGTCCGCCCGGAGGTGGCGGCGGCGGAGCCCGTTAACTCTTCCCAATCCAGCGGGGCGTCGCGGATCTGCGGCGCCCCGTTTTTTTGTTGATGCATTCTCCTGGCGCCATTCTGTGGTCGCTGCCGTGGATCATTCCACCGGTCGTGACGTACGTCCGCCTGCGCCACTCGCGCTCGCTGGACGACGAGAGCGACATCCCTCTCGAGAATCCGCCACTCGTCAGCGTCATCGTTCCGGCGCGCAACGAAGCGCACAACATTGCGCGCTGCGTGACGTCGATTCTCTCAACGACGTACCCGAATCTCGAGCTGATCGTCGTCGACGACAGTTCCACGGACGGAACGGCGCAGATCGCGCGCGAGGCGGCACTGCGTGATCCGCGCGCGCGAATAGTGACAAGCCCGCCGCTGCCGGACGGCTGGTTCGGCAAGCAGTGGGCGTGCGCCACCGGCGCGAAGATCGCGCTCGGCAGCGTCCTGCAGTTCACCGATGCCGATACTGTACACGGCGCGGATCTCGTGACGCGCTCGATGAACGCGATGCGCCAAAACAGAGCCCAACTTTTCTCTGTTGCTGGGCGCCAGGAGCTCGGCGGATTCTGGGAGAAGGTGATCCAGCCGCAGATCTTCACGATACTCTCGATCCGCTACGGCGGAACGGATTCCGTCACCAAGTCGACAAGCGTGCGCAACAAGATCGCCAACGGACAATGCATCTTCGTCACGCACGATAGCTACAACGCAATCGGCGGACACAGCAGCGTACGTTCGTCGGTGGCAGAAGATCTAATGCTTGCCCAACGCTTTTTTGCCGCGCGCAAGAGAGTGGTGCTGATGCTCGGCCTTAAACAGCTATCGACGCGGATGTACGCCTCGCTGGGCGAGATCATCAGCGGCTGGCGGAAGAACGTGTTCGCCGGGGGATTGGATGCCATGCCTTTTGGGAAAGTCGGTCACTCATTGTTCCCGCTTTTCTTGTTGATGCCGCCGTTGCTCGAGTTGCTCCCGCCGCTGGCGTTGGTGCTCGCGGTCTTTGGGTTCGCGACCAGCGGCACCTTTATGCTGTGGGCGGCGATCTCGGGAGGCGTGACGCTTCTTTGGTGGATAGTGGTCTACGTCACCATAGGAGAAAGCCCGCTCTATGCGCTCGTGTATCCTCTCGGTGCACTGGTCCTGTTGTACATCTTCTTCACCGCCGTAATTCGTGGGCGGCGCGTCACCTGGAAGGGACGGACCTACATCTCGCAGTGAATGCCTGACGTTACCCAGCGTTGATTCGCGCGGCATAGCCACCAAATGATGTAAATCGGCAACGGTGCTCCGATTACGCTCGATCCGTGCAAAGTCTCGAGCGTGCTCTTGGACTTCTGCGACGTGCCCGCTCAGTCGCGGGAGCGAATTCGATTCTGGGCGAGCTGGGGTTCAGCGGGCCCTCGCTTCAGCTCGACCGAAAGACGCGTGCGACGTTGGGCCTTCCTGATAGTATCCGCGTTGCAGAGATCGCACTTGGAACAGATTGTCTTCGTGGCCTGATCCTGGAGTTGGGTAAGGCTTCCGCGCTACGGGACACTCTTGGGACTACCGCAAAGGCGCTGTCGACGAGCGCCCCACAATTTCTCTGGGTTGTCTGCGCGTTCCAGCCGGCCACCGGCGAATTCGCGATCGCCTGCTGGACCTCGGCACAATCACGCGTTCGCGTCGCCTCCGTCGTATGCAAGACAGACAAGCTTTATGCGAGCGACGCCGAGACTCTTTGCGCCCTCTCCGCGGTCGCTGGCGAATCGGATCTCGTTACTCATTCGCGTTGGCTCGATGTTCTCGGGCGCGAATCGATCACGAAAAGATTCTTCTCTGCTCTTCAAAGCGTTGTCGCGGAGCTAGCCGATTCCCTGAGTGGCCGAGTGAGCCAGTTAGAGCGGGACGAGCTCGCGTTGCTCTACATCTCGCGACTCATATTCCTGTCGTTTCTCGAGACCAGAGGTTGGCTCAATGGCGACTTCGGCTTTTTGAGCAATGGATACTCGCGTTGCATCTCCGAAGGCGGGCGATACCAACAGAGAGTCCTCGAGCCTCTTTTCTTCGGAACGCTCAACACAGCCGTGCGTGCACGCTCGACGCAAGCAAAACGGTTCGGGCGAATTCCATTCCTCAACGGAGGGCTCTTCGCCCGGTCTCACCTGGAGAAGCAGCGACGCGGATCCCTGTTCACCGACGAATCGTTTGGAAACGCTTTCGGCTCCCTTCTCTCACATTATCGCTTCAGCGGACGCGAAGACTCGACAGACTGGTCCGAAGCGTCTATCGATCCCGAGATCCTCGGCAAGACATTCGAGGCTCTCATGGCGGCACCCGACCGCAAGACGAGCGGTGCGTTCTACACGCCCCAGCAACTGGTGGAGGATGTTGCCGCGCATGCTCTCGCATCACTTCCAGATAGCGGAACCCAGGTAGAGTCGCTTCGCCAAATCAGGGTGCTGGATCCCGCGTGCGGATCCGGCGCGTTCCTCGTCCACGTGCTCGAACGGATAGCCGCGCTTAGAAAGGAGCACGGTGATGCTGGTTCCATTGCCGACATTCGGCGACGCGTTTTGACATCGTCGATCTTTGGCGTCGACCTCAACCCGATGGCCGTCTGGCTTTGCGAGCTGCGTCTTTGGCTATCGATCGTAATCGAGAGCGACGACGTCGACCCCATGCGCATCGCTCCACTTCCGAACCTGGATCGACACATTCGCGTTGGTGATTCTCTCGCTGGCGGAGCCTTCGATGATCGCGACGCTCTGCCTGGCGGCAGCAGAATCGTACGCCTGCGAGCTCGCTATGTGAGGGCCGTCGGCCCGAGGAAGCGCACCCTTGCACGCACCCTCGATCGTCTCGAGCGCTCGGCCGCGATCGATGTATTGACGCGCAGAGGAATAAGACTGAGCGCCGAGCGTAGAGAGATCTTGATCGCGCTGCGCAGCAGGGACCTGTTTGGCAACCGTCACGCTCCCGAGCGGGAGACGCGAGTCCGTCTCGCCGCCATCAAGTCCTGTCTCAGAGAGAACGTTCAGCGAGCGAAGGCTCTGCGCGCCGGCGCAGCCCTCCCATTCTCCTTTGCCGCACACTTCTCAGATGTGGCCACTACCGGAGGATTCGATGTGATCGTCGGTAATCCGCCCTGGGTGCGTGTTCATCACATCGCGGAGACATCGCGCGACCGACTGAAAAGGGACTTCGCAGTATATCGAAACGCCGCCTGGGAAAGCGGTGCGAGCTCTGCCGGTGCCGGGCGTGGATTCGCAGCGCAGATCGACCTCGCGGCGCTCTTCGTCGAGCGATCGTGTGAGCTGCTGCGTCCAGGCGGAACGCTGGCGCTTCTACTTCCAACCAAGTTGTGGCGCTCGCTCGCCGGCGGCGGAGTGCGTCAGCTGCTTCTCGAATGCACGGACGTTGTGACGCTCGAGGATCTCGCCGACTCGCATTCGCAATTCGACGCCGCAGTTTATCCGTCGCTTCTGGTTGCTCGCCGGCGGATGCCGGGCGTCGTCCCGCGAGAGACAACTGGATCGCCGGACCGCTCTGACGACGGTCGGCCGGCGGTGAGCGCAGCCATTCGTACGAGACAAGGCACAACGCGGTGGAGCTGTCCTCGCGAGTTGTTGCCGTTCGATAGCACGACCGGAAGCCCATGGGTGCTCATCCCTCCGCTCGCGCGCAGATCGTTCGATCGCGTTGCGCGCGCTGGTGTGCCTTTCTTTCGCAGCGAGTTCGGCCGTCCGCTTCTCGGCGTCAAGACGGGATGCAATGGTGCCTACATCGTGCGCGTCGAGTCGATCGACGGGGATCTTGCGTGCATAACCGGCGGTGGTCGCAGGGGCATGATCGAGCGAGAGATGCTTCGCCCGCTTATTCGCGGCGAGACGCTGGAGAAATGGACTGTTGCGGGGCCGCGTGAGTATCTGGTGTGGCCACATGACGAGCACGATCGACCTCGACGGGCGCTTCCCCCGCTCGCTCGACGATGGCTGCTACCCTTTCATGACACGTTGAGCGCGCGAAGCGATCTTCACGGGCGGTTCCCGTGGTGGTCGGTGTTCCGCACCGAGAGCGCAAGTCACGCGAAGCCACGGATAATCTGGGCCGACTTCGGATTGACTCCGCGTGCGACCGTGGTCGGAGCACGCGAGCCGTTCGTCGCCCTCAACAGCTGCTACGTCGTGAGCTGCGAGACCATCCACGACGCCCACGCTCTCGCAACGCTTCTCAACAGCTCCCTTGCGGCGGCGTGGCTCAACTCGATCGCCGAGCCTGCACGTGGCGGCTATCGGAGGTATCTGGGCTGGACCTTGTCCCTGCTTCCGATTCCTGTCGACTGGAATCGCGCTCGCAGCCTGCTGAGCCCGCTCGGCGAACGGGCGATGCACGGTGATGTCCCCGCCGATGACGAGATTCTGGGCGCAGTGCTCGGCGCGTACCAGCTGTGCCTCGCCGACGTGCAGCCTCTGCTCTCGTGGACCGGCGACCGCGATTAGTGTCCGCCGCCGTTGTCCGGTCACGGATTGCCCGTCTTATCCTCGCCGAATCTTCGTCGGGGGCAACCCTCGGAGATATTTTGCTCCAGCCGCACCAGATATCCGCGGCAGCCCGTCTGCGTGCCGCTCTGGAACTGTTCAATGGTGCGCTGCTCTGCGACGACGTGGGCATGGGCAAGACTTACGTTGCAACCGCGGTCGCGCAGCAATACGCACGCTGCCTGGTGGTCTGCCCTGCGGCGCTTGTTTCAATGTGGCGGGAGGCACTCAGCGCAACGCGGACAGTCGCGGAAATTCTCACGTTCGAGGCGCTAAGCCGCGAAGACGCACAGGATTTTCGGCGCCACGCTCAGGCACTGGCATTCGCGCCCCACGATCTCGTTGTCGTTGACGAAGCACACCACGCCAGAAATCCCTCGACCAACAGGTACTTCGCCCTGGCATCGCTCACCCGGGGAGCGCGGGTCCTGCTACTGAGCGCGACACCCATTCACAATCGACGAGCCGATCTGGTTGCACTGCTGTCCCTGTTTCTGGGATCCCGGGCGCGCTCGATGACATCCGCCGAGCTTGGGCTTTGTATCGTGCGCCGCGAACAGGCACAGATGGAGGGAACGTTGACGATTCCCACCGTAGCCCCTGCGAAACATCACCAACTTTCCGACAGCGCGGGGGTCGTCGACGAGATGATGAATCTTCCGCCCCCGCTTCCCGTCCGCGACGGCGGACTCGCCGGTGCTCTCATCGGTCGAGGTCTCGTGCACCAGTGGGCATCGAGCGAAGCCGCGCTCCGTGAGGCAGTTAATAGACGCATCGCTCGGGCGACGGCGCTCAGCGCCTCGTTGGAAGCCGGCACATATCCAACGGCGCGCGAGCTCGAGACGTGGGCTTACGGCGACGGCGCATTGCAGCTGGG
>DASWBG010000324.1:0-2539 GCA_036390715.1 Gemmatimonadaceae bacterium
GCCAGCTGCTCCCGCAAACTGCAGCACGTAGAAGGCGGCAAATGCACCCCAGATTCCCGCCAGTGCGGTCGCCTCACGTACTCCTCCCTGAGCCAGTCCGAAAATGATCGGCAGCAGGAAGACCATTCCAAGGAGGAAAACCATCCACGATCTGTCTTTGCGCTCGCCCAGACGCCCGAAGAGCCGAAGAGCGTGGGCGGCAGGTGCGACTGGAAGGAGCGCAGCGGCCGGCCAGCCAAGAAAGAGGGCGATCGGACTCGCGAGCAGAGCTCCGATCCAGCCGAAGTTTCCCTTTACGTTGCCGTTGCCATGGAGCTGCGTGTAGCCCTCGGCGGCGAGTGCTCCGGCGAGAAAAATCCCAAAGAGAAGGAGAACGATCCCGCGAATCTCGCGCGCGAGCGCGGACTCGGACGGCCTATCGTGCCCGTTCCGGCCCGAGCTTGGTGATTTGCCGGTCCTGGTAGATCGGGACCACAGGATAGGAGTCCACTTCCGCGGCGGCGGCGAGGTCGTCACCAAATCCTGCCGACTTGAGCGCTTGTCCTTGGGCCGATTCTTTGAAGACTTTCCCGATGTTGTCGCCATATCTCTTTTCGATCAGCACTGAAGCGGCCGCGGCGTCGTTTGCGACGACCGAGTCGGCCTTCTTCGGAATCGCCCGGACGTAGCGCCCAGCGCAGGCGGCGTCCTCGAGCGTGAAGCTGCCTTCTTCACCGGCGCAGATGATGGCGATGTCCGTGTTCGAGCTGGCCGCCAGCTTCATCATGACCAGCACCGCCGAGAAGTTGACGTATGAAGCTATAACTATGTCACGGGCGTTCTGCACCCCCAGGAGCGTCCGGGTGCCGTTGGTGGTGGTGATGATGATGGTTTTCCCCTCCACCACCTTCGGCGTGAACGCCTGCGGGGAGTTGCCGATGTCGAATCCGGTGATGGGATACATCTTGTGTTCGCCGGCCAGCAGGATCTCGGACCGGGCAAAATCTCTCGACCTGGCGATTACCTCATCCGCGCCTTCGACGGGAATCACCGTCCTGGCGCCGTTGCCGAGCGCGGTGGCAACCGTGGTGGATGCCCGGAGAACGTCGACGATCACAACGAGCCGTCCGGCGGTCTCGATGGGTTTTACCTGATTCGGCGTAAAAAAGACATCAAGCCGCACTGAGTGGCTCCTTCATCAATTCGCTTTCCCTCTCGAGGAATCTGGTGTCGACCGCGCCTTCCTGAAAATGCTTGTTGGCCATGACTCGCGCGAGGAACGGGATCGTGGTGGTAATCCCCTCGATGATAAAGCTCTCGAGCGCGACCTGCATGCGGCGTAGTGCCTCCTGGCGGTTGCTGCCCTGGCAAATGAGCTTCGCGATGAGTGAATCGTAAAACGGCGGCACGCTGTAGCCCGCGTAGACGTGCGTATCCAGACGCACTCCCGGCCCGCCCGGTGGATGGAAGACATCGATGCGACCGGGCGAGGGTTGGAAGTTTCGCGCCGGATCTTCGGCGTTGACGCGACATTCGATAACGTGCCCCCGCCGCTCGATCGGCGGTTTCACCGATAGCTTGTCACCGCTCGCCACGCGGATCTGTTCCTTCACGAGATCGACGCCGGTCAACATCTCAGTCACCGGATGCTCCACCTGGATGCGGGTGTTCATTTCCATGAAGTAGAACGACTTGTCCTCGTTCAGCAGCATCTCGATCGTCCCGGCACCCACGTAGTCGATTGCCTTGGCGCCTTTCACCGCGGCGTTACCCATCTTCTCGCGGAGCGAATCGGTGACCGCCACGCTCGGCGCCTCCTCGATCAGTTTCTGATGCCGGCGTTGCACGGAGCAATCGCGCTCCCCGAGATGGATGACGTTGCCGTGACGATCGCCCATGATCTGGAACTCGATGTGTCGCGGCCGTGAGAGATACTTCTCGATGTAGACCTCGCCGTTGCCGAACGCCGACAGGGCTTCGGACCGCGCCAGCTGAAAGGATCGCGCGAAATCTTCCGGGTCGGTGGCGACGCGCATTCCCTTTCCGCCGCCGCCCGCCGCCGCCTTGATGATCACCGGGAAGCCGATCTCCCGCGCGAACTTCAGGGCCTCGTCGGAGTCTTCGACCGGCCCGGGCGTCCCGGGAATGATCGGCACGCCGACTTCCTGCATCGTCTTGCGAGCGGCGGCCTTGTCGCCCATGACGCGGATCTGCTGCGGCGTCGGCCCGATAAAGTTGATGTTGGATGCGATGCAGGTCTCGGCGAACTCCGCGTTCTCGGCGAGGAAACCGTAGCCGGGATGTATGGCGTCGGCGCCGGCGATCTCCGCCGCGGCGATGATGCGCGGGATGTTGAGATACGATTCGCGCGCCGGAGCGGGACCGATGCAGACGTCGTCGTCGGCGAAGCGAACGTGGAGTGATTCGCGATCGGCTTCGGAGTAGACGGCGACCGTTTGGATGCTCAGCTCGCGGCAGGCTCTTATGACGCGCAAGGCGATCTCGCCGCGGTTCGCAATTAAGACTTTCTTAAACACTTACGCTCATAGGATTCCGGTAA
>DASWBG010000325.1:0-2768 GCA_036390715.1 Gemmatimonadaceae bacterium
CGATCCGCAGGTGCTGTATTTCGTCGCGCGCTATCTGGACAATTGTGAGGCGGCGTACGCATCCCGGAAATACGAAGCGCGCGCCGTGCTCAACATCCGCACTCAAGCGGTCGCGGCCGCCCTCAACGATGCGAGCTGGGACCGCTACGCCCTGGGCACCGAGTACAAATTGAACGATCCGACAACACAGAAGGTGGCGGTGCGAAACCCTTTTTGGCATCGCGCGCCCGATCCTTCGCCTGGGGTAGTATTGCCCACGCTCGGAGATCTGCTCGCACGAGGCTCAATTATCCTCGTCTGCGACTTCGCGCTCGGACATTTGGCAGAGCGCATCGCCGAGAAAACACGGCGTCAACCGGACGAAGTGCATAGGGAATTACGTAACGGCTTCGTACCAGGGGCGTTCGCGGTACCGTCTGGCATATTCGGCCTGGCCAAGGCGCAGAACGCTGGATGTGCGTTCGTGCGCATTTGATTGAGCGCTGGAGATGAAGCGCGAGCCGCTTTCGTAGTCGGCCTCGCGCCGTGACCGCAGCGCTAGGCACGATCCCGACGAGACTTAAAAACGCATCGTGTAGCTGCTGAGGATCAGACGCCGAGCGAGCCCGCCACCCCCATGAAAGCCGGTCGCATCATCGACATAACTCGGGCGAAAATTCATATACGCCCGCACCGGTACACTGAACGTGATAGTATGCGCGCCGCGCGAGATCCCAACACCAGGTGACGCGTAGACCACAGTCATCGGCAACCGCTGTCCGTCGTCGCGGCCGCCAATCACATCACGTCGTGGCGTTCCATACGCCAGAGCACCCAGGTTCACCGACAGTCCCAGCGGCGTCGAGACAAGTGTGCTCACTCCTGCGCTCGCGTCCCACGTGTCCGGCGCAGCCCAGTGTACCGTCGATCCGGGCGAGCGCACGACATCCGTTGTCTTCTTCGGGTTCAAGATGTATGTGCCACCTCCATACAGATAGCTGCGCTCAAACACGGGGCGAAAACCCTTCACACCGAGTATGAATCCCCAGCCGCCGTCGCCTAGCTCGATCGGCGGGTTCACTGGAAACGCAACCGAGGTACCGTCTGCTTTCCAGAATGTGCCGCTGACGTCATTCTTTCCAGTCGGTGCCTTCACACCAAAGCCGATCGCTACGTTTCCGCCGGGTTGAAGCGCATGTGCGTTTCTCAGCCAGTAGTTCGCGGCGACAGACACCTCCCCGAGACCTGCTGAGGTATTCTGGTGCCGCTGGCCGTCGGGGTACGTGAACTCGAGACTTCCCCGCGAGATGGGCGCGCTGATTGCCAGGGACAATCGGTCGCTCACGCCATACACGAGACTGGTAGTCAGCGACTGCGAATGCACGATCGACGGATTTCCGCCCGGTGCGAGATCATTCCGCGGACCGGTGCCGACGATGAGTTGATCCGAGCTCACATAACGGTAGCCGAGTCCGAGCTGCCAGGTGCCTTTGCTCAGATAGATGTCGCCGTCGCCACCGGCTAGCGCGCCGAGGGATGGACTGGTATATCGACTCGGGGCACATCCCTGCGCGCGTGCGATTGGAGCGTCGAATGCAACGATGCTCGGTAGACCGGCGAGAGCTAACACTCCCGCGCGCCGAACGCCTTTCGCTAACCACATAAATGCCTCACGGCGTGAGATGGAGCCGAATCGTGACGATGACGGCCCCACATTGGACTTACGGTGCATAGCCTCGATTGGCTAGAGCGTCGGACCTTCCTGTCGGTCGACCGACGATCCGAGCGCTCGCCCCTCACCCTTCTGAAACGAGATCGCGGACCAAACCGGCTCATTCTGCTTGCACACCGTGCGATTAAATTGGCAAAATGAAAGTCCTTGTCACCGGCGGCACTGGCGCTATCGGAAAATTCCTGCTCCCGTTGCTGCTCGAGAATAAACACGAAGTCGTAGCACTTACGCGTTCTGTCACCAAAGCAGAGCAGCTGGAGCACGGCGGCGTGACCGCGGTCATCGTCGATCCGCTGGACAAGCCGCGACTCACAGCGGCGGTTCGGCGCGCCGAGCCCGAGGTGATCATCCATCAGCTAACCGCGCTCTCCGGCGTTGGTAACTTCCGGAAATTCGATCAGGAGTTCGCGCTCACCAACCGGTTCCGCACCGAAGTCACCGACACACTTCTCGCAGCCGCGCGCACTATGGGCACGCGGCGATTCATCGCTCAGAGCTACTGCGGCTGGCCGTACGCGAAAAAAGGTGGTCCGATAAAAACCGAAGAGGATCCTCTCGATCCAAAGCCGCCCGAGAGCTTTACACAGACTCTCGCCGCAATTCGCTCCCTCGAGGACAAGATTTCCAGCACCAAGTTCCTCGACCTGCTCGCTTTGCGATACGGGATGTTCTACGGCCCGGGCACGGCAATCGGCAAAGGAGGCACGATCGTCAAAATGGTCAAGAGACGGACTTTCCCCATCATCGGCGGGGGCGGGGGAATCTGGTCCTTCATTCACCTCCTCGACGCCGCGCGCGCGACTGTCGCGGCGATCTCCCGCGGCGCGCCAGGCATCTACAACGTCGTCGACGACGAGCCCGCCAAGGTCGCGACCTGGCTGCCGGCACTTGCCAAGGCCATCGAGGCAAAACCACCGCATAAAATTCCGCACTGGCTGGGAGAGCTCGTGATCGGCAAGGCCGGCGTGTCGATGATGACTCAGATCCGCGGCTGCTCGAACGCGAAGGCGAAGCGCGAGCTCAATTGGACGCCAGTTTATCCGAGTTGGCGAATTGG
>DASWBG010000326.1:0-21185 GCA_036390715.1 Gemmatimonadaceae bacterium
AACGTGAACACCCGCGACCTGGGTAATACGCTCCCCACACTTTTCGCTGAGCTGATCGACGGCGCCCCGCAAACGGAGGCGTACATGCTCAATGGCGGCGATGTCGGGCTGCTCCGCTCACTCGACAAGTTGTCCGCAATCGCAGCCTCCGCTCCAACTCCGAACGGGTCGTCGATCGCCGCGCAGGTCGATCATCTTCGGTACGGCCTCTCGCTCATGAACCGGTGGAGCGCCGGCGAGAATCCGTTTGATGGCGCTAACTGGAGCGCGAGCTGGCGAAAGACCCGCGTCTCGGCTGTTCAATGGAAACAGCTTCGCGAAGATCTTGCGACCGAAGCGCATCGCTGGCTCGAGTCCCTCAAGAAACCGCGCGAGCTCGATCAGTCTGAGCTGAACACCGTAGTCGGCAGCGTCGCGCACCTCGCCTATCACGTGGGCGCTATTCGCCAGATCGATCTTTCCGCGCGAGGTCCATCAGCCCACGATTAGCAACGATAGAACGTCGAGCCAACCAACCCGCAATCTGCGCACACGTCGTCCTCGATATTGAGCTCACACCACATCAAGCATCGAGTGGATGCCGGTGTTCGGGTGATAGAGGCAACGAGACTTGAGCCACCCCCACGATTTCGCCAACGCTCACCGGACGTCTTAGCACGCGCTGCCACGAGCCATCAGGTACAGCAAGCGTCGGACGCGCGAGGAGGATCGTTGCTGGCGACTCATTTCGAGCGAGCAGCTGTGCAAGCTGGTCGTCGGCGTCGCTGCCGAGGGCCGATTGGTCAAGTATGACCAGGCGCACCGGACCACGATCACGCTCGTTGGGGTTAACACGGAGCGCTGAGCCTAGCGTGCGCGTTCCCACCGCGTCGTAGCCAACTTCGCGAAGCGCGGCGCGCAGGAGAGCGCGAGGCCACTGCTCCGGCATCACAAGGAGCACCCGAGGTGGAAGCGACGACTCCCCTGGAGGCGGCCGAGTCATGCTTGAGGGATGCATATCGACGGAGACACGCGCAAGCACAGTCACGCTAGTATAATTTTTTCGGATGCGGCTATGACGCCGTTCCGCTAACGTAAGTGGAACACACCTAAGCGCTTTTTCTTAAGGAAGAGAAAATGGCAGACGTCACAATAGAAGTTCGCAAGAACGGTCCCTACAGAATCCACGGTGAAGTGACTCTGGTCGATCACGAGGGAAATCCGATTCCCGTTCCTGAAGGCAAAAGAAAAGTCACTCCAGAAGGCAAAAGCTGGATTTCCCTCTGCCGGTGCGGCGGCTCAGTGATGAAGCCGTTCTGCGATGGGACCCACAGCCGCATCGGATTCATCGGCGCTGAGGAAGCGGTCGAAAAGACCGACGCTATTCACCCATTGCCTTGAGCAGCACACGCTTGGGACGCTGACCGTCCCACTCGCCATAAAACACGCGCTGCCATGGCCCGAAATCGAGTTTCCCCCTGGTAACGGGCACTATCACTTCGTGACCGATCGTCAGTGACCGAAGGTGCGCCGCTGCGTTGTCCTCGCCCGTGCCGCTGTTGTGCCGGTAATCATCAGGAGACCAGGGCGCGATTCTGTTCTCGAGCCAATCGAGAATGTCCTTCCACAATCCCGGCTCATGATCGTTCACAAATACCGACGCCGAGATGTGCATCGCCGACACCAGCACCATCCCTTCGGTGATTCCCGCCGCGGCTCGGCATTTTTCGACTTCATCGCTGATGTCGATGATCTCCTGCCGCTTCTTCGTGTTGAACGTCAAGTACGTGGTGTGAGTCTTCACGCCGGTTGCTTCTTCCTGAGAAGCTTGGCGTGCCACGAATCCTCGGCATTGAGCTCGAAGCGCGCCCTCCATTCACCCAGCGTCGTCACGGTTGGATCGAAGACCCGCGTACCCGGCACGATTTTCCCTTCCGCGCCGAGCGCAGTGAACTGGTCCCGGTCGACGGACTGAATGGCACCGTTCTCATCGCGGAAGAAAATGAGACCGCTGGTGACGAGACTTGCTCCGAGCTTCGGCTCGTGGCCCTTGAGAGTGCGGAAGAGTCCGTCGATCGAGCAGCCCGAAGCACCAGCCGTCGACTGATCTACCGCGACCGTGAGGAAGCGGCCGTATTTCCAGTCTCGACCCACTGTGAGTGGAGAGCCGTGCGCATTCCATTGTGAGAGAAAGCCGTCGACCTCGCGCAACAACATGTCCGACGCCGGCGCTTTGATCGTCTTGTCCGCGCTGAATACCCACGTCCGGGCATCGTCTGGCAATCCTTCGATTCTAACCAATGGCATGATAGTCTCCGCTCATC
Source organism: Gemmatimonadaceae bacterium (assembly GCA_036390715.1). Taxonomy (GTDB): domain Bacteria; phylum Gemmatimonadota; class Gemmatimonadetes; order Gemmatimonadales; family Gemmatimonadaceae; genus UBA4720. The sequence goes on from DASWBG010000326.1 coordinate 2,304, forward strand.
GGGTAGCAACGCGAATTGCGTTGTTTCCCTTGCGTAGAATAACTCTCAAAGGGTCCGGGTGCAGATTCGGAGACGAGCCCGGAGCCATGAGCCGGAACGCCGAGAGCCCCTGGCCGGTAGTCATAAGTTGCAGTTAAGAAAATCGGTCCAGAGAACCGATTCCTAAAGACAGTACCCACTCGTGACGAACCAGCAACGGGTGTAGGGCGAATTCTTGAAGAAATCGATCAACCTTTGACTGACTTTGCCCTCACCACTCTGCGAAGGATGCATGCCGTCCTCCTCGAAGTCGGCCCGCTCCCACGTCAGCCCATCCGATCGCGGCGTAGTTCCATTCGCCCAGATATACGGCCCCCATAATATCAGCGGCGCCGCCTTGTTCGTGTAGTTGAGAGTTCCCGCGCGCGGGTTGGGTGGCTGTCCTCGCATCTCGTTGATCTGCGATTCGATCAGCCACTTCACCGAGAAGCCGCTCTCGTACGCATACGGTTCTGGATTCAGGTCGGTCGTCGCATACCCGCCATAGATGCGGCTCGAGAGAAATACGAGACGCAGATACGGATAGCGTATCCGAAGGGCCCGTATGACCAGGCCAAGGTTCGTGAGTAGTGTGTTCGCGTCGGCGCTGTCGGCAGGAAGGGATAACGAAGGCTTCTGGTCATCGAGCTTGACCCACGCCACCTGCACCTGATTCTCGCTCAACCCCAACGGCGCGAGACGGCCGAATTTGATGCGATCATAGGCCTGAGAGCCGGGCGAAGTCCAAGCCGGCGCATCCTGACCATCTGCCGCGCCATTCACGACTACGAGCGTGTAGTGGTTGATGGTGGGGTCGACCGCAACTTTCCCCATGAATGACCACGGCGTGCACGGCGGACCCGAGTTCTGCGAGCACCACTCCTGTGTCGCGTTCGACATCCCGATCGAGAGCAGCACGTACTTTCCGAAGGGACTCTCGTCGCCGTTCACATCGAGGGGCTTGATCAGGTTTCGCCGCGCTCGCGCCACCGAATCGTGCTGTGTCGGAGGTTGGTTGATTCCGCCAGGATAAATTCCGCCGACATTTCCGTAGTACGTCCGGGCAAGCAGATCGGTCAGCGGAATCTTCACGGTATCTGTCGGAGGGCCGACGACGACCGGCTTGGGAGGTGGCGGGGGTGGTGGAGGCGAAGCGCACCCAGTGAGCGCGCTCGCGATCGCCAGACCAACCAGAGCGCGACGTCCGACCAGCATTACTTACTGAATTTCTGCGGCCTTTACTCGCTTCCTCTCCAGCAGAGCCCGTCCCTTCGCTTCCCTCGCGGCCTCGGCTGTCGAACGCTCGCTCTCCATGTGCAGCTCCAGCGCCTTCCACGTCGCCTCGGTGGGCTCGGTGTACGCGATCAGCACGACGGAGAGATCGGCATTTCGGCTGACGAGCATGTCCTTGTCGAGAGCGATGACTGCATGCGTGTGGTCGTCGGCAAGGATCATCGTGCGTCTCGTCTTGTGCAGAACGGCGGGGTATGCCGGCGTGCTTGCGGTGATGCTGAGATTCTCGATCGGTCGGAACGCACCGCTTCGCTCCTGCAAATACCTACTGTCTGGCTTGACTACAACCTTGACCGCCATCCTGCTCTCCAGCGCGAAATGTCTCCCTCAAATCTACACCATGAGCGCTTCGCGTGACTCAGCCGTCGGCGTAAAGGTCCTCGCGCGTGAGAGGAACGTTCGAATGCCCGCGCGCGTCAGGCTTTGCCAGCAATGTCTGGATGATGTTGATCGCCGCCCTCGCGAACGAGTTTGCCGAGGCGGCCATGTAGAGCCTCCAGACGCGGAAGGTGTGATTCCCGACGAGCGCCAGCGCCTGACTGCTGTTCTCTTCCAGCGATCGCACCCAGTGTCGCAAGGTCATCGCATAGTGCTCACGCAGGCTTTCGACATCACGCACTTCGAATCCCGTCGCTTCGGCGGCCGCGATGACATCGTCAGTCGCCGTGAGCTTTCCATCCGGAAAGACGTAGGTGTCGATGAACGCATCGGCTTTCCAGAACTTCCTGAAGATCCTTTCACGCGGTGATTTCGGGCGCGCTTCTCCGAGACTCACGATGCCGTGATTCAGGAACAGTCCGCCGGGCTTGAGTGCGCGGTAGGCGGACTCGAAATACACCGGGAGGTGAGTAAGTCCAACGTGTTCGACCATTCCGACGCTGGCGATCTTGTCGTACGCATCTTCCGTCGAAAGCGAACGATAGTCGCGGATCTCGGCACGGCATCTGTCGCCGAGCCCGGACTCCGCAATGCGCTCCTTTGCGTACGCCGCCTGATTCTGACTGAGCGTGATGCCGGTCGCATCCACTCCATAGTGCTCGGCGGCATGCATGATGAGCCCGCCCCAGCCGCAGCCTATGTCCAGAAAGCGCTCGCCGGGCTTGAGACGAAGCTTCCGGCAGATCAGATCGAGCTTTGCCTCCTGCGCGACATCGAGTGAGTCTTCCGACGAGCGGAAGTACGCACACGAATAGACCATCCGCCGGTCGAGCCAGAGTTTGTAAAACGAGTTGCCGACATCGTAGTGAAAGTTGATCGCCGCGGCATCGCGAACCGGAGTGTGCCGTGGCCCGAGCTTTTTTGCCCGCTCCGGGAAGCGTGCGTCGGCCAGATTGTCGTCGGCGGTACCCGGCAGTCGCAGCACCAGACCAACCAGACGCGCAACTGCGACAGGAGAGCGGAGCCGATCCCCGATCATCTCAGAAAGATCTGATGCGGCTTCCATGCTGCCCTCGATCTCGACATCTCCGCTGATGTATGACTCGACGATGGAAAGCTCGTTCGGAGGAAGGAGCATGCGCCGGAGCGCTGCAGGCCGATTGAGCACCATCGTGAACGGCGAGTGCGGGCCGCCCCCGCGATCGATCGACCCGTCCCAGAACTTCACGTCAAACGAACGCCCCTGCGGCTCGCCGAACAGCGCCGCGAGCACGATGCGGCAACGTGACAGCGCGCCGTCATATGCGCGTGAATCCACGGCGGCCTGCAGCTCGGCGTGTGCTGTCGACAACAGCAGCGCTCCAAGCTGCGCGATTCTGTCGTGCCCACCATTCGCTGTGAGCTGATCGGCGAGTGATGCGAGCGGATGCAGCAATCAACCTCCAGAGCGTGGTACCAGTACGGGCGTGTCCAGCAGACGCCACAGGTACCACGACGCTATGGTGCGATACGGCGCCCATTTGGCTCCGATCTTCTTTACCCTCTCTGGTGTTGGAAGCTTACGCAAACGGTACGCCCGCTGAATCCCCTTTTGTACTCCGAGGTCCAGGTCGGGCAATACATCTGGTCGGCCGAGCCGGAACATCATGAACATCTGAGCCGTCCACCGGCCAATCCCTTTGACCTGGGTAAGCGCAGAAATGACCTCCTCATCGGTCAGCTCGTGAAGAGTCTCGATCGGCAACTCGCCCGATGCGACCTTGGCGCCAAGGTCCTTGAGATACGCCGATTTTTGGCGCGACAACCCGACTGCTCGTAGCTGCTCGTCAGAAGTGGTTGCCAGCTCGGCTGGAAGTGGTGTACGGCCACCGTACAAGCCCTGAAAGCGTCCGTGAATCGTGCTCGCAGCCTTACCTGACAGCTGTTGAAAAACGATCGAACGGGCGACCGCGTCGAAGTGAGTGCCGTTGCTCGCAGGCCAGCCTTTGTAAACGCCGACCTTGTCGATTACCTGTCCGAGCACGGGGTCGACTTTTTTGAGGTGCGCGACGGCTTTTCTGCCCAGCGCGCTGGAATCAGCAGACTTCATTCTTGCCGTTAGTGATAGTAACTCGCGATTGAGCTTCAGCTCGATCGGAGTCGTTGTGAAAGGATCATAGCCGCGGATCAGCACGATCGGATTGCGGGGCCATTCGCGCAAGTATAACGTCGGCGCGAGCCCGTCCGTCACGGGTGGGAACTCTATATTTGGTGCGATGGATCCGATGCCGCAGGAGCCGCTGACGCAGGCCGAGCAGTCCATGCCGCACACAGTGCGGCCTGTCTCCGATATGTCACCGGCTGAATTCCGTAAGCACGGGTATGCGGTGATCGACTGGATAGCGGACTATCTCGACGCGCCGGACAAATGGCCCGTCCTGCCAGCGGTCCGTCCCGGTGACGTACGCGGCGCCCTCCCAATATCCCCGCCCGAGCGGGGAGAATCGATGGAGGAAATCCTAAACGATTTCCAAAGGCTCATTGTTCCCGCCATCACGCACTGGAACCACCCGGCCTTCATGGCTTACTTCGCCAACTCCGCCACAGCCGCCGGAGTTCTCGGGGAGACACTGACCGCTGCGCTCAACGTCAACGCCATGCTGTGGAGAACAAGTCCGGCTGCAACCGAGCTCGAGGAGCTGACCCTGGATTGGCTGCGGCAAATGCTCGGGCTTCCCGAAGGTTTCTTTGGCATCATTGGCGACACCGCCTCGTCGAACACCCTCTACGCCCTGGCAGCCGCACGAGAGATGCGCCCCGAGCTTCGGATCCGGGAGGAGGGGATGTCGGGGAGGGCCAATCTGCCAAGGGTCGTCCTTTATTGCTCCGAGGAGGCGCACTCGAGCGTCGACAAAGCAGTGATGACGCTCGGCTTCGGGCTCGAGGCCCTCAAGAAAATCCCCACCGATTCGGCACTGAGGATGGACGCGAAAGCACTGGCCGCGGCCGTCGAGAACGATCGGCGTGCGGGACGCGTGCCGGTCGCCGTCGTCGCAACGGCGGGGACGACTTCGACAACGGCCATCGATCCGGTTCCGGCAATCGCGGAGATTTGCGGACGCCACGGGATGTGGCTCCACGTCGATGCTTCGTACGGCGGAACCGCGGCGATTTTGCCAGAGATGCGGCACGTGCTCGACGGATGCGACCGGGCCGACTCCCTGGTGGTGAATCCGCACAAGTGGCTGTTCACCCCGATGGACTGCTCGGCGCTGTACACACGGCGTCCGGATTTGCTGAAGCGCGCGTTTCAGCACATTCCCGACTACCTGGTCGTGAGCGAAGGCGATGCCGTTGCCAACCTCATGGATTATGGGATCGCATTGGGCCGCCGTTTTCGCGCGCTCAAGCTCTGGTTCGTGATCAGGAACTTTGGAGTCGACGGTCTGCGATCGCTGATCAGGGAACACATTCGGATCGCTCGGCGGTTGGGGGAGTGGATCGATGACGATCCCGAGCTCGAGCGAATGGCGGAGATAAACTTCTCGACCGTGGTATTCCGGCACTGTCCCCCGGGCATGAAGGGGCGCGATCTCGACCAGCATAACGCCAGACTGCTTGAGAAGGTCGTTGCGGGCCGGGAAGTCTTTCTGTCGCACACGCGCGTGCGGACGAGTTATGCCCTTAGGATCGCGATCGGCAACATCCACACGACTGAGGCGCATGTTAAACGAGCGCTGGCGCTCGTAAGAGAAGCAGCCCGATCCGGGACGCGCGCCTAGCCGCTTTTGGGCGGATTTTGGGGAGGAATGGAGGATACGGAGCGACGTCGAGGCAACGGGGGAACGATAGGTGCGGGGCGGTATATTATCGGACGTATTTTCAGACCCCCGTCTTCTCATTTTACGAATCAGGGAGATCCTTGATGAGAGTTACTGTGACCAGCATCGCGGCCGCTTTGTCGATCGGCGCCATCGCCGTATCGCCGCTTTCGGCGCAGAATGCTACGAGTTGCGATCCCACCGCCAACACGAAGGGTGACATCGCGAAGGCCCAGTTCTCGATGGCGCGCGCCATCTCTGCCTCGGAGAAGGGAAATCCAACCCGGGATCTCCAGGAAGTGCTCAGGCTCGTGGACAACGGAAACGATAACCCGACCGCGCGCAATTTTCTGCGTGGTCAGGCGTACATCATTTATCTGATGCAGCCGAACGCTCAGGCAGTCGTTCAGCGCGGCACGCTCGGGATGACGACCAACCCCACGGCAACAGTCGATCTGTATGCTGCGGCCGATTCCGCGTTTTCGATCGTCGAGAAGGCCTCACCCGAGTGCGTGACTGTCATCTCTCAGTGGCGGCAGCAGAAGCCATGGCTCAACGCGCTCAACGGCGCAATCAACGCATTGAACGCCGGTCAGCTCGATTCGGCAGAAATGCTGGCGAAGAGATCCCTGGTGCTGGACCGTCACGCGCCGTACGCCTATTCGGTACTTGGCTCGGTCGCGGAGCAGCGGAAGAACTCGGCGGCGGCGATGGATTACTGGAAGCAGGCACTAGCCGCCGCGGGAACTGACACGATCTACGCGGATGTTCGCACCAAGACATTGTACGAAATCGCGTCGGCAGGGTCCGACAGGGTAGATGCCGCCACTGGCGCCGCCAGGCGCGCGGCAGCAAAGGAGGCGATCAAGCCGTGGCAGGATTACATGGCGGTGGCCAACAACGATCTTCTTCTCGCCGACGCCATCGATAATGAGTCGCGCATGTACGTGGAGGCCGGCGACAGTGTGTCCGTGCCCGCGGTCTATGCGTCGATGATTGCCAACCCATCCAAGTACGGGGAAATCAGTCTGGTTCACGCCGGCGTGGTCGCGACCCGCAACGGACATCAGGCGGATGCGCTCAAGCTTTTCGATGCCGCCCTCGCACAGAATCCCTACTCACGCGATGCGATCAACAACCTGGCGGCGACGTACATCCAGAACAACCAGTTCCCGAAGGCGTTCCCGTTGATCGATAAGCTCGTCTCGCTCGACCCGAGCAATCCCGACAATCAGCTGCTCTACGCCTTCGCGTATCAGGGTTTGTACAAGGGAACGAAGGACAAGAAGCTCCAGAAGATCTACACGGATTCGCTCGTGTACTTCAACAACAAGTCGGAGAATATGCCGGTGAAGTTGGCGGTAACCGAGTTCACGCGCCGGCCCGACCAGACGCTGCTGGTTGGAACGATCGAGAATCGCGGGACGACGCCCAAGACGTACTCCGTTAGTTTCGAGATCCTCGACAAGAGCGGGACGGTGATCTCGACGGAAACCGCTTCGGTGGGACCCGTTGCGCCGAAGAAGTCCGGGACGTTCAAGATCACGTCGGCTAAGGGCGGGGCGTACGGGTATAGATACAAGCCGGTCACCTAGAGTTTTTTACTGCTACTGAAGACTACCCGCCCGGGCTATCGGCTTCACAGTTGATGGCTCCGGGCAGCTGTCCTGAGGTTCCGTCTCGGAATTACGAGCTGCGCGGTAACATGAGAGGATCCGTTTCTACGACGACGCCGAAGATCCAGAAGCGCTTCCCATCGAACCAGAAAATCGCGACCTGCTCCAGCACCAGCGCGAGATCGATCGCTTTTGATTGAGGCATCACCACGGCGACGCTGCGCTCGCAGTGCGAGCGATCGGGAGAGCACGCGTCCACATGTACGAACCTGTAACCCTCCGCTGTCAGTCGTCGATCCAGCTCGCGCCTTCTTTTTTCATTCTCCGCCTTCGAGAGATCGCGCCCGCGGGGATCGAATGCGGTCAGTACCGCGAAGGGTTGGCCGAATCCCGCCGCATCGAGCTTCGCAAGCGCGCTCTCCGATGGAATCACGCGCAGGTCTATTTCCACCATCGGCTGCGTCGAGAATCTGAGAATTGTCTCAGGGTAGCGCGGCCAATCTGGATCGTGCCGCTCGGGCGTTGATCTCATGCGGGAGACAGCTACAAGGTTCGCACCAGAGGTGCGCGCCATCTCAACATGGGAATTGGTACGCTCTTTGACCTGTTTCCGCGCGTGAAGCCAAACCAAATCTGGCCGGACCTCCTCTATATCGTCCGCCACGGTGAATCAGCGGGGAATGTCGCGCGCGACGCTGCGCTGGAGGCAGGCGAGTCAGTCATCGATCTCCGCATCCGCGACATCGATGTTCCACTCTCCGATCTCGGAGAACGCCAGTCGATCGCGCTCGGAAACTGGTTCCGAACACTGCCGCCGGAGGATCGCCCCAATGTAGTTATGACCTCCCCGTATCTTCGCGCGCGTCACACCGCCGGGCTCATCATCAAGACCGCGGGAATCCCTGAAGATTCCTACTCATTTCTCGTCGACGAACGATTCCGCGAGAAAGAGTTTGGAATTCTAGACCGGCTGACTCACATCGGAGTCCGGGAGCAGTTCCCCGAGCAGGCCGAGCACCGCCGCCTGCTCGGAAAGTTCTACCACCGTCCACCGGGAGGAGAGAGCTGGTGCGATGTCATCCTCCGGCTGCGCAGCGCGACCGAGATGATCACGCGCGAGTATCGCGGCCAGCGCATCCTCATTGTTTGTCACGCGGTAGTCGTGCTCTGCATGCGCTACATCCTCGAGCACCTCACTGAGACAGAAGTCCTCGCCATTGACAAGAAGGCAGAAATCGCAAACTGTTCCGTGACTCTTTACGAGCACGATGAGACTCTCGGACCCCGCGGTAACGTGCGTCTCAAGTTCTACAACTTCGTTGCGCCCCTCGAGCAAGCCGGCGCTCCCGTGACATCGGAGCCGGACGCGAACGTTGGCGCGCGCTAACAAAAAGCCGGTTGCCGTCACTGCGCCGCTTCTCCGGCGTTGGCAGTTGCCGCACCCTGGTTCGTCGGCGGACAAGGAAGATCGTGGCGTCGCAATGGTGATTGGTGGCGCGGCCGAAGTTCCCGGCGCGCTTCTTCTCGCCGGGTTAGCCGCGCTTCGTGTGGGCGTTGGCAAGCTACAGCTCGCGGGGCCGCGGAGCGCCGCTACTTCGCTCGGTGTCGCCCTCCCGGAAGCGCGCGTTTTCTCGCTCCCGGAATCGGGCGATGGATTCCTCGACCGGAAATCCGGAAGTCGCGCTGCCGACTACGCTCTGGGCGCCGATGCAATTCTCGTCGGGCCGGGGATGCTGAACACAGATGCAGTTCGGAGCTTTATGGACGAAGCGATTCGTCGAGTTGCCGACAAGCCGATCGTGATCGACGCCCTTGCCTTGAGCGCGCTGCGCGACGGTCGTTATCGATTCACCGAGGAAACCCGTGTCATCCTCACGCCAAACCTGGCTGAGATGGCAAAGATCACCGGTGACAAGACGGCTAGCGTCGAGGCAGATCCGCTCGGCGTGGCAATGAGTGTCGCGAAGGATCTAAACGTCGTTGTCGCTCTCAAGGGCGCCGAGACGCTCATCGCCACGCCATACGGCGAAGTGTTTCGATACGCCGAGGGAGAAGTCGGGCTCGCTACCTCCGGCTCGGGCGAGGTTCTCGCGGGAGCAATCGTCGGGTTACTCGCTCGTGGTGCGACGCTCGATCAAGCGACGGTCTGGGCGGTGTATCTGCACGGCGCCGCTGGAAACCGGCTCAAACGACGAATAGGTCCGATGGGTTTTCTGGCGCGCGAGCTGTGCGACGAAATCGCTCCACTGATGAACGCGCTGGGGGCAAAGCGGTCGAGCTAGACGTGAAGCGCGGGAACGGGATTGGTGGGTGTCGTCGGCGTGTCGCGGCGGCGAATCGTCTCGCCCGCCGGGGCCTTCATCGGTAGCGTCAACAGAAAAGTCGTGCCCACTCCCACCTTGCTCGCGACGGTTACATCACCACCGAGCAGACGCGCAAGCTTGCGCGTGACACTCAACCCCAACCCGGTACCGCCGGTTTTTCTGGTGGCGGTCTGCTCGGCTTGCCAGAACGGCTCGAATACTTCCTCGATGTTCTCGGCCGGAATCCCGACACCGGTGTCGGCGATGCTCACCTCCAGAGTTCCACTGCGGACCGACAGACCGACCCGGACTTCACCTCTTTCCGTAAACTTGATGCCGTTGGAGAGAAGGTTCACGAGCATCTGCCGCAGTTTCGTGCCGTCCGTCTGGATCGCCTGATCCTCGTCCAGCAGCTCGACGATGAAGTCGATGTTTTTCGCGGCAGCCATGGGCTCCACGAGCGCGGCTGCATCGGCGAGCGTGTGGTTGCACGACATCGACTCATACCTTACCCGCTCGCGCCCAATATCCACTCGGGCAAAAGTGAGTATCTCGTCGATGAGGCCGAGCAGATGGCGCGCGCTGGCGTTGATTCTTCCGAGCTGCTGCCGCTGGAGCTCTGTCACGGGCCCCGTGATGCCATCGGAGAGGAGCTCCTCATATCCCATGATCGCGGTGAGGGGGGTACGCAGCTCGTGCGACATCACCGCGAGAAAATCCGTCTTGCTGTTGTTCGCGCGCTCGGCTTCCGCGCGGGCGGTTTCGGCCTCGCTCCGCGCTCTCTCCGCGTGAGCGCGCGCCTGCTTCTCTAGCGCGAGCAGATCGACGCGCTCCTTGTCGGTGTTGCGGAGTACGCGCGCTGACCAGAGCACCAGTCCTACGAACGTTAGGATGCTGGCGACCGCGAATAGCGATACGCCGAATTCGGTCTCGTAGAATCCTGATGATTCGCCGAGTATTCTGATGACACCGAGCAGGATCGGCGCGAGTACGGCGGCGGGAAGGAGTCTCCGCGTGAGCACGCCCCCCGGACCTTCGTCCAGTAACAGAAGGGCGACGCCACGATCTCGCACCGCGACGAGAATTCCGATTCCGAGTATCAGCTGCCCGACCGCTGTCCACAGCGCCATACCCGACGACTGTGACAGGCTGTACATGCCCTTGACGCCAAAGAGATATCCGAGAATCGCGAGCAGCGCGATCAGGAGAGCCGGCGTGGCGAACATCTGCGCGCGCAGATCGTGCCTTCGCTGATCGTGGGGGATCGAAAGAAGCGCCAGTGCGAAAAGCAGAAGGCTGCCGGCGCTGTTTATCGCGATGCGGCCGGGAGGATGGTTGGAGACCTGCTTGATTCTGTCTCCGAAGAGCAGCAGGTCGAACCCGGAATCGCTGCCGCGAAGGTATTCGTAGAGCGTGAGCCCGGCGATCGTGGCGACGAGCGCGGCGAGGGTTTGCTGAACCGCGTCCAGAGTTGCACTTCGATGCGGGCGCACAGACATCGTCAGCGCGCCACCGGCCAGAACGAAGCAAACCGCCATCAGCGGAAGTATCGGATATCCGCCGGTCGTTATTGTCGTGACGAAAGGAAGATTCAGAGCCCAGCCCGCCAGCGCCACAGCGCCGATGATGGCTACGGCGCTGCCTGCTATGATGGGCACCCGCTCGAAGAAACCGATCAGCGGGCTGTGACGTCCCGAGGGACTGAGTGCAACTGTGGGGTTCGCCATGTTACGCGGTGACCGAAAACCTATTCGCGAACATTGGCGAGTGCAATTCTACCACGCTATCGCTTTGCGATCGCGGAAGAAGGCGCCCGTTGGACCGTTGTCAGGAGCAGTCGCGAGCCATACGACAGTCTCGGCACCTTTCTTAACAGTCCGCGTGGCACCGCGCCCGCCCATTCCCGTTTGTACCCAGCCAGGGTCAACCGAGTTTACCAGGATCCCCATCCCTTCCGTTTCGGCTGCCGTCACTCGAGTCACCACATTGATCCCCGCTTTCGACAACCTGTAGGCGATGTATCCGGCGCCCATTTCTGCTAACGAGCCCATACCGCTCGAGAGATTGACGATTCGCCCATAGCGACGGCTCTTCATGATGGGTATGGCGAGGCGGGAAAGCAGAAATGGGCCATAGACATTGGTCTGCATCGTTTCGCGAATGATCTCGATTTCTTCCATGGGATCGGCGTCGCCCTCTTCGATCATGATCCCGGCATTGTTCACCAGAATGTCGAGACGTCCCACATCGCGACGCACCCAGTTCATGCATTCGCTGATGCTCTTCGCGCTTGCGACATCGAGCTGGCGCGTTTCAACCGGCAATCGCTCGGCGACCAGTTCTCCCGCGGCGGCAACTCCCCTCGCCGCATCACGTGATCCCAGGATTACCCTGATGCCGAGCCCCGCGAGCTGGCGGCAGACCTCCAACCCAATTCCGCGGTTCCCGCCCGTTACGAGTGCGATTCTCTGTTCGGCCATTCGTGTGTGTCCCGGATGCAGGCGGTATGTCAGGAGTGTAGCGCTTCATCGACGGGCGCCGTAAGTAGCTGTTGGAGTTGAAGATCGGGAACCCGGGGACGGCGCGCCAGAATATCCACACGCGCTTTCGGCTGGCAAGTTTCGGGTCCTTCGGTAACATTGCATTTAATTGCCGGACCCCGTTTCTCCTTCCATGACTGCATCCCGACACACAATACCCGAACCATCCTCTGATCCTGCTTCAAAGCAGGAGATCGCGAACCTCCTTAGCGAGGCGCGCGAGAGGACGCTCCTGCTCATATCGGGGCTTTCCGACGAGGATCTGCATCAGCAGCATGATCCGCTGATGAGTCCCATCATCTGGGACGTTGGCCACATCGCGCACTTCGAGGAGCTCTGGCTCACACAGAATCTCGATGGCCCGATCAAGTTCACCGAGATGCCCGGACTCTACAACCCGTTCGAGCATCCTCGCGCAACTCGCGCCTCGCTCGCACTTCCGACTCTGGCCGAAATGATGGAACGGCTTCGGGAGATTCGCGGCCGTGTGCTCAAGTGCCTCGAGTCCGTGGAATTCAACGACGAGAATCCGCTGCTGCGGGACGGGTATGTCTACAACATGGTCCTTCAGCACGAGTACCAGCACAACGAAACGATTCTTCAGACCTTGCAGCTGAAGAAGGGCGAGCCGTATCACGCCCCGCGAAAAGTTTCTTTTGCGGCGCGCACAACCGCGTGGCCCGAGCTCGTGTCATTCGGCGGTGGACGGGTTTCGATCGGGACACACGACCGGAGTGAAGCTTACGACAACGAGCGACCGGAGCATGCAATCGATCTGCCTCCGTTCCTGATCGATCGTTTTCCCGTAGCTAACTGGCAGTACATGGAATTCATGAGCGACGGCGGGTACGAGCGAAAAGAGTTCTGGTCCAGTGGCGGCCAGCGGTGGCTGGCGGAAACCGGGGCAGTGACTCCCAAGTACTGGAGCCATTCGGGCGACGGATGGGTTACACGGTCGATGGACATCACACATCCGGTCGATGCCACGCACCCCGTATGTCACGTCTGCTACTACGAGGCTGAAGCGTTCGCGGCCTGGGCGGGCAAGCGGCTCCCGACTGAATTCGAATGGGAGGTCGCGGCTTCCTGGAACCCGTCGACACAACGCGCCCACAAGTTTCCTTGGGGCGACTCCAAGGCCGACTCGCACTCCGCGAACATCGACCAGCTAGCCTTCGGCACCGCGCCGATCGATGCCTTCCATCGGAACGTCTCGCCACTCGGCTGCTGTGGAATGATCGGCGACGTGTGGGAATGGACATCGAGCGACTTCAATGGCTATCCTGGCTTCAAGAGCTTTCCGTACAAGGAATACTCGGAGGAGTTCTTCGGTTCCGAGTACAAAGTCCTGAGGGGCGGCTCGTGGGCAACCCGGCCAGGTGCAATCCGCAACACTTTCAGAAATTGGGATTACCCGATCAGGCGGCAGATCTTCAGCGGTTTCCGTTGCGCCCAGGACGCATGAAAAACGGCAATCGCGGTTCCGTTGTCGGCGGAGTCACACCGCCCTATACAGTGCACCGCTCCAGGCAGCAGATGGTGCGCGACGTCCGCCAGGGTCTGTTGAGATCGCCGAAGCAGCTATCGCCAAAATATTTCTACGACGAGCGCGGCTCCGAGCTGTTCGAGGAGATCACCCAGCTTCCGGAGTATTATCTGACCCGCGCGGAGAGGACACTGCTGGAGCAGCGGATCGCAGAGATCATCGCAGCCGTGCGGCCGTGTTCTCTCGTCGAGCTTGGCGCCGGCAGTGCAACCAAGACGCGCATCATCCTGGACGAGATGCGCTCGAATGGATGTGCTGAGTGTTACGTACCAGTCGACGTCAGCAAGGAGTTCCTGGAAGCCGCGGCCCTCCAGCTCCGCGCCGATTACGTGGACGTTCAAGTGATGCCGGTGGTATCCGATATCACCGAGCCTTTCGCGCTTCCGCCGGTCGCGAGTCCGACGCTGGTTGCTTTCCTCGGCAGTACGATCGGAAATTTTCCGCGCGACGAGGCGATCCAATTACTGTCCCACATCGCGGGCGAGATGGGAGCGAGCGATCGCTTCCTGTTGGGCGCGGATCTGATCAAGGATCCAGACATCATCAATCGGGCGTACAACGATTCCAGTGGCGTGACTGCCGCTTTTAACCTCAATATTCTCGAGCGTCTCAACCGCGAGCTTGGCGCGAGTTTTCCTGTAAGCGACTACCAGCACCGCGCATTCTATAGTAGCGAGAACCACCGGGTAGAGATGCACCTGGTCGCCCGCAGGGCGCACAAGGTGACAATCCCGGAGATCGGCGAGATCTCTTTCGAGAAGGGAGAAAGCATCCGGACCGAGTTGAGCTACAAGTACGACCGCCCGATCCTCGAGGACATGCTCTCGGCGTCTGGTCTCTCGATCGAGAAATGGATGCCGGCTGATGATGCGTCTTTCGCTCTGGCGCTCGCCCGCGTGGAGGGCTGAGCCAGCCTCGTGAGCCTCTCAGAGGCGGAGCTGTTGGAGGATGTCCGGCAGCGACTGTTCGCTCCGACCAGATCCGCGAATCCCTATGCGATCGGCCTGGAGCTGGAGCTGATTCCAGTTCACAAAACAACCCGCACGCGCGCACTCGCCACCGGCGACGCGCGCGCATCGACGGCCGAAGTGCTGTCTCAGTTGGGGCGACGCGAAGGCTGGCGTGAACAGTCGAACGACGGCGACCCGCCATCGTGGAAACTGCCGGATGGAGCGTACATCTCGTTCGAGCCGGGTGGACAGATTGAGATCAGCACTGCCCCCAAGCCATCTGCGTCAGAGGGCATCGACTCGACGCAGAGTCTGGTGAAGATGCTGCGCGATGCCATGTCGAATGCAGGAATCGAGCTCCTCGCACTGGGAGTCGACCCCTTCAACGCCATCGATTCGGTTCCGCTCCAGCTTCAGCGCGAACGTTACACCGGAATGACGCGCTACTTCGAGTCCATCGGGCCGTCAGGCGTCCAGATGATGCGACAGACCGCGGCGCTCCAGATGAATATCGAGCGAGGGGAGGATCCGAAATCCAGGTGGCGGCTCCTCAACGGACTCGCACCAATTGTGGTCGCGCTCTTCGCGAACTCGCGGCAATACGAGCACAGGCCGACAGGATGGGCAAGCTATCGCGCACACCTTTGGCGGACTCTCGATCCCTCGCGAACAGGCATCATTTACGACGAAGCCGCGCATGTCGAGCGATACCTGAGTTTCGCGCTGGATGCGATTGCCATGCGCCGCGGCGATGGGTCGGCGTTTCGCCCATTTCGCGAATGGATCAATGAGCCGGCTGTGAAGATGGAAGACTGGCTGTTTCATCTCTCAACACTTTTTCCCGAGGTGCGCCCCAAGGAGTTCTTCGAGCTGAGATCGGCCGACACGATCGAGCCCGATACGCTGGCCGCCCCGGTGGTGTTCGTCTCCAGCCTCGTCTACGATGAAGAGAGCGCCCACCAGGCGGCCGACTTGATCGGCGCGCCCAGCGAGAAGTTGCTCGAACGCGCGGGGCGACTCGGGTTGGCTGATCCTGAGATCCGTCGAATTGCGTCGCGACTTGTAGTGCTGGCGCTGGACGGGGGCCGGCGATTGGGTACCGAGTACATCCGGCGACCGCATCTCGCGGCTGCATATCAATTCTTTGCACGGGCCCTCTCCGGGACCCACATTTGATCCGATGACTGACCGGCTCGGCTCTCTTTCATTGGTTGTCGTCATTGGCGTCCTTTGCGCGACGCCGCGGATTTACGCGCAACAGACGACAGCTGTGACGAAAGCTCCGACGAAGACGATCCTTGCCATCGGCGCCCACGCCGGCGACATGGAGCTGACCGCGGGAGCCGTGCTCATCAAGCAGCACAAGCTCGGCGATCGAATCGTGATTCTCCAGATGACGCTCGGCGAAGGAGGTAACTCTCGACTCTCGCCAGCGGTGTATGGAGCGCAGAAGCGGCGCGAGGCACTTGCCGCTGACTCGGTGATCGGCGCGGAAACCATCTTCGCGCCCTATCGCGACGGAGAAATCCCGAATGACGAAGCCGTGCGCAGGTACGTCGCCGACGTGATCCGCACGGTGAGACCGGCCTACATCATTACTCATTGGTCCCACAGCATCCATAAGGATCACGCCAACACGAGCCTGATCGTCCAGGACGCTGTGCTCCTCGCATCGCTCGACGGAGTCGTGAGCGAGCACCCAGCGCATCGCGCTGTGCGCGGAGTCTATTACACCGACAATTGGGAGGACGCGGATTCGTTCTCTCCATATATCTATGTTGGAGTGAGCGATGAGATCGCGCAGTGGCGGGAAGCCGTGACGAAGTACGAGTTCGTCAGCGGCCAGATCTCTTCGTTCAGATATCTCGATTACTACGACGCGCTCGCAACGGTACGCGGAGCGATAGCGGGGAAAGGCAGGGCAGTCGCATTCGACATCGATTCGTTTGGAAAACGTCGAGTGCTCGACTCGTTGCCTTGAAACGCGTCCCTGCTCGCGGTCTATGTCTCTCGTCATGCCTTTTCTTGAGTTCCTGATCTTCGCGCAAGTAACTGCGGCGGCGCCAATCCCGGCGGTAATCCGCATCAATCAGCTGGGCTACCTTCCCGACGCGCCGAAAGTGGCAGTCTTCTGCTCGCTCACGCAGACCGAGCTTCGCGATTTCGTCGTCAGTGACGCCACAGGCAAAGCGATTCTCGAGCGGCCAGCAACGCTCACCAAGCCGTTTGGACCCTGCGTCGTCAACTACCGCCTCGATTTCTCTGCGATCAGAAAGCCTGGCGAGTATCATGTATCGGCCGGCGGTGTCAGTTCACCCATCGTTCGCATTCGGACGAATGTCTACGCCGGCGCGGCCGATACTCTGCTCTACTACATGAGGGAGCAGCGCTCAGGATTCAATCCGCTGTTCAAGACCGTGGTCCATACGCGCGACGGTATCGTGGTCGACGACTCCTCGCGCGCCGGCAAATTCGTTCCCGTAACGGGCGGCTGGGCGGATGCGTCGGACTACCTGCAGTACGTGATGACATCCGCGAACGCGACGTTCGTAATGCTGATGGCGCTCCGCGATCATCCTGCATCCTTTGCGGATCGCTTCGATTCGCGTGGACTCCCCGGGAGCAATGGCATTCCCGACGTACTGGATGAGGCTCGCCACGGCCTCGAGTGGCTCGTGCGCATGTTTCCATCCGACTCGGAGATGTACAACCAACTCGGCGACGATCGCGATCACACTTACTGGGATCTTCCCACCACCGATTCGGCGGACTACGGCTGGGGTAAGGGCAAGGAAAGACCGGTGTATCCCTGTACCGGAAAGCCGCAGGGACTCTTCAAGTACAAGAACAGGTCTAACGGTCTCGCATCGACCGCAGGCAAATACGCATCAACGTTTGCGCTCGCGGCAGCGACTTACCGGAAGACCGATCCGATCTTCGCCGCCAAGCTGCGTCAGAAAGCGCTGTCGGCTTACGCGATCGGGAAGAAATCCCCCGGCGTTTGCCAGGGAGCGCCCGGCCACGCTCCCTACTATTACGAAGAAGACAACTGGGCCGACGACATGGAGCTCGCCGCGGCGGAGCTTTATGCGCTCACACACGACCGCACCTATCTCCGCGATGCACTGGAGTACGCGGCACGTGAGCCCGTCACTCCATGGATGGGGGCAGACACCGCCAAACATTACCAGTGGTATCCCTGGCACAACAACGGGCACCACGAAATCTGGCGTAACGCCAACGCAGCTGATCAGAGAATCGTCGCCGAGTATTACAGGAAGGGACTGGCCGCGGTGGTGAGCCGCGCTGACAACGGATTCCGGATCGGGATTCCATTCATATGGTGCTCGAACAACCTCATGGCCTCCTTTGCGACGCAGGCGTACCTGTATCGCCGCATGACAGGCGACACTCAGTTTCGGGAGTACGAGCAGGCCGCGCTTGATTGGCTGTTCGGGGCCAATCCGTGGGGGGTCTCGATGGTGATTGGTCTTCCGCACGATGGAGTATTCGCGCGCGACCCTCATTCGGTTGTCGCGAAGGAGATGCACGTCGAGCTGACCGGCGCCTTGCTCGACGGTCCCGTCTATTCCTCCATCTACAAGCATCTCCTCGGCATCAGCCTTCACGATCCCGATGAATACGCGCCATTCAATGGCGGATTCATCGTCTATCACGACGATGTTGGAGATTATTCGACGAACGAGCCGATCATGGATGGGACTGCGAACCTGACCTACCTGCTCGCCGCACTGGCACCCCTGCCAACCAGAAAGTAGCCGAGCGCAATCTTACAATGCCCGAGTTGCCGGACATAACCGTCTATATCGAGGCGCTCGAGTCCCGCATTGTGGGACAACCGCTCGAGCGCACTCGCATCCCCAAGCCGTTTCTGCTCCGTTCAGTCGATCCACCCATCAGCGCTGCCAATGGGAAACAGGTTCTCGGTGTGCGAAGAATGGGAAAGCGAATTGCCCTGGAGCTCGAAGACGATCTCTTCCTCGTCATCCATCTCATGATTGCTGGTCGTCTTCGCTGGGTGCCCATCGGGACGAAAGTGCCGGGTAAGATCGGACTCGCGGCGTTTGATTTCCCGAACGGCACATTGATTCTTACCGAGGCCGGTTCGAAACGGCGCGCTTCGCTTTGGCTGGTTCGGGGTGAGCAATCGCTGGAGCAGTTCGAGCGAGGCGGACTCGAAGTCCTCGATGCCGATCTTGCGCAGTTTAGCGAGCGCCTGGTTCAGGAGAATCACACCCTCAAGAGATCTCTGACGGATCCGAGACTGTTCAGCGGGATCGGCAACGCCTACTCGGACGAAATACTCCATCGCGCCCGCCTGTCGCCCGTCAAGCACACGAGACGCCTCAGCGCAGAAGAAATCGCGCGGCTATTCGACGCGACGCGCACCACGCTCATCGAGTGGACGGAAAAGTTG
>DASWBG010000327.1:0-1794 GCA_036390715.1 Gemmatimonadaceae bacterium
AGAAGCGCTCTGTCGTCGCAGTCCATCACCTGAAAACAGCGCTCGAAATCGGTCGTCACCCAGCTCGAAAGGTAGTGAGCACCGTGCGGAGCCATCCGTCCTTTCTCCTTGAAGCGGCGATAGGCCGGCTTTGCATCGCCATCGCGGTATGTCTCGATCACCATGAAGAGCATGTGCGCCTCGGTTCAGTGCAGTATGACGACTTTAAGGTAGCTCTCTGCTGCAGGATGCTGAGGAGGGTCAGCGCGTGCCACCTGGAGCGGTAATCGATGATTTCGCATGATCATTTCTTGCCCCCTCGAATTAGGCCATACTCGCGCGCGCCTTTTCTCAGCAGATGATATCCCCCAGCCAAAGGCTTGGCTGAGGTCAGGTCGGTTTCTGGAGTCACGCGTTGTCCGTTGAGATAAACCCCACCCTGTTCAACGAGTCGTTTCGCTGCGCCTTTCGACGCGGCAAGCTTCAGCGTCACCATCGCATCGAGCAACCCGGGAACTTCACGTGACGTCGCGAATGGCACTTCCTCGCTCAACGCGCGCAACACGGGCTCCGATAGCGTCGTGGGATCCGCCTTGCCGAACAGAACCAGCGACACTTGCTCCGCTACTCGCGCCGCGTCCCCGCTGTGGACGCGCCCAGTCACTTCGCGCGCCAGCGCTTGTTGCGCCTCGCGCTTCTCCGGAGCTGTCTCGATGAGCTTGTCGAGCGCTTCGATGTCTTTCCGGGACAAAAGCGTGAACAGTCTCAGGTATTTTCCCGTATCGCGATCGTCCACGTTGATCCAGTACTGGTAGAACTTGTACGGCGAAGTGCGCGCGGGATCGAGCCACACCGCTCCCTCTTCGGTCTTCCCGAACTTGGAGCCGGTCGCCGTTGTCACCAGCGGCATTGTCAGCGCGTGCGCAGTCTTCCCCTCCACCCGCCGAATCAGCTCCAGGCCCGCCGTGATATTGCCCCACTGATCGCTGCCACCCATCTGCAGCGTCACTCCCTCGCGGCGATTTAACTCCAGGAAATCGTACGCCTGCAGCAGCATGTACGAGAACTCGGTGAAGGAGATTCCGCCCTCGATCCGCGACTGCACGGAATCCTTTGCCAGCATGTAGTTGACGGTGAAGTGCTTACCGACGTCGCGCATGAACTCCACGGCCTTGAGCGGTCGGAGCCACGCTGCGTTGTCGCGCATGCGGGCGGCCCTCGGACCGGTGAAATCGAGAAAGCGCTCCAGCTGCTTTTCGATAGCGCGCGAGTTTGCCTCGATCTCTTCAATCGAAGCCAGCGGCCGCTCCGACGTCTTCCCGCTCGGGTCACCGATCATGCCCGTGCCGCCTCCAACCAGCGCAACTGGCCGGTGCCCCGCACGCTGGAGATGCGCAAGTCCCATCACCGGCACGAGATGGCCCAGATGCAGGCTCGGAGCGGTAGGGTCGAACCCCACGTATGCGCTCACTTCTCCCGTTGCGAGAGCGTCAGCCAAACCGTCCGTGTGTTGGTAGATCATTCCGCGCCAGGACAGCTCGTCCAGCAATGAATTCTTCGCTTGCATGCGGGGAAGATAGGGACGCCCGCCCACGGTGTCACCTTCGGTGTATCACAGTTATCTTCTTTACTCCGCATGGCCGCCGACACCAACAACAAACTCCGATTCCATAAGCGGCACCCAACGTTCGTCCGGGTGGTCCTGCTTGTCGTCACTTTCCTCGTCGCCCTCGGCGCCGGCGTGGTCTACAGCACGTGGGCCCTCATCTGCCGGGGAAGCCAGTGCCCCTCCATCGACAGCCTGGCCGAGTACAC
>DASWBG010000328.1:0-5101 GCA_036390715.1 Gemmatimonadaceae bacterium
GGATAGGCGGAGAGAGCCTGCCACCCGGCGTCCACTCTCCCGATGGTTGAATTCTCGACGGGAATCACGCAGGCATCGGCATTGCCTTCGTGCACCGCGCGCACGGCACCAGTGAATGTCGGCAGCGGTATCTGTTCTACGGGATGACGCCATATCTGCGCGATCGCGCTCTCGGCGTATGCGCCGCGATCGCCCTGAAATGCAACGCGCATCGTGAGGTCGCGCGTCTGGCGCTCACCGGACGCGTGAGGTCCCGTACCGTTCCTGTGCAAACTTTGCGATTTCAGCATGACTGCCCCGAGATGAATGTCAACGAAGAGGGCTGGCGTTCAGCGCGGGGATCTCTGAAAAGAGAAGGCCCCCGCGATTGGCGGAGGCCCGGAGTCTTTTTGCGAGCTGTGTTTTACTCTACTGCGCGCGCGACCGGGACCTCCATCGGTTGTACCCGAAGAAGCCAAAGTAATAGGTCGCGCTAAACGAGAAGCTCATGGGGCCAAGAATAGGCAGGCGCCCCGCGAAAGTAAAGAGCCAGATGATTCGAGGGCCCGGCGCGCGTCCCGGGACAGCCGCAACCTAGTTGATGATCGTGAAGCCGCCGCTGGTCCCTCCGAACCTCGGGTTCACGATGTTGTTAAAGATGGAGCCGAAGCTGTAGCTCAGGCCGAGATTGACGAAGTAGGTGTAGGACGTCGCGAGCTGACGCAGGCGCAGCAGCCGGTCCTGATCGCTGAGATCACCGCGGGGGAGATACAGCTGGTCGCGGATGAACGACAGCTGGCCAAACGAGAAGAAGGAAAATCCCTTGAACAGGTGCAGGTCGAGACTGTTGAAGAAAACAAGATGCCTTTGGGTGAAATCATCAACGTACGCGGCGCCTTCGAGCGAGCTGCTGACCGATCCCCACGGCTGTTTCAGGTCGATCGATGCGGTCAGCGTCTGATCACCACGCACCTCGCTGATCCTGTCGAAGATGGTCGTGTCCTGATATCTGAAGAAATTGATGCCGGGCGAGTACTGCAGCGTGAGCATCCGCCGCGTCGACTGTGAATATGGAAAGAAGTTGTACTCGACGGCCGGAGCGAATCGGATCGCGTGCTGCTGGTTGAGAAAAGTCGACGAAGTCCACGACGCGCGTTGTCCGCCGGACCAGTGGTGACCGAGGCTCTTCACGATCAGGTCGCTGAAGCCGAAGCTGTGCGAGTAGCTGTTGAACTTGCTGCCGTCGCTGAGAATGAAGCGGCTCTGGCCGTAGTTGCCGTTTACGCTGAGTATGGTCTTCCACATCTCGGTCGTGCGGTTGGCGCTTACCGATCCGTTGAGGTTCACGAAATTGTCGCTCTTCTCGCCGCTCCCGAATCCATTCGCGGACAGCCTGAATACCCACAACTTCCAGCGATCCTTGCTTGACGCGGCAGCCCCCGGCTTTTCGGCGGGCGCGGTATAGGTGACATCAAAGCGATCGCCCTGACCGAGATGCGCATAGAATCTTACCAGCCCCAGCTTGATCGTTCGCGCCAGGCCGTGTCTCAGGTCGTCCGGGCTCGCGTTCGTGGGCGACACGTAGGCGAGCGTGTCGGCGAGCTTCGCGAGCTCGCGCTGCCCGATGAAATGCAGAGTGAACTCAGTTCCACCGCCGCCAGTCTGCTGATTCGTGACGAGGATGTGGACTTGCGCATCCTGACGATCACGCACGTAGTCAACGAAGGCGATTTCCGTCCGCATGAAATCGAAATCGCAGAACCCGCAATCGAGGAAGACTCGCAGCTTGATCGCCGGCTTTGCCGAGTCGGGGGGCGGAGGTTGTTGCGTGGCGGCGGACGAAAACGCGGTGGCCGATAGAGTGGCCAGCAAATAGAGCAACGCAATCCGTCGAAGGCGCATCAGCCCCGAGCGCTAATTCTTCCCCGATCCATACTCGGCCCCTCCGTCTACTTTTTCGTTTTCTGGTAGGTGCCGATCAATTGAGTCGAGTCAACGACGTGCTTTTGAATTGCCTGCTGGAGGTTCGCTTTCTTGGGATTCTTGAGGCCTGTCAGTACCGTGTCGATCGCGTACAGCTTGAAGAAGTACCGGTGGCTCCCAATGGGAGGGCATGGTCCCATGTAAGCCTGCGTGCCCCTCTCATTGCTTCCCTGCGCGCTCCCGGCGGGCATCCCCGTCTTCGACGCGTTCTCGGCGAGCGCGGTCGTAGCGGCGGGAATGTTGTAGGCAACCCAGTGCGAGACGACGCGCGTCGGCTTGGCCGGGTCGGGTGCGTCTGGATCTTCGACGATGAGCGCGAAGCTCTTTGCGCTCGATGGCGCGCCCGACCACGCGAGTGGGGGCGAGACACCAGCGCCTTCGCAGGTATACTTGGTCGGTATTGGCCCATTCGCTGCGAACGCCAACGACGAGAGATTGAGTGTCATTGGCGCCGCGCTAGCTGCCGTGGTGTCGACTTGTGGACGGCCGATGTTGGTGATCACTGCAGTAGTTTCAGCGCCCGATGATTTCTCAGCCTTTGCACAAGCACCGACGGACAACGACAGAACTGCGAACGAAACAACCTGATCGATTCTCATGTCTATGAACCTCGCAAATTGTTTGCCTCTGCTGCCCCGATTGCTAGACTGCTTTGGATACGTACGCCAGCATCGCCCAGTAGTGCGCGAAGCTCCCGCCCATCACGCACAGGTGCCAGATCTCGTGTGAGCCAAAGATTCGCGTGGTTGTTCCTGTGGTTGCTCGCGGCCATTTGGTCGCGTGTACCACGGCGCCCAGTGTGTAAATGATTCCACCGGCAAGGAGCCAGAAGAAGAAGCCTGGAGGCGCGGCGGCCAACAGTGGGCGAGCGATGAACACTGCGATCCATCCCATCCCGATGTACAACGCAGTCGACAGCCACTGTGGCGCGTGCATCCACACCAACGTCTGAAAGACACCTAGCGCGGCGATCACCCAGACCGCAACGAGAAGGCCGATGCCCAGCCGGCCTCGCAGCACCACCAGGCATATCGGCGTGTACGATCCGGCGATGAGGATGTAGATCATCATGTGATCGATGCGGCGAAGTGCAGCGACACCTCGTTCTGAGAGCATGAGCGAGTGATAGAACGCGCTGGCGCAATACATCGATACGAGACTGGCGCCAAAGATGGAAAACGCGACGATCTGCCGAGTGCTGTGGTTCTCGATCGCTATCACGAGTAGCACCACGAGTCCGACGACGGACAAGACCGCACCCACAAGGTGGGTCATACCGTTGACTGGCTCGCGGAACGAGGTACGAACTTTCATGATGACAAATTACTCAAACATTGGATTCGTAACAGCCAGCGCGCTGCGGATGTCTCTGCCATACTACGTATCCTGTTGTGATAGCTCGATTGACGCACAGCCGGGGACCGCCTAACGTGCGCTGGACGCGCCCGAAAGTCGCGCGCCTCTTCTTTGCACTGGAGGATCCGTTCCACCGGGGGGGGGAGAGAGTGACAAATTCAGATGAGAAACCTGAATGACAGTTAGCCCGTTGGCCGGGAAACCGGCGCCCGAATCGATACTCGCGAACATTCCGCGACTCATGACCGAGTACTACGCGCTCGAGCCCGATCCCGCGATCGCGGCACAGCGCGTAACGTTCGGGACGTCGGGACACCGCGGAACGTCTCACGAGTGCTCGTTCAACGAGGAACACATCCTCGCCATCACGCAGGCGATCTGTCTCTATCGCCAGAAGAACGGGATCGACGGTCCGCTTTTTCTCGGTATCGACACCCACGCTCTCTCGGAATCGGCGTTCGCCTCCGCGCTCGAAGTTCTGGCGGCCAACGACGTGGAGGTGATGATCGACGATCGCGAAGGCTACACGCCGACGCCCGTCGTCTCGCACGCGATTCTCAGTTACAACCTCGGTAAAACCCGGGGGCTGGCCGACGGAATTGTCGTCACACCGTCGCACAATCCGCCTGAGGATGGTGGATTCAAGTACGATCCGCCCACCGGCGGGCCCGCGGATGCCAGCATCACCGGCTGGATTCAGGATAAGGCAAATGAATTCCTGATGGACGGCCTGAAAGGCATCAGCCGCATCCCATTCGCGAATGCGAAGAGTGCCGCCACGACGCACCTGCACAATTACATGGATGCGTACATCGGCGACCTCGCGACTGTCATCGACTTCGACGCGATCCGCGGCGCCAATCTCAAACTCGGCGTCGATCCACTCGGCGGCGCCGGTGTCCGCTACTGGCCGATGATCGCACAGCGGTACCGCATTCCGCTAACGGTCGTGAGCGACGTCGTGGACGCGACCTTTCGTTTTATGACTGTGGATTGGGACGGCAAGATCAGGATGGATTGCTCTTCGCCGTACGCCATGCAGCGGCTGATCGTACTCAAGGATCGCTTCGACGTCGCGTGGGCGTGCGACCCGGATCACGACCGCCACGGCATCGTTGCGAAGAGCAGCGGTCTTCTCAATCCCAATAACTACCTCGCGGTCGCGATCTCGTACCTCTTCACGCACCGTCCCCAATGGCCAGCGACTGCCGCGGTCGGAAAGACCGTCGTCAGCAGCAGCATGATCGACCGCGTGACCGCCCGTATCGGGCGGACACTCAAGGAAGTGCCCGTTGGGTTCAAGTGGTTCGTGGACGGATTGGTGAGCGGCTCGCTTGGTTTCGGAGGTGAGGAGAGCGCGGGTGCGTCGTTTCTGCGCCGAGATGGTAGCGTGTGGACGACGGACAAGGATGGTATCATCATGGGGCTGCTCGCGGCGGAGATGACGGCTGTGACAGGGAAGGATCCCGGCGAGCTGTACCGGGATCTCACGCGCGAATTGGGTGATCCCGTTTACGAGCGCATCGATGCGCCCGCGACGCCGGAGCAGAAGAAAATACTGACCGGGCTGTCGGCGCGAGATATCAAAGAGTCAGAGCTGGCCGGCGAGAAGATCATCAACATCCTGACGACGGCGCCGGGTACTACCAACTCGATCGGCGGATTGAAAGTCGTTACCGAGAATGGTTGGTTCGCGGCTCGGCCATCGGGGACCGAGGACATCTACAAGTTGTACGCGGAGAGCTTCCTCGGCGCGGACCACTTGAAGCGGATCCAGGCGGAG
>DASWBG010000329.1:0-14068 GCA_036390715.1 Gemmatimonadaceae bacterium
AGGCGGAAAAATGTTCGGATAGCTAGTGTGGCGCAAGGTGCGCTTTCACTGCTGCAAACCTCCTGCCTTCCCCTTAGTGATGCGATCGATCGTTCGGATGATTTCGATAAAAATCGCGCGGAGGAGTGCGAGCTCGCGCGAGTCGGGAGCAGCGCGATAGAGGAGAGTGCGCACCGACCGCATGATGTGTTCGTGAAATCGTGTCTTGAAGAAGTCGATCGCGTAGAGCGCGCGCTCGGCGTCAGCGAAGAGCTGCTCGTATTCTTCCGCGGTGGCCGGAGGGGCGTCCTTGCGCGGCGGGGCGAGCGTTCGAGTGGAATCCGCCGCCGAGAGATGCAGCTCGTAGAGGGCAATCAGAACAGCCTGCGCGAGATTGAGTGAGGCGTGTTCCGTCGTCGGGATCGTGACTACGATGTGTGCGCGATCGAGGATCTCATTGGGAAGTCCCTTGTCCTCTCTTCCGAACAGGACTGCGACCGGACCGTTCCGTGCGAAATCGAGAAGCTCAACGCTGGCGGCCTTCGGATTCGTCAGATCACGCTTGGCTGCCCGTCGTCTCGCTGTGAAGCCCGCGACACGTACGACTCCATCGAGCGCCTCCTCGATGGTGTCGCAATCCCGGATGCGTTTGATGATGTCGCCGGTGTCGTGAGCGATCCCCTCGAGCCTCCAGGGATCGTATTCCACCGAGCGAACAAGATAGAGGTCGGAACATCCCATGTTCTTCATCGCGCGAATCGTCGCCGCGATGTTGACGGGATCCTGCGGCTCGTACAACACGACTCGCACACCTGAGAGAATCGACTCGGGAATCGTCGACCAGCCTTTGGGCGTGCCGGATTTCTCGTCGCTCACAAGGTGGGATGCAAAATGCTGCCTCCACGTTCCATTTCAGCACGGATAGTGGAGGGCAGCATTACGCCGGAGCAACCGGAGTCGCTGCGGCCAGGTGAATCGTTTCTAGACGACCGGCCTGCCGGTGACGAGGCGATAGATGATCACGATCACCGCAATCACGAGCAGGATATGAATCAGCCCGCCCCCGACGTGCACTACGAAGAATCCGAGAATCCACAGAATGAAGAGTATTACCGCGATCGTCCAAAGCATGATGGCATCCTCGCAAGAAGTGAGTTACACCTGGCGCGATAGAAATTGTCCCCCGCTCTGCACTCTGCCGACATTGGGCCGGCGTCATGCCAGGGCACATCATACCAAATGGCAACCAGCATGCCTGAGCACCCGTAACGACCTTGCTCTTCTAGCGCAACTCCGCTCCGAACAGCTCGCTTTGCGGCGCGGCATCGTAGCGAACGCGTCCTTCGGCATCGATTCTCCCGAATGACGTCAATTGGTGCGGGCGCGCCCCGGCGTCGAGGATGTGTTGAACAGATACCCCCCTGGCGAGCACGGCGTCCGAGATCAGAGAGCGATGGCAGCGCCAGGGAACCGCTTCGGCGCACATGATCACCGTGGGCTCGAGCCGTGCAAGAATCATAAGATCCTCGATCGCCTCGTTGAACTCCCGCGTCTCCATATAGTCGGCGTAGGCCCGGAAACTCGCATTCTTCCACTGAGTATTATGCGAGTCGCGACGCCCGCGCCGTCGACCACCGAGCGACGGCAGATGTGAGTAACGCAGGCCGGCATCGATCAGCGTCCGCTCGAGGTTGGGTCGGGAAAAGTGGGGGTATCTTGCCGATGTGGGAAAGGCGCGAACATCGACCAGATGTGTCGCGCCTTCTCTCGCCAGCAGCCCGAGGAATTCCTCGAGCGTTCTGGTCGAGTGGCCAATCGTGAACAGCCTAGCGGGGTCCACGCTCCACGAAGCTTCCCCCCTCGACTCGCGGCGTGCCCGACGGCGGGGTGATTCCCGTCGACCCCGTCTGATGAAGCGCCTGTCGGCCGAGGAGGATTCTTGTCGCTCTGACGTCGTGTCCCATGTCGATGAGCAGCAGCGCGAGGTCTCCACTTCCCCACAGCAATCCGGCCAGCACCACAAGCCGGCTCATCTCACCCAGGAGCGTCGGGATCGAGGTGGTACCCTGCGTCACGAGTCCGGTTATGATCTCCGAAACGAGTAGCAGCAGCAGAATGATCGCCATGAGCTTGAACAACTTCGACAGGTAGCCCAGCCCCACGTACGGCTCGAGATCGGCCAGGCGCACCGGCATGGCCGGGTCACGCTTCGGGTTGGCTGGCGAGTGTCGGTGATCTTCCGCTGGGTTCGCGGGGCTGGCCGTAGATGTCTTGTCCATTAACTGTCTCCTGTTCCGATCCAGCGAGCGGGGTAGCCTCGCGTGTCAATATGGGTGAACGGCCCGTGCGCTGACGTGCCAGAATATATCCCGCACCCTCCTATCAGCGAAGGGTGTGCCCGCTCGACGCGGTTGACGGCATCCTGGATCACCTTGGCATCTGCAATATTCACGCGCCCGTCGTGATTCAGGTCGTCCATCTGTCCGTCGCCGTCGTTATCGATGAAGATGTCATTGGCGTCGCCATACATATGGCGGCTCAGGGCCGCGCGCCCTCTCGGGTCGCCGCCCCCGGCGTTGTATTGCGGGGTTCTGAATCCGCTCAACACCCGAACACCATTGGGGTTGATCCCGTGTTCCTTCAGGTCCTCCAGAACGAGCTCGTCCTTGTCGATCATCTTCATGTCGACCACTATGTATTTCGGCCAGACATTCGGCTGATCGTGCGGCAGAAAATCCCTGAGCTTGAAGTGCTCTGACAGCTGGGTGTTCTGATTCTGCTGTGTCACTTCGATGAATCCGTTGGGCGGATCGTAGCTCACGCCGGGCCGACCCTTTCGCGCGGCAGGCCAGTTCCCGATGTAGTAGAGCCCGAGGCGCCCCCCTTTCTTTTCTGTCGCGGGACGCAGGGTGATCACGCTGAAATCAGCAAGTGGTTTGATGGCGCTCCCGATTCTGAGCGCCAGATTCCAGATCCCCGGGCGTTGCGGAGCGACAAACGCAGACGTGGATTCGGCGGCCGAGCCATAGGAAAAGGTCGTCACGGCTCCGGGTGGAAGCGTATCGCCCAGAATCGGCGTAATCGGGGTTCCCCCCTGCTGAATTCGGACGCGCAGCTTGCCACTCTCTCCACGCGCGGGAGCGGCGAGGGCAGTGAGAGCGGCGTTCGTGAGATAGGCGACTGACGGCGCTGTTCTGTCGGTAAGCGCCGTCGCGATGTTGGCGCTCGCCGGAGTAACCGGACCGCTGTCGCCGGCCGCCCGCGCGCGCGCGATCGACCACGACCAACCCATAGCGAAGAGAAGGAGGACCAGGATCGAGACGACATTGAACACACGTTCAGCTCTGCCGGGCGGGCGCCGGAACCCTAGTGGGCGTTTTTCCGGGAACGTCAACAGCCACTCGCCTGTGGTTGCTTTGGACCACGGGGTCGGTGAACTTGAACGTCTCTCTTCCATTCTACCTCTCTAAATCGGCCCGATGCAGGTAATCGTCGACCTTTTCCACCGACTCCATAACCTTACGGAACTCGTGCAATGGGCCGGAATCTTTGGTCTTGCCGCAATAATTTTTTCCGAGACAGGGCTGCTGGTAGGAGTGTTTCTACCCGGCGACTCCTTGCTGGTTACGGCCGGACTCCTCGCAGCAAGGGGATACCTCAACGTATACGCGTTAGCACCCCTGCTCACGGTGGCAGCGATCTGCGGCAACTCAGTTGGGTATTTCATCGGTCGCGCCACCGGACCCCGGATCTTCAATAGAGAAAACAGCCTCTTCTTCAACAAAAAGCATGCTATCCGCGCCCACGAGTTCTACGCGAAATACGGACGTAAGACAATCGTCCTAGCCCAATTCATGCCGATCATCCGGACATTCGCGCCCGTGGTGGCGGGTGTCGGCGGCATGAAATTCAGGCAGTTCATAACGTTCAACATCATTGGCGCAGTTATCTGGATCTGGAGCATGGTGGGGATTGGGTATTTCCTGGGTAGCTATATTCCCGGAATAGACCAGCACATCGAGATAGTGATTGCGATCGTCATCTTCATCTCGATCCTCCCGGGTCTCATCAGCGGATACAGGGCGAGGCGCGCGAAACGGTACGAAAACCCGGCCGCCGTCGATACCGGCGAGCTTTGAGCTTCCAACAGGAAGCAGGCAGCACGTTGTTCGGCAAAGATCAACCAGGAGAAAGACAATGGCATTCACACTTCCCGCGCTCCCCTACGACTTCACCGCTCTCGAGCCGCACATAGATGCGAAGACAATGGAGATCCACCACGGGAAACATCATCAGACTTATGTGAACAATCTCAACGCCGCCATCGAGAAAGCACCGGAGCTGGCGAGCAAATCGCTTGATGACCTGATGCGCGGCGTGAACAAACTGCCGGAAGCCGTTCGCACGGCGATCCGGAACAACGGCGGCGGCCACTGGAATCACTCGATGTTCTGGCAGATCATGGCGCCCAAGGCCGGGGGAGAGCCGGGTGGAAATCTTGGCAGCGCGATCAAGAGCGCATTCGGGGACTTCGCGAAGTTTCGCGAGCAGTTCAGCGCAGCGGGTGTCGGACGATTCGGATCGGGCTGGGCGTGGCTCATCAACACCGGTGGAAAGCTCTCGATTACCAGCACACCGAACCAGGACAATCCGTTGATGGAAGGCCAGAAGGCGATCATGGGTCTCGATGTGTGGGAGCACGCGTACTATCTCAAGTACCAGAACCGGAGACCGGATTACATCAACGCCTGGTGGAACGTGGTGAACTGGAAGGAAGTCGAGAAAAGATTTGCTGCGGCGTGACCTGGTCTGGCCACTGCAACTGAACGGGTGCCAGACGTTAGCGACAGAGGTGTCAGTCGATAGTTCAATACGCTCGGACTTCGCTAGCGCGGATCAAGGCAGAGGCAACCGCTGTGCCCCGAATGCCACTGAGCCAAGTCCGGGCGTCGTGAACCAATCGCTGCCCGCTACGCTACTGATGTCTGGCACCCGTTCAGTTGTAGTTCTTTCTATCTAGCGGCCTCGCCCTCGAGATACGTGTACCCCTCGAGCCCCGCGACATAATCAGCTATGAACATGTTCGCCTCCTGGCGCTCGATACCCGTCGCGTTCGCAACCTTGCGCCGGAAAGTCGCCAGCAGATCGGACGCGCGAAACTGCACGTAGTCGAGTACTTCAGTCACGGTGTCGCCGTGCACGAGGTCCGTGACCTCGTACCCCTTTGACTCCGACAACCGGATGTGCACCGCGTTCGTATCGCCGAACAGATTGTGGAGATCGCCCAGAATCTCCTGGTAAGCGCCCGTTAGAAAGATCCCGATGATATATGGATCGCCGTCGTTGAAGGGGTGCAGTTCCAGGCTCTTGTGGGGGGTCCGATCGCCGATGAAAGTCTCGATCTTCCCGTCGGAATCGCACGTCACGTCCTGAATTGTCCCGCGACGAGTCGGCTCCTCATTCAGCCGGTGGATGGGCATGATTGGAAAGATCTGGTCGATCGCCCAACTATCCGGCAGGGATTGGAAAAGCGAGAAGTTGCAGAAATAGCGATCGACCATCGTTGCCTCGACATCGTCAATGATGTCTGAATACTCGTCGCGGTCCTTCTGGGCAATGCGGGCAACCGCCGCGATCGTAGACAGATAGATCTGTTCCGTGATGGCCCGATCGCGCAGCGTCAGCACTCCGCTGTTGAACAGATCCTGCGCACGTTCCTTGTCGAATGTGGCGTCATGGAAAACCTCTCGCACACGCTTCTTCGACACGCGCTTGGAGACGGACGCATAGTCGGCGGCCATCTCGTGGAGGAGGCCGTGGTGATCTTTGGTGAGCTCGGGCACAGCATTGTCCGCCTGCGACTCGACGTCTATCACACTCAACAAGAGCAGCGCATGATGGGCGGTCAGCGCGCGCCCTGATTCACTGATGATATGCGGCATCGGAAGCTCGTGCTGGCGGCACGCTTCGGAGATCGTATAGACGACATCGTCCGCGTATTCCTGGAGCGTGTAGTTCACGCTCGCCTGTGACGTCGAACTCGAGCCGTCGTAGTCGACGCCCAGTCCGCCCCCGACATCGACGTGCGTGATGTTGACGCCCAGACCGCGCATCTCCGCGTAGTAGCGCGTAATCTCCTGAAGACCCGCCTTGATGTACCGGATATCGGTAATCTGCGAGCCGAGATGGAAGTGAATGAGCTTGAGAATGTCCAGGCGTCCGAGGCCCTTGAGCTTGTCCACGAGCCTGACGAGCTGCGCGGTGCTGAGTCCGAACTTGGACTTTTCGCCGCCGCTCTTTGCCCACCTGCCAGAGCCCTCCGAGTAGAGCTTGATGCGCACGCCCGCCGTCGGGTTCACGCCAAGCTCGTCGGCCACCTTGAGCAGCACATCCACTTCGCTCAGCTGCTCGAGCACGATGAAGACCTGGTGTCCAAGCTTCTGGCCCATGAGGGCGAGCCGCATAAACTCCTCGTCCTTGTAGCCGTTGCACACGATGAGGTGGTCCGTGTGCTCGGCCAGCCCGAGCACGGCCTGGAGCTCCGGCTTGCTGCCGCACTCCAACCCCACGCCCGCACTCTTTCCAAATTCGACGATCTCTTCGACCACGTGCCGCTGCTGGTTCACCTTGATTGGATAAACCGTCGTGTAGCCGCCTTCGTAGCCGTATTCCTGGCGCGCACTCGAGAATTTCTCGTTCAACGACTCGATCCTCGATCGAAGGATGTCGGAGAAGCGAAGTAGCAGCGGCAGGCCGACTCCCTGCTCCTCGAGATCGTTCGCGAGATCGAAGAGATCGAGCTCCCGGTCGTCCTTCGCCTTATCGGGTCGGACGACGACGTGTCCGGCTTCGTTGATGTCGAAGAAGCTAATCCCCCATCCTTCGATGTTGTAAAGAGCTCGCGCGGAGGCGATCGTCCACGGCTCCGCGGGCGGCGGTGGCGGCGAAGCCGGTGCAGTCTTCGGCGGTGTGGAAATGCGAGTGCTCGTCATCTCAACATTTTATGGTGTGTGGCGCTCCAGTGGTACCGGCTGAGTGTCACGGATAAAGACTCTCAATCAGCCAGCCTTCGCCATCTCTCGTGTAGAGATGTCTCTCATGGAGACGATTGGGCTTCCCCTTCCAGAACTCGATTCTCTCCGGCCAGACCCGGAATCCCGACCAGTATGCGGGTCGCGGGATGGTCTTACCCTGGAATTCCTTTTCGTACTTGGAAAACCGCTCGTCGAGAGCGGTCGGCGTCTCGAGAGGCTCACTCTGCCGCGAGGCCCAAGCTCCAATCTGGCTGCCTCGTTCACGAGTGGCGAAGTAGGCATCGGCCTCTTCATCTGAAACCTTCGTAACCCTGCCCTCGATTCGAATCTGGATGGAGAGCGGAGCCCAATAAAAGCAGAGGGCGGCTCTGGGGTGCGCGAGAAGCTGTCGCCCTTTTTTCCCATCGTAGCTCGTGTAGAAAACGAATCCGCGTTCGTCGAGTGCCTTGAGCAAAACGATTCTAACGGAGGGCTGATCGCGGTTTCCGATTGTCGCGAGCGACATCGCGTTCGGTTCCGGGATGACCGAACGGTCGAGTTTTTCGGCGAGCGCGTAGACGCTGCGAAACCGCTCGATTGGATCCGCTGGGATCAACTAATACCTCGTCATCGTCGGATCGACTTCGTCGATCCAGCGCAAAATCCCACCCGCCAGATTGCGGACTTCCGAGACCCCGGCGTCGGCGAGCTGCCGAGCCGCGCGCATGCTCCGCACGCCGACCTTGCAGTAGAGAATCGTCTCCTTTCGCTTGTCCAACCGCGGAATTTCCGCCGCAATCCGGTCGAGGGGAACGAGGCGTGCGCCGGGGATATGGCCGATCTGCCATTCGTACGGTTCCCGTACATCGATGATCTCGAGTTTCTCTCCATCCTGGAGACGCTCTGCCAGCTGGGACGGCTGGATTTCCCTGACGGAGCTTTCGGCGGGCTCGCCGGTCCTTGCTCCACCGCAGAACTCGTCGTAGTCGACTAACTCCGTTATTTCTCGCGTTCCGCACGCCGGGCACTCTGGGTCGCGGCGAATCTCGATCGTGCGGAACGCCATCGTCATCACATCAATCGTGAGCAGCTTGCCAACCAGAGTATCGCCCAGGCCGAGCAGCTGCTTGATCGCCTCGGTGGCCTGGATGGTTCCAACGAGTCCGGGCACTACTCCCAGCACCCCGGCCTCCGCGCAATTCGGGATCAGGTGGGGCGGAGGAGGCTCCCGAAAGAGGCATCTATAACAGGGGCCATTGGGAGCGCCGAATACGGAGGCCTGCCCCTCGAAGCGGTACACGCTGCCGTACACATTCGGAATCCCGAGTAGAACTGACGTATCATTGACGAGATAGCGTGTGGCAAAGTTGTCGGTACCATCGACGATCAGATCGTAGCCGC
Source organism: Gemmatimonadaceae bacterium (assembly GCA_036390715.1). Classification (GTDB taxonomy): domain Bacteria; phylum Gemmatimonadota; class Gemmatimonadetes; order Gemmatimonadales; family Gemmatimonadaceae; genus UBA4720. The sequence continues at coordinate 8,394 of DASWBG010000329.1, forward strand.
GCGCGATTTGGAGGGCGTTGCCAGACTCAAAGCGCGTTTCGTACGCTTCGATCTCGACATTCGGATTGATGTCGCGGAGTCGGTCACGTGCGGAGTCTATTTTCGAGCTTCCCACACCTGCCGACCCATGGAGGATCTGGCGGTGAAGGTTCGAGAGATCCACGGCATCGAAATCGACGAGTCCGACGGTGCCGACGCCCGCCGCGGCGAGATAGAGCGCGACCGGCGACCCCAGTCCCCCGGCGCCGACCAGAAGCACGCGCGATTCCTTGAGCGCGCGCTGCCCCTCCTCTCCCAACTGCGGCAGGAGGATTTGGCGGTTGTAGCGCACCAGCTCTTCGCGAGTCAGCTCCGTCGTGTCACGGCTCCGTTCGGTATTCACGTTGGTGGTATATTGCGCGGTGAGTCAACCAGTTCGTCACTAGGACGCTAACTACTGTCCCTCCATCCAGCAACGCTCTACCGCCTGCCCCGAACGGCCGATGCTTTTCAGACGATTTTACGACGAGAACCTGGCTCAGGCGAGCTACATGATCGCGTGCGAGAAGACGCGCGAAGCTATCGTCGTCGACCCCAATTCCGACGTGGCACAATACACTCGCGCAGCGGGAAGCGATCGCGTGCGAATCGCTCATGTGACCGAAACCCACATTCACGCCGATTTCCTCTCTGGAGCGCACGCATTGGCCAAGGCTGCCGGCGCCACCCTTCATCTCTCGGCTGAGGGTAGGAAGGAGTGGGGTTACACGAGCGCTGCACTCGACGGCGCCAATTTGCTGCGGGATGGCTCGGACGTCGACATCGGTCAGATTCGCGTGCGCGCCGTACACACGCCGGGCCACACTCCGGAGCACCTTAGTTTTTTCGTATCCGATCTCGCGCGGGGGCAGGATCCTGTTGGGGCATTGACGGGCGATTTCGTCTTTGTGGGAGACGTCGGCCGGCCCGACCTGCTCGAGCGCGCCGCCGGCGTGAAGGGCAGCACGGAAGGGTCGGCGCGCGAGTTGTTCCGATCGCTTGGAAAACTCAGAAGAGAGCCCGACCATTTGCAGATATGGCCGGGCCACGGGGCAGGATCCGCGTGCGGCAAGTCGCTGGGCTCGATGCCCCAGTCTACACTCGGATACGAGAAGCTGTTCAACTGGGCATTTGCCGAGATGAGCGAGGAGGAATTCGTAGCGAAAGTTCTCCAGGATCAGCCGGTGCCTCCGCGCTACTTTGCGGTGATGAAGCGCGTGAACCGGCTTGGCGCCGAGCAACCGACAAGCGCGGAGCCGGCGTGGATGGGATTGACGGAGCTCGAGAGCGCGATCGGCAGCCGCGCAACTGTGATCGATACAAGGTCCGCGGATAAGTTCGCGGCCGGGCACGTTCCTGGAACGCTCAACATTCCTCTTGGCAAGTCGTTCCTCAATTGGACCGGTGCGCTCATCCCGGAGACACAGGACTTTTACATCATCACTGAAACAGAGAGTGATGAAGCGATGAAGAACCTGCTTGGCGACCTGTCCAAGATCGGGCTGACGCGAGTCGCCGGGGTTTTCCGCTCTGACGTTTTGCGCGAGTGGAAATCCCATCTCGGAAGTCTGGAGCAAGTCTCGCAGCTTGACCCGACAAGCCTCAAGAAAGTCGCCGACAAGGATGGACTTCAGATCGTCGATGTGCGGAGCCCGGAAGAGTGGAGCGGAGGTCATTTGCTGGGCGCGATTCACATCCCGCTCGCCCAGTTGCCAGACCGCATTAGAGAGCTTGACGTGACTGCGCCGATCGTGGTCCACTGCAGAGGAGGGGGCAGATCATCGATCGCGACGAGCTTTCTCAAGTCGCAGGGAGTCTCCGACATCTCCAACCTTGCTGGGGGGTTCGACGAGTGGGTCGCCCAGGGTTTTGAGGTCGAGTCCGGAAAACCTGCGAAATCGATAAACGCGCGAAAATCTGCGAAATCTTCCAGCGGGCGCACGTCTACGAAATCCGCCCACCGGCGAAAATCTCCGACAGCTGCCAGTGGGCGAAGCGACGCGACATCTGGCAGTAGGCGACAATCGGTGACATCCGCCGGAAGGCGACGGAAAAAGTAGGGCCAAGCCAGTCCGCCGATGAGTCACCCGGTTTTTGGAGGCGCAGGGCCGCGCCGCCGCCCCCGCACGGACGAAGAGCCTGTCAGCTGGAAGGAGCGACTCGAGGCGCTGCGTTACGTCCCCGCATTATTCCGGCTGATTTGGCGCACCCACCGCGGCTATACCGCCGCGATGATCGTATTGCGCGTCGTGCGCTCGGTCGTGCCTGTCACGACCTTCTGGGTCGGCAAATTGATCCTCGACTCGGTGATCGCGGCAAAAGCCGGGCACGGACCGTTGACACAGGTTTGGCGCTACCTCGCGCTGGAGCTGGCGATCGTTCTCACGGGCGAGGTTCTCGCGCGTGCATCCTCGCTGATCGAGAGCCTGCTCGGCGATCTCTTCTCGAACGCGATGAGCGTTCAGCTCATGGAGCACGCAGCGAAACTCGACCTGGCGCAATTCGAGGATCCGGAATTCTACGACCATCTCGAGCGAGCGCGGCGGCAGACGGTGGGGCGGATCGCGCTTCTCAGTCTCCTGCTCTCGATGTCGCAGGACGCGCTTACCCTCTTGACACTGGCGGGAGCGCTGATCGCGTACAATCCGTGGCTGCTGCTGCTCCTCGCAGTCGCGGTGATTCCGAGCTTCCTGGGTGAAACACATTTCGCGGCGCTGGGCTATTCGCTCCTCTTCCGCTGGACACCCGAGCGCAGGCAGCTCGACTACCTCCGCTACGTAGGCGCGAGCGACAAGACCGCGAAAGAGGTCCAGATGTTCGGCCTGGCTCCGTGGCTGACCGAGCGCTACCGCGATCTCTCACAGAAATTCTACGAAGAGAACCGAAATCTTTCCGTGCGGCGCGGAGTCGTCAGCGCGCTGCTGTCGATATTGGGCACGATCGGTTACTACGCGGCGTACATCGTCATCCTGATTCGCGCTGCCAAGGGCGACATCACCATTGGAACTCTGACCTTCCTGGCCGCGTCGTTCGGACGCGGACGCGACGTCATCCAGAACATCCTGCTTTCCGCAAGCAACGTGGCCGAGCAGGCACTGTATCTCCGGGATCTCTTCGTGTTTCTCGAAATGCGCCCCACAATCGAATCGGCCCCGAACGCAAGACCGGTTCCAGCGAAGATTCAATCCGGATTCGTCTTCGAGAACGTTGGATTCCGTTACCCGGATAGCGAACGGTGGGCTGTCCGAAACGTCGATCTGGTTCTCAGGCCGGGTGAGCGCGTGGCACTCGTCGGCGAGAACGGCGCCGGCAAGACAACTATCACCAAGCTTCTGGCGCGACTCTACGATCCGAGTGAAGGCAGGATCACGCTCGATGGAGTCGATCTCAAGGAGTACGATCTCGTCAGTCTCAGGCACACGATCGGCGTCATCTTCCAGGATTTCGTTCGCTACGACATGCGGTTCGACGAGAACATTGGCGTCGGCGAGATAGACTCCGTGCGCGCCGAGCTGGACAGAAACAACGGAACCCCGCCGGCGATTTCGGCGGCCGCGGAGAACTCCCTCGCCGCCTCCCTGCTTCCGCGTTTCTCGAAGGGCTACCAGCAAATGCTGGGCAGGAGGTTCGACGAAGGCGTCGACCTGTCCGGGGGCGAGTGGCAGAAGATTGCGCTGGCGCGTGCCTACATTCGCGATGCGCAGGTGCTGATACTCGACGAGCCGACGGCGGCGCTGGACGCACGCGCCGAGTACGAGGTGTTTCTCCGCTTCTCCGAGTTGGTTGCCGGCCGGATGGCGATCCTCATCTCGCATCGGTTTTCGACTGTGCGAATGGCCGACCGGATCATCGTGCTCCGGCACGGAAAGGTGGAGGAGCAGGGCTCACATGAAGAGCTCCTCGCAAATGGAGGGTTGTACGAGGAACTGTTCACCATGCAGGCACAAGGGTACCGATGATCGGGAAAGGCTTACTGCAACGGAACGGGTGCCAGCCGTCAGTAGCGTAGTGCCGAGCAATTAGTTCACGACGTCGGGACGCTATTCGCGTAGCTGGGCACATGCGGGGGCAGGCAGTCTCATCCACCGAGGCAAGTCAGGGCGTAGTGAACTAACCGCTAACAGCTACTCTACTGACGCTGGCACCCGTTCCGTTGCATTCGCACACGTTGTCAGGGATGCCAGTTACGGGTTCAGGTACTTCTTGAACCAGCCAAGCGCCTCCCCCCACCACAATCGCTGATTCTGCGGCTTTCCGATCCAGTGCCCCTCGTCCGGGAAGTCGATCAATCGGCTCGGTACGCCCTGACGCTGAAGCGCAGTGAAAAGCGAGAGACCTTCCGTGTACGGCACGCGGTAATCGAGCTCGCCCACCACCACCAGATGTGGAGTGTGGAAGTTTCCCGCGAACAGATGCGGTGACCAGCGGCGGTACACTGAATCCACCGCATTCTTGTCCCAGTACGGACCACCGAATTCCCAGTCGCTGAACCAGATTTCCTCGGTCGCGCCGTACATGTTCTCGAGGTTGTAAACGCCGGCATGGGTAAACAACGCCTTGAACCGGTTCGAGTGGCCGGCGATCCAGTTGGTCATGTAGCCGCCATACGATCCGCCTGCCGCACCCATGCGGGTGGAATCGAGCCAGCTGTTGCGCGCGAGCGCCGCATCGAGGCCGTTCATGAGGTCCGTGTAGGCCTTCCCACCCCAGTCGCGCGAAATCTGGTCGGTGAACTTCTGGCCGTAACCGAACGAGCCACGCGGATTGATCGCGACGATTCCAAATCCCGGCGAAGCAAACAGCTCGAAATTCCAGCGGCCATGCCATTGGTCCAGCCACTCGCCTTGTGGCCCGCCGTGAATAAGGAAGAGAACGGGAAACTTCTTGCCCGCCTGGTACTGCGGGGGCCTTATGATCAATCCCTGCACGCTGTCGCCGTCGGCACCCTTGAACCAGTAGTCTTCGACAGGATTCAGCTTGAGCTGGGCGAGAAGCGCGTCGTTCTCGTGCGTGAGACGCCGAACACCGCTGAGGCCAGATGGTCCGACCGTCGCGACGTAGACTTCGGCGGGACGCTCGGTCGCATCCTGCAGCCACGCGATCGTTTTCCCATCGCTCGACACAGATGGCGAAAAGTTATTGCCGCCGGAAGTGAGAAGCTGCGGTGAGGTCGTCCATCCTGAAGCCGTGCGCGTGATACGATAAATCTTCGTGCGACTGGCATCGACCGTATTCAGGTAAATCGCGTCACCACTCGGCGAGAACTCATACGCGTCGGCGTTTCTGTCCCAGTTGGGAAGCAGCTCGCGCGATGTCCTGCTCGATCGGTCGTACGCCATTAGCCGCTGCCGGTCGGACTCGAAACCCGGACGCGCCTGCGAGGCGTAAAGAATCGTGCGGCCGTCCGGCGAGTAAACCGGATTCTGGTCGGCGCCGCGATTGCCGGCGGTAATGACAGTGGGAGCGCCTCCGCTTACGGGAACCGTGTACACATTCAGGTCGGTTGACCAGGCGTCCGCGCGCCCCTGATCCTTCGCGGTGTAGGCGAGCTCTTTTCCATCGGGCGAGAAAGCGTACGCTTCACTTCCGCCGAATGGGCCGGGAGGAACGTCGTACTTCACGCCGGCGGTCACGTCGCGCAAGCCCGTTCCATCGGG
>DASWBG010000330.1:0-5252 GCA_036390715.1 Gemmatimonadaceae bacterium
TGAAAGACGCAAGAGGTAATCAACATCATCTTCGCTCCGCAGCGAAAGCGATGGGCCGCGTGATCGCCTGGGCCCAGCTCAGAAGCAGTGGACGTCAAGATTCCGCGACCGCAGACGATCTCATCGCGTTCGCCGGAGCCAGCGGCTGGCGGCGACGGCTCATCGACTACGGGCGCGCATACGAAACCCAGGTTCAGCGCGACTACAAGCAATTCGTCGACGCTCAGAATAAACAAGAATGAAAGTCAGTGTAGCGGTGTCTGTTCTATTGCTCCTGTCGCCACTCGGTATTGCACGACCGCAAGCATCGGCCGTGCCCGCCGAGCGCCTCGCCGCGCGCGAATGGTTCAGGCAGGCCGGGTTCGGCATGTTCATCCACTGGGGCGTCTATTCCCAGCTCGGCGACGGTGAATGGGTCATGCAGAACAGGAAGATTCCAGCGACGACGTACGAGTGGCTGGCGTCCGAGTTCAATCCGGTCAAGTTCGATGCCCACGAGTGGGTGTCGCTCGCCAAGGCCGCCGGGGCACGATACATCACAATCACTTCGCGTCACCACGACGGCTTCTCGATGTTCGCGACAAGGGCCACGACCTACAACATTGTCGACTGGACTCCTTTCAAGCGCGATCCTCTCAAGGAACTGGCGGAGGAATGTCAGCGTCAGGGGATCAAACTCTTTTTCTACTACTCGCAGCTCGACTGGCACCATCCGGACTATTTTCCGCGGGGAGGAACCGGCAAAGCGTCGGGCCGACCGGAGAATGGCGATTGGACGCGCTACATCGCCTTCATGAATCAGCAGCTCACTGAGCTGCTCACTCATTACGGCCCGATCGGGGGCATCTGGTTCGATGGCATGTGGGACAAGCCCGATGCCGATTGGCATCTCGCCGACACCTACGGCTTGATTCACCGCCTACAGCCGGCGGCGCTGATCGTGCCCAATCATCACCGCGCACCACTGCCCGGTGAGGACGTTCAAACATTCGAGCAGGATCTACCGGGCGCCAACACCGCAGGCTTCAATACCAGTACGATCGGTGCGTTGCCGCTCGAGACATCGCTCACGATGAACAATTCGTGGGGCTTCAACATCACCGACACCGCCTGGAAATCGACCCGTGAGCTCGTCGGCTATCTCGTGCGCGCTGCCGGAAGCAACGCGAACCTGCTCCTCAACATTGGCCCTCGCCCGGATGGCACCATTCAGCCCGAAGCGGCTCAGCACCTTCGCGAACTGGGAGAATGGTTGCGGACGTATGGCACATCGGTCTACGACACGCGGGGCGGTCCCGTATCGCCGCGCTCGTGGGGTGTCACCACCCAGCGCGGCGATACAGTGTTCGTGCACGTGTTGGACTGGCGGGATCGCCTGCTTGCGATTCCGCTCGTCGGCGTGCGAGTCACCGGAGCGACTATGCTCGGCAGCGGGACCACCGTGGAGTTCGCGCAGATGCCCGACGGCCTCAGGCTGACATTGCCGGATGCCGGCACGAGTGAGCCGGACCGAGTGATCGTTCTCCGGACCGTGAAGACGACGCAGCCATAGCTCCCGCGACCTCGATCAGCCACTACTCGCCTACTTCACGATCGACGTCAGGAGTTCCAACCCTCGCGAGTTGTACCATGTCCAATTAATCCGGTTGTACAAACCAGTCATGCGTGAGGACAAATGAGAAAATTCTTTCTGTTTCTTGGACTACTCGCGTTCCCGCGAGCTTCCTGGCCTCAATCGGATGTACGACCGGAGATTCTGGTGCTCGGGACGTATCACATGGCGAATCCGGGCCACGATATCCACAACATGCAAGCCGACGACGTCCTGTCGCCCAAACGCCAGCAGGAAATCGCGCAGCTGATCGAAGTCTTGAAAGGATTTCACCCCACCAAGATTGCGATTGAGGCCGAGGTGGGAAGCCAGCGCGTCGCCCAACAGTATTCCGATTACCTCGCGGGAAAGTATTTGCTATCGCGCAATGAGATCGATCAGATCGGATACAGGCTGGCTAAGGAGCTTGGCCATCACGCGATTTATCCGGTCGACGTTGATGGCGATTTCCCGTGGCAACGCGTCGTCAATTACGCAAAGGCCAACGGAATCGCAGCCAGGTTCGATTCAATCAATGCCGGCGTGGCAACGAGGGTGAAAGAGCAGGGCGATTTTTTGGCATCCCACAACGTCCTGGAGACGCTTCAATTCATGAATGCCGATTCAAGGGTGGCGAGAGACATGGGTGTCTACTTCGCCGTTGTGCGTTTCGGAGAGCCTTTTGAATACGCAGGATCTGATCTCGTGGCCGCCTGGTATCAGAGAAATATCCGGATCTATCGCAATATCGTCGCGCTGATCGATTCTCCGAACGAGAAGATTCTCGTTATCTATGGCTCCGGCCATCTCGGTTGGTTACGGCAGGATATCGCGAATGACGCGTCGGTGCGGTTACGGAAGTTGGCCGATCTGACCGGGCAGCAGTAAGGTTCTGCACTTTGGCCAGATTCGTTGCATGACAGATCTACATCGTTGCGCCTGGGCGGAAGGCGACCCGTTAATGCGCGCATATCATGACGAGGAATGGGGCGTCGCCGAACGCGACCCTCGCAGCCTGTGGGAAATGTTGATGCTGGAAGGATTCCAGGCCGGGCTCGCATGGATCATCGTCCTGCGAAAGCGAGAAGCCTTTCGCAAGGCCTTCGCCGGGTTCGACCCGAAGAAGGTCGCTCGCTTCGGGAAGGCCGACATCAAGCGACTAATGGCGGATGCGGGAATCATCCGCGCGCGGGCCAAGATCGACGCTACGATACTGGGCGCTAAGATCTTCAATGAGATGGAGGCGCGGGGTGAGAGCTTCGCCGACTTTTGCTGGTCCTTCACCGACGGCAAGCCCTTGAAGGGCAATGGCCGCACTTTTATCGCATCGTCGCCGCTATCCGAGAAAATCTCCAACGAGATGAAGCAACGCGGCTTCAAGTTCGTTGGCCCGACGATCGTCTACGCCTGGATGCAGGCCGTCGGGATCGTCAACGACCATTCCATCAAGTGCTACCGACGTGCCCAGGTCAGCGATCTATAGGATGCCACCGCTCCGCACGCGGAAGTCGACGTTGTCCGCCATCCATTTCCAGAGCTCCGGCTGACTCTCCGGTCTCGCGTTCGCGTGGTAGTGCGAGCGCCAGGTGGCCATCACTTCGTCGTCGACGGTCCACATCCGCACCCGGCGCCGCGGGATCTTTTTCTCCCAGTGCACCGCAACCGTGGGACGCGGATACAGCACGCGAATCGTCGTGTTCTTCGAGAGGTACTCGAGACCGCTCACGTTGATGTTCCTGTACTTGCTGAGGCTGTCGTTCTTTTCCGATGGCGTGTCGGGCAATCCATCGGTGAGCATCACGATGTTGAGCGGCGCGAGGATCAGATTCTGCCGCTTCACGAGCGTCCCGACGCGTTCGAAGAACGGGTTGAAGTCAGTAAGCCCGTCATTCGACGGATACTCCTTCCTCAGGAACGCGGCAATCTGCGCGACGCTCATGTTTCGAAAGGTGTCAATCGGTTGAAACGACTTCGTCTCTCCCGGCTTCTCGCCACCGAACGAGCCTACGAATACCGCGGTCGGCTGCTTCAGTCCACCCAGCCCGTGAATGTGGGCATAGAGGTAGTTCGCCGCGAAGTCGATCGCGCTCTCGTAGTGGGCTTTGCCACGGAATGAGCCGCTGACATCGATCCCGATGACTAGCGTCGACCGTGCGACCCGTGCGCCATCTGCGGGTGGCGCGCACGCCACGACCGCGCTCAACACGAGCGCCGCGGACGCGCACGATGCGATGATCTTGCTTGAGATTCTCATCACGCTACCCTCGGCCTTGGCTCGTGCGGGGTGAGTTTCCTCGCAACCGAGTCCAGCGATGGCCTGGAATGCGCCAACGGCGTAGCGGCGAGGATTTCCTCGAGCGTGTTGAAAGGAAGTGAGAACATCGGCCGAGATTTGATGGTGACAACCGCGAAGTTGATGGCGGCTGCCAGGAGCTGGAGCACGGGCAGCGAAAGCAGCTCGAACATGCGCTTTGCTTCCTCATGGAACCACGCGGTCTCCGCCTTGAGGGCATTGACCGGCTCGCGCCAGAGTCCTGGCTCGACCGCCCTTTCGATGGGGCGCGTTGCGCCTTCATGCGAGACGGCTTGCCGCGAAAGGATCGCGAGCAACGCCGGAGTTCCGAAACGTCCGAACAGGAACCACGACATGCCGCGCACGCCCAGCCATCCAAAGGACGCGAGAGCGAGGGTGGCACCAATTCCGAGCTGCACCGAACCGCCCGACTGCTGGGCAATCCACGGCGTGATCGCATCGATCAGCTCGCGGTAGAGGAAGATCACCTCGAAGAACATCACCGCGCTCTCGACGACGAGCATCTGCACTATAGTAGCAGTCTTCTTCTGCTTGATTGCTTCGGTCACGACTTGCACGCAGGCGAAGCTTCCGGCCACGAGCATGAACAGGAACATCCAAAGCAGCGGCGCCATCACGCGCGGGTTCGGATCGAACCCGGTGAGACTGCCAAACACCTCATTGAGTGTCGGCTGCAGCGTGAACGTAAAGATCGTCGCTTCGATCGCGCACCATACTGTAAGAACCAGGAACGCGATCCAGGGAACACCGGGCTGGAAGTAACGCTCCGTCGTCCAATTGAGCAGCGTGAGCGGCGAGCGCAGGAGGCCGAGCAGCAGGTTCTTGACCATAAGGAAGGCAAAGCGTACCGACCCAATGACCCAGCCAACCAGTGCGACGCCGACGCGCAGCATTCCTGTCCAGAAAAGCCAAATGCAGCGGCCCGCATCCCACCACGCCATGAGCATTGACGTGATGAAGGCGCCGCGACCCGAGCGGAAAGGAAGCGTGTAGATAGACGCGACCGTGCACCACATGCCGGCCGCGAGTAGCAGTGCAGGCATCAGCAGAGTGACCCATGCCAGCGCGTGACCGGCGGAATTTCCGCGAATCCACGATGACGCTATCGTCGACTGCCAAGCTGCGAGCCAGCGCATTGGCGCCAGCAATGTGAGCACCGCGCCTTGCCAATCCGCGGGGAATAGTTGAGCAAACGATTCGAACATGATGATCGACCTCGAGAAGAGGTGTGGCGTTCGCGCCGTTGTTACGTAGGACGTACTTGACTAATGGGTGTCGAAAAACCCGGCGCGTACTAATGCTTCAAGTCTGACGAGCCACGGTTGAGCTGGAAACGCCGGTTCGGGG
>DASWBG010000331.1:0-3134 GCA_036390715.1 Gemmatimonadaceae bacterium
TTTGGGATTGTCAGATTCACCTTCGGGAACTTCGTTGTTTTTCATATCATTGGTCTTGTTCGAGTTAATGTTGCTTTCCGGCTTTCTCTACCGCGCCCAAGCCACGAATTGAGGCGCACTTGTCTTCCAATCTTTGGCAAATTTTTCCCCCTCTTGAACCATTCAGCGCGACTGCTCTCTCTCTTTCTCCGACAAATGTTGCACAGCTGGGATCACTTCCGGCAAACATTCGCGGCATTCGCGCCAGCGCCGTTCCCAATCGGAGAAGCGCATCTCCAAGACCGCGGCATGAGCCGCCTGTTCCCCAAGTGACGCAAGGCTCCGCAACTCCTCCCGCAGCAAGGCGTGCAACTGGAAGCGCTGTCGATCGCGATCCAGCATCCGCAAAAGTGCATCAACCCAGCCACTCGATGAGCAACTGGTTCAGCCGGTCGGACGCATCCAGCGGGATCCAGTGGCTGGCGCCGTCGATCTGCTCGTAGCGCCAGGGTCCTTTCAGGAAGCGACCCGACATCTTCATGCGTTCGCCGTCAAGGTAGTGATCGTTTGTGGACCAAATGCCGAGCGTCGGAGCTTCCACCGGCGGCAGCGTAGGAGGTGACCCCGGCATGCGCGGCGCGAGGTTCGCGCGGTACCAGTTCAGCGATGCCGTTAGAGCATCTGGCCGGGACAGATCCGAGATGTAACGATCGATATCACCGTTGCCTCGGAGCAACTCCCGGAGCAGCGCCCAGTCGTCCTGCTGCAGCCATGCCTCCGCGATTCCCTCGAACTGGAAAAACAGCTGGTACCAGGCCATTTCCCGCTGCCGCAGCGTGCGCGGCGCAAGTGGATGTGGCACGGAAAGAACGACTAGCTTGTGAACGCGATCCGGATGAGCCGTAGCCGTGAACCACGCCACGGCGGCTCCCCAGTCGTGGCCAACGATGTCCGCGGCGTCGATACCGAACCTGTCAAGAATGCCGACCACATCGCCAACCGCGTTCTGGAGAGAATACACGCCAACTCCTTCGGGGCGATCGGAGCGTCCGAAGCCACGCAGGTCCGGCGCGATCGCGTGGAAGCCGTTATTGACGAGGAATGGGATCTGGTTGCGCCAGAGATATGCAGAATCCGGCCACCCATGGAGCAGGAGCACCGGCTTACCGCTGCCGTGGTCTTCCACATGAACCGAAATGCCGTTGACCTGCAACACTTCCGCCTTCCCTTTTCTCTATGCCAGCATATGGAGCAGCTCCTGGCGAGACGGCCCGGGAGGCACCACCGCCTCGTGAGTGCCGGCGACCTCCAGGATCCGGTCGACCATCCCCGGCCGTGCCATGACCTCCTGCGGCAACGCGAGGAGCGACCTCATCTCGACAGCGGCTCGGAAGATGTCGGCGTCGTACATCATCGCGACGAGAAGCGCGTTGGCGATGCGGGCAGGCGGGTCTGTCGGCTGCGGTTCAGGCCGACCCTCGATCGACGCGTTGAACCGGGCGATCCGCGTACGATCGATCTCGATCGTGTTGCGGTACCAGGGTGTCAACCGCGTCTCGGTCATGGAGTCTTGTGCAAGCATCAGCGCGAGGGGATTGTCCAGGTGTTGTTTAACGACCTCTACCGTGCCGAGGGCGTGCATGAGGCCCATGGTGATCCCGCGCGCGAGCGACGGGTTCGTGCAGGCCCATGAGTCGCCTACACTGACGATCCCGGTCGCCACCGGAACGCCGTCCACGACGAAACGCCGGTAACGGTCGAGGATGCCGCCCATGGGGAGCACGTCGGAGATCGGCTCACCGTCGAGCCAGTGTGCGTGCAACGGACATGCGGCGACGAGAGCCGTCCAGTGGTTGGGATCGCGGAGCTTCTTCAGCGCCTGATCATTCGAGGAGATGAACACGGTCACTGACCAGGTGCCCGCGTCGCCGGGGAGCGTGAGGAGCGAAAACGAATGGAAGACTGTCTGGAGCGCCGCGCGGTAGGGTGGAATCACCCCGGTCGTTGAGCGGAAGAACCGCGTGTAATAGATGAATCCAGAGATCTCGGCCTCCTCGATCGGACGGCGAGCTCCGATGGCCTCCAGCCAGTTCGGGAGAATCGAATGTCGTCCCATTGCGTCGACAATGAGGTCGGCAGAGACCTCTTTGCCGTCCACAGTGCGAACGCCGGCAACGTGCGGGGATCCCTTCGCTGCCGACGGGCCTGTCAACAGACCCACGACGGAGGCGCCGCGACGTACGGGGAGGAGCCTTTCGGCGACACTTGCGACCGCGTACTCGATCGCTGGGCGACGACCCGTGATCGTTATGAACCGTTCATCGCCCTCTCGCGACGTGCGATCGGTGATGAACCGGGGCATAGTTGCAAGCGGGTCGAACGTTACGCAGCCGACCCGGAGCAACGCCTCTTTCACCTCTGGCAGATGGGAATCGAGGAGATGGCCTACGGCCGGGTGCAGGTAGTGCGCCTGCCGGAACTGAGTGACCCCTCGCCTTTCCCATGCGCGCCACGCTTCCTCTGGCGAGTCGGGAAGAGGCTCGCTGTCGTGTTCAAAAACGGTGACCGAATGGCCTTGCCGAGCCAACATCGTCGCCACTGAAAGCCCGATGATACCGCCGCCTAGTACAAGGATCGTTGACATTCCGCCACAACAGTAAGAGTCCCGATGCCCATAGGGCAATATCTGTCTCAATAGGGATCTCCTTGTATGCCTGTGACCAACCATACCGTTGGCGGGTGCCCAGACGGATATTGTCGGTTCGAGCCGATTATGCTGAAGATGCCCGACGAGGAAATTGAGCGCTTACTCGCCGAGCTGCGGGTTTGGTGCGATGAAAAACGCGGACGGCAAACGCAAATCGCGAAGATGCTAGGTCTCCCTAGACAGAGCATCAACGATTGGTTTGCTGGTAAAAGCGACCTAGGCTAAAGAGAAGGTGCGGGTGACCCGGCCCGGAGGTCGGATCATTATGGGCAACTGGATTCCGAACGATCCGACGTTGGTGGCGCAGATTTTGAAGATCAGTTCCGCCTACACGCCGCCACCGCCGGAAGGCTTCGTCAGCCCGATGACGTGGGGGATCGAGAGCAACGTGATCGAACGATTTGCCGGCGCGGGAGTTCCCGCCGAGAAGATCTCCTTCGCCCGGGAC
>DASWBG010000332.1:0-10415 GCA_036390715.1 Gemmatimonadaceae bacterium
CCCGAGCTGACTCCGACGCTCGCGTACAACGTGATCTCCGTTGGAGTGCGCGGGACCGCAATGCCGGGGTTCACATCATCTCTGACGCCGCAGCAGCGGTGGAACGTTATCAACTACATCTACTCGCTACGCGGCGAGCAATTGAGTCTGCCAGCCGCCCGCGCGGATGCAACGGCGATTCCCGGCGACACCGCATCGCCGGTGATTCTGGCGCTGCTCGACAGCGCGCTCGAATTTGCCCGAAAAGGCAAGTCCGCGGAGGCAGGTGATCGTGCCTTCGATGCGTACATCGCATTCGAGCCTCTCGAGACTCCGGCGCGCGCCAAGAAGCCAGGCCTCGTCTCGACCATGGAGCGCCACTTCGCCGACTTCAAGGGAGCCGTCAGGCGAAATGACATCGCCAGCGCGAAGAGCTCGCGCGATGCCATCGCGGATGGGCTTCCCTCGGTCATCGATCTTACCCAGCAAGCTCCCTCCGGAAACTGGGAAGCGTTCTTCCAGTCCTTGCTCATCATTCTGCGCGAAGGGTTCGAGGCGATTCTCGTGATCGGTGCGGTAGTCGCACTTCTGATCAAGACGGGACATCGCGAACGACTTCGCTCGATCTGGCTTGGAATCGTGCTCGGACTGGTGGCAAGTCTTGCCACCGCTGTCGTAATGAAAACCCTCCTCGCGGCGATGCCAGCCAGCCGGGAAATCGTCGAGGCGATGACGATGCTGATCGCTGTCGTCGTCCTGTTCTCGGTGAGCTACTGGCTCATCTCGAAGGTCGAGGCCGCGAAGTGGCAGAAATTCATTCGCGAGAAAGTGAATTCGGCTCTCGAGCACGGAGGCGGCAAGGCTCTCGCGCTCGTCGCATTTCTGGCGGTGTATCGTGAAGGCGCGGAAACGGCGCTTTTCTACCAGGCGCTGTTCAACGAAGGACCCAACGTCGGAGTTCCACTCGCGCTCGGCATCGTCGCCGGATTCGCGCTGTTGGCGGTGGTTTTTACTCTCTTCTATCGCTACGGCGTGAGAATTCCGATGCGGCCGTTCTTTACGGTGACGAGTATCCTACTCTACTACATGGCGTTCGTGTTCATGGGGAAGGGGATCCGCGAGCTGCAGGAAGGCAATATCATGCGCATTACCGTGATCCCGGGCGGGCCGCACGTCGATGCGATGGGCATCTACCCGAGCGTCGAGACACTCACGGCTCAGGCGATTCTTATCGTCCTGCTTGTCTTCGCTACGGTCAAAACGTTCTGGCCCGGCCACAAGCCGGAAGCGGAAGGCACCGAGGCGTAGCATTTGCCGCTTGTTGCAAGCGGGGAGAACGGAATGAGAACCAGGCAAATGCCGGCAAAAGCGGGCGAGGAGCACGGAATCCGTCCGAAAGGATACCGCCTGCCGGAGGCGACGCACCTCGGCAGAGTCCGACTTCAGGTCGCGGATCTCGAGCGATCTGTCGCGTTCTACGAGAAAGTGCTGGGAATGAGAGTGATCCGCCACGGCACCGACTCGGTGAGTCTCGGGCCGCAGGGTGAAGAGCGCGAGATAGTTCGTCTGCGTCATCTGACCAGCGCGCGACCGGTGCCGAAGCGCGGACTGCTCGGCCTTTATCACTTTGCGATTCTGTTGCCGGATCGCGCATCACTCGGACGCTTCGTCGCGCACATCGCCGAGATCGGGGTTTACGCCGGAATGTCGGATCACTTCGTGAGCGAAGCGGTCTATCTAACCGATCCCGATGGTCTTGGGATCGAAGTGTACGCGGATCGCCCTCGCGACGCCTGGCGTTACGACGAGCGGCAGCTGTACATGACGACGAATCACCTCGACGTCGATGATCTCGTGAGCTCCGCGCGCGGCGAGCGCTGGACGGGAATGCCGCCCGGCACTGTGCTCGGGCACGTGCATCTCTACGTCGACGACATCGAAAAGGCCGAGGCGTTCTATCACGACGCGCTCGGGTTCGACAAGGTTGTGTGGAGCTATCCCGGCGCACTCTTCATGTCGGCTGGTGGCTATCACCATCACCTCGGAACGAACACGTGGGCTCGTGGCGCGCCGCCGGCGACGGACGCGGATGCGCGTCTGCTGGAGTGGGAAATCATCGTCCCCACGAAGAAGGACGCCGAGGAAGCGGCGCGCCATGTGCAGGCAGCTGGTTATCCCGTGAAAGAGGAGAACAGGGAATGGGTTCTAACCGATCCGTGGGGCACGAGCCTCAGACTCGTCCCCGAAAAATGATGCGACGCTGCTCGGTGCTATTGGTGGCCGCCGCTCTTGCGGCTTGCTCCCGTCACAGGGGGCCGGCGCCAGCCGGTGCCAATGTGAGCGTAAATGTCTCGCCTGAATACGTGTCGGATGCCGCCGCGATCAGAGCAATGCTGAACACGAGTGCCGTCGGATGGAATCGCGGGGAGCTTCCAGTTTACCTCTCGGCCTACGTGGATTCGGCGACGGCGATGGGCCGGACCGGCCTCGTGCGCGGAGTGCAGGGAATCGAGGGGCAAATGCGCGCGGCCTACTGGCGCACGGGCCGTCCGCTGCAAACGCTGAGCTACGACCATCTGGAGATCCGCCCGATCGGACCGAATCAGTCGATCGTGACGGGACAGTACATCCTCACCGGGGGGGGTGTGCCCAATCGAACTGGTTGGTTCACAACCATCTGGGTGCGCACTCGCGCAGGATGGCGAATGGTGCACGATCATTCGTCCTAAAAGAGCGACGAGTCTGGAAGCCGAATTCACCCTGCCCGCGAAAAAAGTGCGGGCACCGTCGCGATCTACTCGCGCGCGATAGCTTCGACGGGCGCGAGCTCGGCCGCCTTGCGGGCGGGATAGGTTCCGAAAACCAGTCCGACTGCGATAGCCGAGCCCGCTGCGAGGAGTCCGGTGCTGAGATGCATCAGCGGATAAATCGGCGCGTGCGCCCAGAGACGGAATCCAGCGGTGCCGGCCTGCGCGATGATTATTCCGACGACGAACCCGATCGCGCTTCCGGCTAACGTGACGGTTACCGATTCCACCAGAAACTGCATTTGGATATCTGCTTTCCGAGCGCCGACGGCTTTGCGGATTCCGATCTCTCTCGTGCGCTCTGCCACCGCGGCGAGCAGGACGTTCATGATTCCGATTCCACCGACGGCGAGTATCAGACCAGCGAGTAATCCGACCAACAGCTTGGTCAAGAGCATCGCCTGACGCGTGTTCTCGAGGCGTTGAGTCCCGACTTCGACATTCAGCTTCTCCACGCGCGTGCCGTAACGCTCCGCCAACCAGTTGACGGCCTCAACTCGCAGCGTGTCAACCGCTTCGATGCTGTGCGCCTTGAGTCGCAGCGTAGGCAATCGCGCCTCGCGTGACGGCTCGAGCAATGATTCGCCGCCACGAATCGGCGCGAACGCGGCGAGATCAGGCTCGGGACCAATTGCAGGTGGAGCGAGCACGCCCACGACTTCGCGCTTGCGCCCACTCACTTTGATCGCTCGCCCGATTAGCCAGAGCGCGTCCCGACCGCCGGCGAGCTCCTCTGCCAGCCGGTGCCCGAGCACGATCACTGGCGCGGAGTGCATGACTTCGCTGGTTGTGAAAAAGCGTCCAGCCAGGACTTCGATGGTGGTGAAATCGGCGAGGCTCGCCGTGCTCAATGTCAGAAGCGCCGTCGCGCGGCGATCCAGATACTCGACGGGCGCGCTCCCCGTGAGCGTGAGCGCGTACTGCGCCACACCCGGGACTTCGTTCTTGGCGCGCTCCGCGTCTTCGGTAGTGAGAACGGGATATCCGCTGAGGGGGATGGTCCGTCCCGCGACTATTGTGCTCGTGCGCGGAGTGATCGCCACATCCTGGACGCTGCTCTCTCGGGCGATCAGCGCGCGTGCCCAGACATCGACTCCATCCGTGATGGAAAACGCCGCTACTAGCGCCGCGACTCCGATGATGACGCCAGTCGTCGAGAGCGTCGTGCGCATCGGATTGGTACGCAACGAGTCCGCCCCGACCCGGGCGGACTCGATGAGCGCGGCTGCATTCACACTGAAGCGGTTCATGATGCTCTACACTCGCGTCAGATCCTGTTGACGACCAGCTGCACCACGTAGGCGCGGGGCGCATTGCCGTCCGACTGTCGCGGCACCGGCGCAAGATCCGCCAGGCGGATTCTCAGATCACCCGATGTCGTTTGGTTGTTCGGAGGAATGAAGCTAAGAATCCTGGTATCGTCCGGCGATCCGTTTCTCGAGATTGTGACGACGACTTCGGCATCGCCCGCCCAGACGCAAGTTACGTCGGCAGGGCAGCGCGAATCGTTGCGCACCTCATTGAACGTGAGCCTGGTTCCGCTTCCGTTGATCACGGCGGTCTTACCGATCGGCAGTGAAAACGCAACGCCAGGTTCAGCCGCGATCGTCGGCTCCACTGCAGCACAACTCGAAAGGAGGGCGACGATCGCACCCGCCCAAGACAGCCGTCTAAGCTGCCTGAGCCTCGGCATAAATCCCTGGTGCGTCTGCATGCGGACTCCGGCGTAGATACATCCAAACGGCGCCACCAATCGCGAACAAAACCGCAATTCCCTGCGCCGTCGTAAACGGGCCAAAAAAGCGATCGTCCTTGGCGCGCACGAACTCGATGATAAATCGCTCGATTCCCGCCAGCACGCAATACAAACCGAACAGCCAGCCCTCCGCGTGCTTGTGATCGCGGAAGCGCCACAGAATCAGAAACATCACAAAGCCGAGCGCGACTTCGTAGAGCTGAGTCGGATGGACGGAGAGGACCTGGTTCGGCGAAGAACCGAGAGGCGGAGTGATGTGAAAGAGCTGCGTCATGTTCGCGACGGTCGAAGGCGGCGCGCCGTTGGGAAAGCTTACCGCCCACGGTCCATTCCACGGTCGTCCATAATCATCACCGACTGCCCAGCATCCCGTACGGCCGATCGAGTACGCGGCTGCGAGCGCGGGCGCGGCGACATCGCTGATCCTCGTAAAGCTCTGATGCTTCCATCGAATCACGATATAAGATGCGAGCATTCCACCCATCAAACCGCCCCAGAACACGAAACCGGCTCTGCTCAGCAGCGCGCCCACGTCGTGCATGAGAATGGCGTAATAGATCTTGCCGCCGAGGAGTCCACCGACGACCGCGGCGAAGACGACGTCGCCGATGGGGCCGGGGTCGTGACCGCGACGCGCGAGCTCACGCTGCGAGATGATCTGGGCGATCACGAATGCCAACAGGACCGCCAGTCCGAATCCGGTGAGCTGTAGCGGGCCGACGTCGTACGAGAGGGGTTGGTGGACTATCGAAGCAAAAATCGTTTGCATGAGTGTGAATCTAGGCGGCGACAAGGCCCGGGATAGGGCTGCTGGCGTAGGCGTTGAGATCGAGACCGGCTCTCTCGCCCTGCTCGAATCTGTAGAATGCGGCGCGGGCAATCATCGCGGCGTTGTCGGTGGCGAGGCGCGGGCTCGGTGTGAAGACTGTGCTACCCTCGGGCTCGAGTCTCGTTCGCATCGCGGCGGCGAGCGTTCGATTGCAGGCGACACCTCCTCCCAGGACGATCCGCTGTCGGGAAAAAGCATTTGCGGCGCGCCAGGTTTTCTCGACCAGAGTATCGATCAGCGAATCCTGGAACGCGCGCGCGATGTCTGCTTTGTCGGCTTCGATGTCCTTCGATCCGCGCACCGCGTTGAGCACGGCGGTCTTGACGCCGCTGAACGAGAAGGCGTAGTAGTCGTCGTCTTGCGGCAGCGCGTTCTTTCGCACCATTGGGCGGGCAAAATGGAAGCGCTTTGAATTTCCCTCGCGGGCGAGCTGCTCGACGTAGCGTCCGCCCGGATACGGAAGTCCAAGAAGCTTCGCGACCTTGTCGAACGCTTCGCCGGCCGCGTCGTCGCGAGTCGCACCGAGCAGCCGGTATTTCCCCCACGCCTCTACGTCGAGGAGCAACGTGTGGCCGCCCGAGATCAGCAATGCCGTGAAAGGAGGGACGGCATCGCGATGCTCGAGCGCTGCTGCGAAGAGGTGTCCTTCCATGTGATGAATTCCGAGCAGCGGGATGCCGCGCGAAAACGCGAGCGCCTTGCCATAGCTGACTCCCACGAGCAATGCGCCGACCAGTCCCGGCGTATTGGTTACGGCGACGGCGTCAAGATCATCGAGCTTGATTCCCGCCTCTTCGATCGCGCGCTCAACCACTGGAACGATGCTGGTGAGGTGCGCGCGCGATGCGATCTCCGGAACGACCCCGCCGAACACGCGGTGGACGTCCTGTGACAGAATCACGAGCGATTTCTGCGCGACATCATCGCCGTTGCCCTCGAGAACCGCCGCGGATGTCTCGTCGCAGGACGTCTCGATTCCCAGAATGCGCGTCACGATTACTCGGTGCGCTCCGTCAGCAACCTGTCCACGAGAGCGCGCGCCTCGGGGGAATTCCAGTCCGTCGCCGACATCAGCTTCTTCCTGATTACTCCGTCCCGGCCGACGATGAACGTCTCCGGATAACCGCTGATGTCGTACAGATCGGTGATCTGCCCTTTCGGATCGTGCAGGATCTCGAAAGTCAGACCGTACTGTTTTGCGAACGCCCGGATACCCGAATCAGTGCCTGGATCGTCGATGCTGACTGCCACGATCTTCAATCCCTTCGGCCCGTAGTCCTTATGGAGGGCCTCGATGCTTGGCATTTCCACCCGGCATGGCAGGCACCAGGTCGCCCAGACGTTGATCATCACCACCTGGCCGCGATAATCGGCGAGGCTCTTCTCCCTGGGAATCGAATCGAGAGTGAGGGCGCTGAAGTTGGGAGCCTTGCTCCCCACCTGCACCGGGAATAGCTCATGGCGGAGATAACGCGTCGCACCGTACGCGATCACGCAAACAACTCCGATGACGAGAGCGCCGATCGCGAGCTGCTTCCTGCCAGTCATACGTCTACCGTGCAGCGGGACCGAAGCTCTTCGATTTCCGCCTTGGGATTTTTCGCTCCAAAGATGGCGTTGCCCGCTACGAAAGTGTCGGCACCGGCCTCCCACACCGATCTGATCGTCTTGCGGTCGATGCCGCCATCCACTTCCAGGAACGCTTTGCTGCCATTCTCGGCCAGCATCTCACGGGCGCGGCGAACCTTGTCCACCGAGCCCTTGATGAAGCTTTGCCCGCCAAAACCAGGATTCACGGTCATGACGAGCAGCAAATCGAGATCGGTGATCACTTCGCTCACGGCTGTAAGGGGCGTTGACGGATTCACTACAGCGCCCGCACGACACCCTAACTCTCGGATGTGATTGAGCTGACGTTGCAGATGCGGCGACACCTCGGTGTGGATCGACATTCCGTTCGCGCCCGCTGCGGCAAAGCTCTCGAAGTAGTTCTCGGGCTGGACGACCATCAGATGCACATCGATTGGGAGCTTGGTGAGCTTGCGCACCGATTCGATCACCTTGGCGCCGAACGTGAGATTCGGAACGAAGCGGCCGTCCATCACATCGACGTGAATCCAGTCGGCACCGCCCTCCTCGAGCATCGCGATCTCATCGGCGAGCTTGGAAAGGTCGGCGCTCAGGATCGATGGCGCGATGCGAACGCTCATTCCGGAGCGGGCAGTGGCAGCGGGTGCGGAGGAGGCGCGCTGACGCCGGTATCGACCTTGATCGAAGGCGACGGAGGGAAGTGAGAGACGGTGAGACTCACCGGCCCGCCGGCGGAGATGCTCTGCCCGGCAGCGGGCAGCTGCCTGATCACCGTGTTCTCCGGCTGTAGCGAGCTGGTGTCGCGCGAGACTCCGGCGATCCGGAGTCCGATCTGCTCGACCATCGAGCGCACCTCGCCGAGGTTGCGCCCGTAGAAGTCTGGCACGGTCACCGTCGCCGGTCCTTTGCTCAGCACAATATCCACGGTTCCTGGCAGCTCGACCTTCGTACCAGCGGCGGGCGACGTGCCGATCACGAGACCACGTGGGGCGTCCGATATTTGCTCGCTGACGTTGCCCATTGTGAGACCGGTGTTCTCGATCGAGATGCGCGCCTGTTGCTGCGACATGTTCGTCGTCACCGGAACTTCGGCGGTTTTCTGGCCAGCGCTCAAAGCAAGAACGACGTTGGTGCCGCGCTTCTGCCTGCTGCCAGCCGGAGGGTCCTCCTGCAGCACGATATTGGCCGGAAGTGTCTTATGAAATCGCGACTCTCCCTGCTGCGCCGGAAATCCCGCCTTCTGTAGAATGGCGGCCGCGTCCTCGAACTTTTTCCCGACAACGTTCGGAAGAATTCCGTCGTCCGGCAGAACCTCGGCCGGAAACGCGAAGAGGAACACCGCGGTATAGGCGATGAGAAATCCGCCGGCCGCAGCAATCAGGTATGGGAACGCACGCCGAGGAAGCGCGCGAAAGTTCATCTAGTTGACCCGGCGCAAGCGCGCGGCAAATGCTCCATCGGTGCCGTGACGATGCGGGAGGACGCGTAGCCGTCCACCATCGAGCAGCTCGGGAGCAACGGTTCCTTCTGCTGGCGGCTCCAGAATCCAGTTCAGATTATCCGAGAGGAACGAATCCACCTGCGCGTCGTTCTCTTCGGGCTCGAGCGAGCACGTGCTATAGATCAGCAGCCCGTCGGGCTTCACGACCTTCGCCGCCGCCCTGAGTATCAGCTTCTGAAGCGCGGACATTACGGCAATGTCCGACACCTTGATGCGCCAGCGCGCGTCGGGATGCCGGCGGAACGTGCCAGTTCCAGTGCACGGGACGTCGATCAGCACCGCATCGACGGGACGAATCGCTGGATTCCGCGCGTCCCCGACAAAGGGGAGGAGATTCACGTTCTCCAACCGACGCTGATTGGCGAGCAAACGCTGGAGCCGGCCAAATGATTTGTCGCTGGCGACCACGGCGCCAGCGCTGCGCGAGAGCTCGAGCGCTTTCCCGCCCGGGGCCGCGCACAGGTCGGCGACCGTCGCGCCAGTGGGTATCGCTGCGTATTCTGTGACGAGCGTTGCGGCCGGGTCCTGCACGAAGAACAATCCCTTCTTGAATGCGCCAAGCTCCGTGAACGTCGTGCCACCGGAGATCGCGATGCTGTCGGCCGCGTATGGCGCCTCGGCGACGTGAACGCCCGCCGCTTCCATCATCGCTTCCAGCTGTTCGCGCACGATTCCGTACGGCCTGATCGCGATCGGAGCGTCGGCGTTGTTGAGCGTCAGCAATCGCTCGGTGTCCTGCTCGCCCCACCTATCGATCCACCGCGCGATTAGCCAGCGTGGATGCGAATACTTGAGCGCCAGCGCGTCGACGGCGTCCGCTGGTGGTGGCGCGGTGTTGAGCTGTTCGCGCTCCCGATCGGTGCGTCTCAGCACCGCGTTCACGAGCTTGCTCGCACCCATTCCATGCCTGCGCTTCGCCAACTCGACGGTCTGGGCAATGGCGGCGTAGGCCGGCACACTCCCCATGTTCAGCAGCTGATAGACACCGAGCCTCAGGAGATCGATCACATCGGGATCGAGGCGCGCCAGGCCACCGCGCACCCGCTCGGCGAGAATCGTGTCGATCGCGGCACGATGGCGCAGCATTCCATAGACGAGCTCGCGCGTCCAGCGGCGGTCGCGCGCATCGAGCGGACCGATACGACGCTCGAATGACTGGTCGAGGAACTCTCCGCGCCGGAGGTCAACGCAGATCTCCGCCGCCACCGCCCGGGCGGCAGTGACTCCCCCGACAGTCGCAATCGTGGTGGTGTTCACGAGCCGATCATTCCGGTTGTGGGAGAGGAAGGAACAGCGACCTCTCGGCGCGGCATCCTCCCGGCGAGATACGCGTGTCTTCCCGCTTCAACAGCGACCTTCATCGCGGCGGCCATGCGAACCGGATCCTGCGCGGCGGCGATCCCTGTATTCATGAGAATGCCATCGACGCCCTGCTCCATTACTATGCACGCGTCAGACGCAGTACCGACGCCAGCGTCAACGATCACGGGGACCGAGAGGCGCTGTTTGATGGTTCGGATCGCGTAAGGATTCAGCATGCCCAAGCCGGATCCAATCGGCGACGCCAGAGGCATCACCGCGACCGCACCGGCGTCCTCGAGCTTGAGCGCGGTTACGAGATCGTCGTTGGTGTACGCCAGCACCTTGAAGCCTTCATCCACGAGAGTCTTCGTCGCCTGGAGAAGTCCGAGCGTATCAGGAAGCAGAGTCTGCTGGTCGCCAATGACCTCGAGCTTCACCCACTCGTTGAATCCAGCGGCGCGCGCGAGCCGCGCGTAGCGAATCGCGTCGCTCGCATTGTAGCAGCCGGCGGTGTTGGCGAGCAGGAAGAAATGATCCGGATCGAGATGATGCAGAATCGCCTCGTCCTTTGAGCGATCGAGATCGACGCGACGGACCGCGACAGTCACGACTTCCGCGCCCGACGCTTCGATCGCTTCGATCATCTGGGCG
>DASWBG010000333.1:0-5214 GCA_036390715.1 Gemmatimonadaceae bacterium
GCCTCGCAGCCCGACGACGGCCGCCGTGAGCAGCGTCCCGACCGTAGAGAGGAACAGAAGGATGAACAGCGGCTCGAAAATGTTCATCAATGGCATAAAGCGGTTGTCGGGAGGGTCCTCGTCGCCTGTCTACATCGTCACGCTATACCTTGTCACGCTATACCTTGTCACGCTATGTGTCAAGGCCGGCTACTTACCCGACAGCGGCAGTAACACCAGCCGAGGTTCCTGAAGAGCTGTATCGAGCTGACTTGCGAGCGAGCATTCGCGACACTCGAACCAACCTCACGCCCATCAAGCGAGAGGTGCGCCTTCGGAGCCAGCTCTTACCGACCGGCCTCTCCTGCTCCGAGAGCACGAGCCGGTGAAGTAGTCATAGCGAGCGCGCGAAGGCCGATGTATCGTCCGGCAGAGAACGAAACCGAAACAAAAACTCCCATTCGAATACGCCTCCCGCTCATAGTCGCAGCCGCCCTCACCGCATCGGCTTAGGTACTCTTTGCGTTGGATGACATTCCTTGAACGTTCTCCTCGAGCTCGACGGAAAACCGGTAATCGCGCACCGCGGCGGAGGAGCGCGCGTGGCGGAGAATACTCTCGAGGCGATGCAGCTCGCCATCGCCGACGGCGCCGATGGGCTGGAATTTGACGTGCGCCTCTCTGCGGACGGCGAAGTCGTGGTGATTCACGATCCGACGGTCGACCGCACAACCGACGGAAGCGGCGCCGTCCAGAAGATGACACTCGCCGAGCTGAAATCGCTCGACGCGGGATTCCGGTTTACGGCTCGGCCGCCGTATCCGCTGACCAGGACAAGACATCGGATCCCGACGCTCGACGAAGTCCTTCAGAGTTTTCCCGGCGTTCCACTTCTGATAGAGATCAAGAATCCACTCGCCGCCAGCGCGACACGCCGGCTGATTGAGAATCACGCTGGCGAGGACCAGTGCCTGATCGATTCATTCAGCTCAACAGCGCTGAATGTTTTTCGTGGCTCGCGCATCGCGCGCGGCGCCGGCCAGAGTGGAGTGATCAGACTCCTGGCGAGGTCATTCCTGGGAGCGCCTTCCCCCGTACCCGCCGATGTGAGCGCGCTGTCCATCCCGCGGACGTACCACGGTGTGCCGTTACCTGTCCGACACCTTGCCGAAACAATGCGTTCGGCGCACAAGCCGACTCACATTTGGACGGTAAATCACCCCGACGAAGCGAGCGCGATGTGGGGGCTTGGCGCCAGTGGAATTATCACCGACGACGTGCCGGCGATCCTCGCGGCGCGGTCCCGACACTAGGCACAAAAGCGCGCAATCGCGAAATAGCGGTCTTTGACCGGTGACAGCTTTCTCTATAAAGGTTGTGGCATCAAGCGCTCGAAGAACTGAGCCGAGCGCGTTTTTCGGGTCACCAGAAAAAATCCCGCATCAGCCTAAGCCAATGCGGGATAATTAGTTCGAGTTTATGGGCCTTGGGTAGAGTTGAACTACCGACCTCACGCTTATCAGGCAGCTCCATACGAACATGAATTAGGCTCAGAAGTTCCTACTCGCCTGCCTTTCACGAACATCCTGCTCAGTATGTCGCGCATTTACGAACATCTTGCGCGCTTCCGCGAACATTTTGCGCATTTGAATGGACACCACAACGGACACCATTCTTGATGGGGTGATGCGAAGCGTCTCAAGCATTGGTTGAATACTGACCCACTACAGTTGCAGGAGTCTGTAGGCGCGCAATCGATGTCCCCAAGAAAGCTACAAGTTCAGGTTCCACGACAGCCTCAGGCTATTGCGCTTGCTTCGCCAGCCCACCAGCGGTCGGGCCAATGCGACGATCGGCGGCCCGGAGTACACCAACCGAAACTGGGCAGCCCTTGCAGCGTTTGGGCAGGTTGAGTTCAGGCATCGGGTTTCCATAGGCGCTGCCGAAAATAGTCCCGCCAGCTTTCGGGAAGTGCCGGTAGTTTGCTCGCGCGGCGCAGCAAATCCTGGTTCTCGCCATCCGCGATGTAAAGTGAGACGACGTCCGACACTGAAACGGCATGCTCGTCGCGCGCTATGAACGTCACTTTGTCGTCCGCGGTCACCCCTCCTTCCTGGGACACGCTGAGATAGAAACCGGATCGCCCGCTCTGCAGAAACCGCTTCACCATATCAGCGCGATCGAAGCGGATGCCCAGCTTGAAACACGGCATACGTGGTTGTGTGACCGTGAACTCCGCGGTACCAATCCGCAACCGGTCCCCGATGCGAATTGCGTCCTCGAGCAAACCTTCAGAGGTGAAGTTCTCTCCGAACGCACCCCACGAGAGCGGAAAATCAGGAAGCTGCTCGCGCCAGTACTCGTAATGCTCCGATGGATAGACATATACAGCCTTGTCCACTCCTCCGTGCACGGTGAGGTCAGACTGCTGGTCACCGACCAGGTTGAGTCGATTGACGCGTATCCGACCGGATACCGGAGCCTTGAAGATCGAAGTCGTCACGATCTTCCTGCGCCACTGGACCTCGCGCGGACCCCCGATGTTTATCGATAGCACTCTGGGAAGCGCTGCTCCGGGAGAGAGATCGGTCTTCAGAAGAATCTCCGCGCTAAGGCTTGTTCGATTTAGGAGCTTTAGAATCGGGCACCGTGAAATTGACTGTTTCGCTGGTCATTACCCTGTGCATTGGGTCGGCCAGTTCGATCAGCACCTTATGCGGCCCAGGCTTCAGGCCGACCACGATCACCGTTTCGCCGCTCGCGTCGACAAAGTGCCACGGCGCGTCGTCGACGGTGACGTGGATATGGCCGATGCGCGGCGACACATCGAGGGCGCCTTTGCCGAACACCGGCACAACGCGCAAGTTCTCCGTCCGGTACTGGATGAAGACGAGCCCTCGGGCCAGCGGTTCGGGAAGCGGTGGATCGACAATCAGCTTGGCCGGCGCTTCGTTGTCGATCGCAACCAACGGTGATGGGCCGCGAATGTCCTTGGCGCTCTGGGCGGCGGCACTGGTGGCGAGGAGGATAGTGGTGGCCATGGCGGCTAGATAGTTGAAGGTAGCGTGCATGGTGGTTCCTTAAGGGGTGAACAGCGCGTCGGCGAAGCGGCTCACTCATGCTTCGCCGACGATACATCACGGTCACTCCTCTTTTCTTCAGGCAGGCGGGGGAGAGATCTCGCTCTTACGCGGCTCGGTACGTCCCGCTCGAGTTGCTGCCTCCGCGACTTTTGTCTCCTGCTTGGCGAACTGCATCAGGTCAGCGTTGAACTGTTCCTTGTTCGTCGACATGAGTCCGTGCGGCGCGCCCTTATACATCTTGAACGTTGCGCCCTTGATCATCTTGGACGAGCGAAGACCACCGACATTGATCGGCACGATCTGATCGTCCTCGCCATGGATGACGAGTGTCGGAATGTCGAATTTCTTGAGGTCGTCAGTGAAGTCGGTCTCTGAGAACGCTTTGATGCAGTCGTAGGCGGCCGGGTACCCCGCCTGCATGCTCATCAGCCAGAATGCGTCTTTGATTCCCTGTGACACTTTCGACCCGGGCCGATTGGCGCTGTAGAACGGCAGGCTCAGATCCTTCCAGAACTGTGAGCGGTCCGCCTTCACTCCAGCGCGAATCTTGTCGAACTCCTCGATCGGCACTCCGCCGGGATTCTTCGCGGTCTTAAGCATGCCGGGCGGCACTGCTCCCACGAGGACTGCTTTCGCAACGCGTTTCGTGCCGTGCCGTCCGATGTAGCGGGCCACTTCGCCGCCGCCGGTCGAATGCCCAATGTGGATTACGTTCTTCAGTTCGAGCTCCTTGACGAGCGCGGCGAGGTCGTCGGCGTATGTGTCCATGTCATTGCCGGTCAAAGTCTGAGTTGACCTTCCATGGCCTCGCCGGTCGTGCGCGATAGCACGGTAGCCGTTCGACGCGAAGAAGTAGAGCTGGTCGTCCCAGGCATCGGCGTTAAGCGGCCAGCCGTGGCTGAAGACGACTGGCTGTCCCGTGCCCCAGTCCTTGTAAAAGATCTTCGCGCCATCCTTTGCTTTGATTGTGCTCATGTTGGAATCTCCGTGAGTGGAATAAAGATGAGAGGACCGGGCGTCGATCGCCCGGCCGTCTCAGCGGTTGCGGGCGTTATTTGCGGCATCGATGATCACCGCGGCGACGGCCGACGGATTCGACAGCATCGGTACGTGGCCGGTTGTCAGCGTGACGGTCGTTGCCTTGATGCGCTTTGCGGCGTCCCGCTCGGACTGCGGCGGAACCATGCGATCGTTGGGGATAATCATCCACGAGGGTTTGGTCTTCCACGCAGCGGTCGTCACCTTCTCGTTGAGAAACGTCGAGTTCCAATCGCCCTGGGTCGCGTAGACGAGCGCTCGCTCGGCGGGCGGGAGGTCGGGGACGAAATCTTCGTCTACTCCCTTTCGGGTCAGCGACAGGTAGCCAGCTGCGTCCGCCTTCTGTTCCGCACCGCCGGGAGTGGCCGGATAACCCTTCAGCGCGTCCGAAGCCGATTGGCCATCGTCGGGAACGATCGCGGAGATGTATACGAGTCCTACGACCTTCGGGTCGTTGCCTGCCTCGGTAATGACCATGCCGGCCGAGGAATGTCCGACGAGGATCACCGGCCCGTCCTGCAGCGCGAGGGCGCGCTTCGTCGCGGCGACGTCGTCGGCCAGTGACGACAGTGGGTTCTGTACTGCTGTTACATGCAGACCTTTTGCCTCGAGCAGCGGAATCACTTTGGAGTAGCTCGATCCATCCGCGTAAGCACCATGAACAAGGACGACGTTTTTCACAGCGGCTGAAGATATTTCTGTGCGTGGTTGGTCTACGCCCGCCGTGAGAATGGAAGCCAGTGCCAGCGGAGCGATCAGTTGTCCCTTGAACATGTTTGTCTCCCTTTGCCTTTCGGATACACCGTGAATGTCATCATGAATACTATACCAACCACGACAATCTGCTGGCGTTCATAGGGGAATCGGGCGTTGGTGCCGGACTTCCTCGACGCATACCTCCTCTGGCGGAAGAAACGGTAACGAGACTCGCGTTCCCGGTGGCGCTCACTCCGGATTCTCAGCGGCCTTCGCGCGAATTCGCGCCCACTTAGCCGCTATGCGCTCCACGTAGTCATCTCGATAGCCCAATCGACAGCACGAATCGACAGCAGACCCATTTTGGCCAGAATGCAGAAGCCCCGCCTACGGACGTATCCGTAAGCGGGGCAATAAG
>DASWBG010000334.1:0-15657 GCA_036390715.1 Gemmatimonadaceae bacterium
TGTCCTGGTCACCACGGCTGGCGTCACCACCAATACGAACCAGCTGATCCGCATCGGACACGGCCCCAATAACGCGACGGCCAATCTCTACCTGAACGGTCAGCTCGCGCGCGGCATTCGCGTCGCGATGACGACCTACTCATCGGCACGCCATCACAACGAGACATGGGTCAAGGACGGCTATCTGCTCGTCGATGCTTCGCCGATCGACTGGAAGCCCCTCAACGACATCATGAAGTATGTGACGATCCGCGCCGGACACTTCGAGATCAACTACGGAGATGCTCACTTCCGTCGCACTGACAACGGCAACTCCATCCGTAACGCGCTCGTCGGCAACTATATAATGGATGCCTTCACGACCGAAGTCGGCGGTGAAGTCTACGTCCGCGCAAATGGTTTCCTGGCGATGGCAGGCGTCACCGGCGGCGAGAGCCGTGGGATGGTCACTTCCCCACAGAGGCGGGCGCCCAGCTACCTGACCAAGATCGGCTACGACAAGCAGTTCACCCCTGACTTCCGCTTCCGTCTCACGGGTTCGGAATACGCAACCGCGAGTTCGGTTAGCAACACGCTGTTCAGCGGCGACAGAGCCGGATCGCGGTACTACGACGTGCTGCAGAACGCCAGCTCGACCGAGACCGCGCAAGCCTGGTCCGGAGCGATCCAGCCGGGTCTGAGCAACAGCATTCACTCGTATGTCGTGAACCCGTTCATCCAGTTCCACGGACTCGAGTTCTTCGGGAACGTCGAACGCGCGAAAGGCCGCGCGCTTGGTGAAATCGCCAACCGTACGTGGAAGCAGAATGTGGGAGAGGTAGTGTACCGCTTCCTTCCCGATCAGCGGCTGTTTGTCGCTGCGCGCTACAACACGGTGAAGGGACAGCTGACCGTAGGCACGCCCGATGTGACGGTCAACCGCTCACAGGTCGGCGGCGGATGGTTCCTCACTCCGAACGTGCTGACCAAGATCGAGTTCGTGAACCAGAAGTACCTCGATTTCCCGACGACCGATATTCGGAACGGCGGGCAGTTCAAGGGATTCATGGTCGAGGGCGTTGTGGCCTTCTGACCGGACTGCGCGGCGCCGCGGCTGAGGAACAGCGCGGCGTCTCGCAGCTCCACCACGTAGCCGCTCACGGAGGATGCCTCCAATGATTGATAGCGCCGCAGTTTTGAATCCACCTGCCACCGAAGATGTTCCGCGCTTGGCGGTGCTCGACAGGTTGGAAGCGTTTGAGGAAATTCTCGCCCGCAACAGCGTCGGGCGAATTGCGTTTGCGCTGCAGGACAGGGTGAGCGTCGTACCGGTTCATTACGTGTACGAGAGCGGCTGGATTTATGGGCGAACCGCCGCGGGAGGAAAACTCCGCGAGATACTTCGGAATCGCCGCGTTGCCTTCGAAGTGGACGAGCACTCCGAGCTGTTTGAATGGCGGAGCGTGGTGGTGAGAGGTCCTCTGTACCTGATAGAGCAGGGAACGCTACCAGAGGATCGACGCGTCTACGCGAAAGCAGTGTCGCTGGTCCGTCGGCTCGTCCCATCCGCGCTGACCGTCTCGGATCCGACACCGTTCAGGGATCAACTCTTTCGCATTCGTGCGGTTGAAATCTCTGGTCGTTATTCGGAACCGAGCGGCGGGAGCAGGCTATTCTCCACCGAGAAGTTTGTTCGCGATACGGGCGAGGCTGACTTCGATGTAGTCCTCCGTCAGTTTGTTGAATGCGCGCTGGCGAAACTTTCCCTCAGTGCTGGATCACAGGTTCGCGTCGACGCGTTCGACGGCGTGGTCGTGCTGACTGGCGTGGCAGAGGATGCCGCCGAGCGTAGCGTGGTCGAGGCCTCAGTCCTCGGCGTACCCGCTGTGCAGGCTGTAGTGCAACAGATGGAAACACGGTTTCCCTCCAAGGAGCAGGCTACGCCGGCGGAAATCGCACAGGAAGCACTGAGACAGCTTCAGCTGCCTCCACGCGTTGCCGATCCGGAAATCAAGATCGTAGTTGAACACGGATGGCTCCGCCTGGAGGGCATCGCGAATTCGCGAACAACTCGGGAGGAGGTTGTCCGACGCCTTCGCAACGTCAGT
Source organism: Gemmatimonadaceae bacterium (assembly GCA_036390715.1). Taxonomy (GTDB): domain Bacteria; phylum Gemmatimonadota; class Gemmatimonadetes; order Gemmatimonadales; family Gemmatimonadaceae; genus UBA4720. The sequence goes on from DASWBG010000334.1 coordinate 2,088, forward strand.
GGCTCGCGTGGTGTGATAGACAAGCTCCACGTGACAAGGCCGGACACGCTACAGGTCCGAAAAATCTGATCGGAAAGGAGAGACCATGTCCAATGCACTCGCAGAACCGACACTGAACGCCCTTGCGGAACGTCCGGTCCACCGACGCCCAACGGCGTTACTCATAGCCACCGACGGAACGCCTCAATCAGACGCGGCCATCGCGCTCGCCCGCCTTCTCCCGCCTGGCAACCAGCGCGACCTCAAGGTTCTCACGGTCGTGGATCACGCTCCAATTCCGTGGGGAGCGGTCGACCGCTCGCTGGTGATGGACTATGAGCGCGGCCTGCAACAGGAAGCGCAAAGCAAGACAAGAGCGCAGCTTGATCGGCTCGGATACAAGAGCTGGCCCGTCGAGGTGCGCTCTGGAGATCCCGCAGCTACGATCGCCGCACTGGCGATTGAATCACACACTCGAATGGTGCTGGTCGGCCTCGGCGGCCATGGGCCCGCGGCGAGGTTTTTTGGAAACGAGACCGCGCTACGCCTGATGAGAGTAAGCCAGGTACCAGTTCTCGCTGTCGACAGCAAGCTGCGAGATCTTCCAAGGCGAGTAATGGTCGCTACGGATTTCAGCGAGTCGAGCATCGAAGCAGCTCGGCTGGCGCTCGAGATCGCGGCGCCGAACGCTACCGTGACGCTCGTTCACGTAGTCCCGTGGGATCGCAAGGAATACGTCCCCGAACACTGGTTCAGAGAGCACGAGGCACACATTGGGGCTCAGCTGACGCGGGTCATTGGCTGGTTGGATCAAGGTAGCAAGCGCCGGATACATCAGAAGGTCCTGTATGGGAAACCCGGCCCGTCTCTCCTTGCCTGTGCCGAGGAGCTCGATGCGGATCTCATTGTTGCCGGAACGCACGGTCGTGGGATCTTCGGTCGAATGCTTGGAGGCGAGACCGTCGCGAAGCTGGTTCGAGGCGCCCGGCGTTCCCTGCTGGTGCTCCCTGCAGCTGCGGCATTCCAGCGGTTCGCTGAGCCGGAGTCTGAGCATGAACCGCACGGTGAGCACGCCGACTGGGCTGAGAAGCTCGATGATTTCTCCCGTCGGAACGTCGGACGTCGCGGACGTCTCGAGGTCGACGATCCAGCCGTCGGCGCGCAAGTCGAGATGAGGGGCTACCGCTTTCTCGGTGCCAGCTACGACTCGCCAAGCAAGCGCGCGCAGCTGATGTTCGGAAGCACGGAACGTGATGGACCGCATCTCGTGCGCGGCATATCGAACATCAAGTGGGTCGAGATCCTGTCCAATGAGCACGACAGGGACACCGTCCTCTCCATCGCCAGCGACGACGCACAAACGCTGCTGGTGCTGGAGACCGACAACGAGGAGCTCTGACAAATGGCGGCGCCTCCTCGCGATCTCGTGCCGACCAAGCGGCGACCCTTATCCGAAGGCGACGCCTTGCGGCGAGTGCAAGGTCAAGGCAACGCAGAAAGAAAACGGTCGATCCTTCCCTCCTCGCCGCTGTTCGCGATCGCGGGAATCCTCCTCGGCAGCGTCGAGCAGCTCGTTTTCAACCTTCCGATATTCGCGCACGCCCTCTGGACGATCGCCCTGATTGGAGCGGGCTTTCCGGTAGTCTGGCGCACGCTCAGCGCGGCACGTCGAGGTAATTTCGCGACGGACGTCGTCGCCTCGCTCTCGATCGTCACTGCCGCGATCATCGGTCAACCGCTGGCCGGACTTGTGATCGTGCTCATGCAAACGGGCGGCGAAGCCCTCGAGCGATTCGCGGAGCGACGCGCGTCGGCAGCAGTTCGTGAATTGGAGAAGGCTGCACCCCGCATAGCGCATCTCATCAGCGGAGCCCGCGGACTGGTCGATGTTCCCGTCGGCGAGTTGAATGTCGGCGACGTCTTTCTCGTCCGCCCCGGCGAAATGGTTCCGTGCGATGGAATCGTTCTCAGTGGGATTTCGGAGATAGACGCGTCGCAGCTCACGGGAGAGGCGATTCCTGTTCCCGCGCGTGAAGGAACTTCGGTAATGAGCGGGTCGCTCAACGCGCACGGGGTACTGAGTGTCCGCGCCACGGCGCGGGCCGCAGAGAGCCAATACTCGAAGATCGTGGAGCTTGTTCGCGAGGCGCAGGCAAGCAAGTCACCCCTCCAGCGGCTCGCCGACCGCTATGCCGTGTGGTTCACGCCGGCGACACTGGCAGTTTGCGTCGTGACGTTCTCTCTGACACAGAGCTGGACCAGCGTGCTGGCGGTCCTGGTCGTGGCAACGCCGTGCCCACTCATTCTCGCCACGCCCGTCGCGATCATCGGCGGTATAAACCGCGCCGCTCGCCGTAAGATCATCGTGCGACACGGAGCTGCAATCGAGATGCTGAGCGATGCGACCATGGCCGTATTCGACAAGACGGGTACGCTCACGGTCGGCAAGCCCTCGGTGAAGGGCGTCCTCGCCCTGCCCGGGTTTATGGAGCGCGAAGTCCTTCGCGACGCCGCCGCGGTCGAGCAGGGCTCGAGTCACCTGCTGGCGCGAGTCGTGGTTGAGGAGGCGGAGAAAAGGTATGGTCCCCTGCAACAGGCCCAGCACCATCTCGAGTCACCGGGAGAGGGGCTCACAGGCATGGTTGGCGATGTCGATGTTGTGGTTGGCAGCCGCGCGTTCGTTGCCCGGCACGCCACTGCGTCGCTCGATGCCTTCGACGCCGCCGAAGATGGTGAAGCCGGTTTACGCGCGTACGTCCTTCTATCCGGGAAACCGGCCGGGATCATAGAGTACGCCGATTCGCTCCGCCCGGAGCTGAAGAGCTTGCTCGCCACGCTTGGAGAGTTGGGGCTGTCACGCACAGTTCTGCTTTCCGGCGATCGGGCCGCAAACGCGAGAGCCGTTGGACTCGAGGCCGGAATAAAGGAAGTTCACGGTGAACTGCTCCCCGCTGACAAAGCATCGATCGTGTCTCGATTCAGGACACGCGGAGAGGTCGTGCTGATGGTCGGCGATGGCACCAACGACGCGCCAGCGCTCTCGGCGGCAGACGTTGGAGTCGCATTGGCGGGACACGGTGGGGGCGTCACGTCGGAGGCCGCCGACGTGGTCATTCTCGTCGATGATTTGTCGAGAGTCGGTGAAGCAGTGGCAATCAGCAGAAGGACGATGCGACTGGCGCGGCAAAGTATTGTGACGGGGCTGGTTCTAAGCGGCGTTGCCATGATCTTCGCCGCCTACGGATTCATTCCGCCGACGGAAGGTGCCTTTCTTCAGGAAGCGATCGACGTCGCGGTAATCTTGAACGCCTTGCGCGCGAGTTGGTCGTGACACCCGCGAATGCGCATGGAGACCGAGGAGGAACAATGTACAAAGTCATCATGGCGCCAACCGAAGGCTCGGATAGTGAGAGTGCGCCGATATCGGTGGCCGTAAAGCTCGCGCAGCGTTTTGGGGCTGATCTCCGGCTCGTTCGAGTAAGATCGGCCCCACTGATACTCGAGACGATTGCCCAGACGCCGGTCATCCCAACCGAGAAAATGCTCTTGGAGGAGCGTCTTGCACATTTGCGCAAGCTGGAGGCGCTCGGCGCCGAGTGCCGCGCTCTCGGAGAAATCCGGGTCATTACAGCGCTCGAGGACGGGCCCGTAGGGCCAACGCTCAGGGATTATGCCAGGAAATTCAACGTCGATCTGATAGTGATGTCGAGCCACGCTCGGGGCGGCCTGAAAAGGATCACTCTCGGCAGTGTCACTGATTACCTTATTCGTCGTACGAACATTCCTGTGTTGGTGGTTAGGCCGCCCGTTTCCTTCATCAGTGCGACTCAACAACAGACGGTCGGCCGTATTGTCGTTCCACTCGACGGCTCCGAGCTGGCGGAGCAAATCCTGCTCCCTGTCGCCGCGCTCGCCTTGCGGTTAGGATCTACTGTGAGCCTCCTACACGTTCTCACTCCGATGACCTACTCGCAAAAGGAGATCATGCAGCCCGGCCTGCCATGGTGGGACGCCGACATCGCAGCGGCGGAAGTGTATCTCACCCGCGCGGCGAGCTACCTGAGTCAGGAAGGACTTGCAGTGACCAAGGACGTCGTCCTGAGCGACGACATCGCGACAGCGATCCTGGACTATTCAGCGCGCATGAGGGCTGACATCATCGCCCTCCCGACGAGCGGATGTGGCGGCATGAGTCGGTTCGCATTCGGGACTGTTGCGGACGAGGTAACCAGGAAGTCGACGAGCTCACTTCTCGTCTTCCATCCGAAGGTCCCATTCGAGATCGACGCCGGTGAACCCACCAGCGCAAACGCCCTGGCGAGAGCATGAGATGACCAAAACACAGGGATCGCTGGCCGGAACGACCGCGAAACAGACGGTGCCGAAGGATGGACCGGAGGTTGAGCGAATGTTGGCAGCACGGCATGGGGATGTGACTTTCCGCGAAATGTCGCGCGATGAGATCGAGGCGATGCTGCTGCGCAACCACGTCGGCCGCCTCGCCTTCTCACTCCACGACAGGGTCGATGTCCAGCCCATTCATTACATCTACGAACGGGGTTGGCTGTACGGCCGCACTTCGGAGGGAGACAAGATTACCGTACTCACGCACAATCAGTGGGTGGCCTTCGAAGTAGATGAAATCACCGACCTCTTCGATTGGAGGAGCATCGTCATCCACGGAAGCTTCTGGATCATGCACCCGCGTGGCAGTCCGCGGACAGAGGAGTTGTGGACGAAGGCAGCCGAGCTGGTGAGCAAGATCGTGCCTGGCGCGCTTACAGACACCGACCCGGTGGCGTTTCGGCAGACACTCTTCCGGATCGCCGTCGGCGATGTGCGCGGCAGGGAAGCGAAGATGAAACCGCACGAGCGAAATGATCCCTAATGCTGACCCCTAGCGATGAAGGGAAAATGAACAGGAACTATTGCATCACCTCGGCGATCGTTTTCACTTTTGTCGCCCTCGTGCAGGCATGGCGTTTCGTGCTCGTCCTTCCCATGCAGATCGGCGCGTGGAACATACCACGGTCTGTCTCTGGAGTGGCGGCGCTTGGCGCTGCATTTCTCGCGCTGTGGGCGTTCAGAAGCGCTAGACCTGGCAAATCTGCGACGGTCGTCTATACCTGACTCGCTTCATTGTTCGGGGGGAGCGCCAGACGCCGTCTTGAACGTGATCCGAACCGGCGCCGCACTCAAGCGGTCGAACAGTCTTCGCTCCGCCAGAATCGGCCACCAGTCATATAAGAAAATCTCGAGGGGGCGCCACATCGCGACCCAGCCACCAATTACCATGCTTTCTCGAATGAGTGCGCTTATCTGACTTCCCCCCAAGGCACGTTCCACAAGGCCGGCAAGGGTGACGGCCACAGCAAGGAAGACGACGCCAATCAAGAGGCTGGTCCGACCAACCCGAAAAAGCTGACTCAGCCTTCGCCCCGCACTCAGTGATCGCTGCCTGAAAAACTCGTGAATGGCGTCGCGAACTGTGTCCGCCTGCTCGGGGACACCAGGGCGGTCAACGTACACCTGCAGCGCAAACTGCGCGTCGCGCCGTGCAGCGCGGGCCCAGCCCACTATGAATTCTTCGGCCTTCGGTTCGAGATCCTTCTCGCGCGCTGGGGACGGATCCATCGCATTGAACAGAAGGCTCAACTCGGACACGTGCACCTCGATGAGCTCGCGGTTCCGAGGGATTTCGTCGCCAACCGTCACCTCGTTTGCCATTGTCGCACTTTCAGCTTAGTGGTGATATTACATAGATATACTTAACCTGCCGGCGCGCGGTTATTCGTATCTCGGCGGACGCCCATCCAACACAGTCACCTCAATCGACTAATGCCCCGAAACAATCCGGCGTCGAAGACCGCGAGCGCGCCTCTGATAGAAGTCTTGAGCGTGCCAAAGAGCGAGGAGATTCTCGCGCGAAACAGTGTTGGCCGCCTCGCTTTCAGCGTTCACGGGCGCGTAAACGTCGTTCCGGTTCACTTCATCTACGAAAAGGGCTGGATTTACGGGCGCACAGCGCCTGGTGGCAAGCTTCTCCAAATCGTGCGCAATCGACGCGTCGCCTTCGAGGTCGACGAGCATACCGCGCTATTCGATTGGCGCAGCGTGGTCGTCCACGGGACGTTCTACATCATCGAGCATAATGATGAAAACGCCACCGTCTTCGATCACGCGGTAGAGTTACTGCGCGAACTGCTTCCCGCGGCGTTGAGACCTTCCGACCCCGTTCCGTTTCGCTCTCATCTCTTCCGAATAAACGCAGCAGAGATAACCGGCCGCGCCGCGAGCCCAACGGGCGGGCGCATCATCGAGCCCTCAGACGAAGAGCCGACGGACTCTGCGGTCGCTGAAAGCGATGTCTCTCTCCGGAACACAGTTCTGAATTCGCTTCGCAATCTCGATGGGGACACCAGCAAGGTCATCGTTGAGGTGATGGAAGGAGTCGTAATACTCGGCGGAGTTGTGGAGGCGGACCAGGACGCGGCGGAGATTGAACGCGCCGTCCTTCGCATTCCTGCGGCTCGAGTGGTGGTACAACAGATCGACGTCGACTCCCCAACACAGTCTCAACCCGATCCCGTCGATTTGGCACGAGAAGTCATTCACGAACTTGCCGCTGCCCCGCTTATCGGAATTTCTGCCGACGTTCATGTCGTCGTTGAGAACGGCTGGCTCCGCGCAGAGGGAACGGTCTCGAGCCCCTCGGATCACACAGATATCGTACGAGAGCTACGACGGGTGAGAGGAGCAAAGGGCTTCATCGATGGCATTCGCGCAGAGGGACCATGAACAGGAACTATCGCGTCAAGCCAATGGCAGTGTGAACGAGGCCGTCGTGCCCTCGCCCGGCCGACTGTCGATCCAGATCTTACCGCCATGGGCCTCGATGATGCCCTTCGCGATTGCGAGCCCGAGGCCCGCGCCCTGACGGTCCGTGCGTGAGGATTGCCAGTAGCGATCGAATACCCGCGGCAGTTGCTCGGCGGCGATTCCCTTTCCGTTGTCCAGTACCGAAATGATCACGTCCTGATCATCTCTGCGCGCAACGACCGCGATCTTCGATCCGGGCGGGGAAAACTTGATCGCGTTCCCCACGAGATTCGACAGCGTCTGCTGAATCCGCTCGCGATCTGCCATGACCTTGGGCAAAGCGGTTTCTATCTGGAGGTCGAGGGCGATGCCCTTTTCCTCGACGAGTGGTCGGAGAGTTTGTAGCGAATCCGTCAGCAGGACGGACGGGTCGACTGGCATCGTCGAGATCGTCAGCCCGCCCGCATCCAGACGATTTACATCCAGCAAGTCCCGGATAAGCGCGTCCATCTGTTCGGCCGCCTGCGAAATCAGCTCAATGCTCTCACGTGCGTTTGAACCACCGTTCTTGTTGGACTGGAGCAGAGTGCGACTCAACATCTTCACCGCGGCGACAGGGTTTCTAAGGTCGTGAGACACGACACCCACCATCTCGTCGCGGGAACGCAAACTAGCCCGCACTGTGTCGTGAAGGCGGGCGTTATCCAGCGCGAGAGCCGCCAGCCGCGCCAGATCCTCGGCGAACCCGAGATCGTCGCCGTCGAAAGTCCTCTTCGTCCGAAAAAGGGTTAGCACACCGATGAGCTGCTCACGCGCGATGAGTGGAAGAAAAAGGGCGGATTGGGGATTCATCGCCTTCACTGCCTTCAGATACGCTGGGTTGGCGCTCGCTTCGAGTAGGCGGGACGCCGCGTGAGACGGCAGCAAGACAGGTGACGGCGTTTCGAGAATCTCTGTCAGAGGGTGACCTCTGGGCGGTATGCGGGCTCCGGCCATCCCGATCTCGTCAAGAATTTCTTCGATGCCTGGATCGACATGGGCAGCCGCGCCCGCCCGGAACCCGCTACCGATTCTGTTTTCCAGAATGCAGCCGTCGGCAATTGCCGGAACCGACAGACGTGCTACCTGACTCAATGTCTCCGACGATCCGAAAGCGGACGCCAGCTTCTCACCGGCTTCGGCCAGGAACTGCTGCCTCTGCTCGAAGCGCTTGCGAACCGTCACGTCACGCAGCACGACGGAGTAGATGACGTTGTCCCCTTGATGGACTTGCGCGATTGCGGCTTCAGCGGGAAACTCCTCACCGTTTTTTCGAACACCGGCTATCTCGCGCCTGTCGCCCATTCGCCGGGCGTTCACCTGAGAGCGGCCAAACTCCGCAACGTGGCCGGGGTGAGCGGACCGATACCGGTCTGGAATCAGTGTCTCGATCCGCTGACCGATGATTTCTTCCCGCGCGTATCCGAAAACGGCCTCAGCCCCCTCATTGAAGAAGGTGATGCGCTGAAATGCGTCCATGCAGATGATTGCATCGGCCGCGATTTCCACGATTTCTGCCAGAATGTCGTGCGTTATCCGGTTGGGCATCTGTGTACGGTTATCCCCTACAAGGTGGGCGTCGTTTCCCTCTGAACAATCCTCCAACCCACGACAGAGTCAACGCTGGCTGGATCGTAAGTTGGGCAAGTGCCGGAACTACCCACTGGAGACATAGACTAATGCCCGACAACGACGAGCTAAAGATGCCCGCCGCCCTATTCGGTAAGAAGGGTTCGCGCCGGGATTTCCTGCGAAACACCGCCGTTACCGCAATCGCGGGCACTGCCCTGGCCGCATGTTCCATCGATAAGTCCGAGGCGCAGAGCGCGAGGGCAAAAGATGTCGACCACAGCGGGGGTACCATGGCGCCGAACCCCGCGCCGCCTTCGCCGGCTGCCGCGGCCGAGGCGATGGACAAGATGCACGAAGCCGGTATAAAGGCCTTTCCCGCCAAGACTGCGGGGAAAGGAAACCAGCTGATGCAGTCTCGGATGGATGGCTCGGTGAAGGTCTACGAGCTGACGGCGCGGAAGCTTCGCTGGGAGACTGCTCCCGGGCAAACAGTCGAGGGATGGGCGTATAACGATCAGATCCCGGGACCGCAGATCCGCGTTCGCGAGGGCGACCGCGTTCGCCTGGTTCTCAAAAACGAGCTCCCTGAGTCCACCGCCGTGCACTTTCACGGACTCGAGGTGCCCAACGACCAGGATGGCGTTCCATTCATTACCCAGCCTCCGATCAAGTCGGGACAGAGCCATACGTACGAGTTCACAGTGCCAAATTCGGGCTCGCATATGTACCACTCGCACCACAACGCCGCGACCCAGGTCGGACTTGGGCTGCTTGGCGCGTTCATCGTCGAGCCGAAGAACCCGCTGCCGATCGAGAAGGCAGACGTCGACTACGTGCTCGTCCTGAACGACGGCATGCACGGTTACACCTTCAACGGCAAAAGCTTCCCGGCGACCGAGCCGATCGTGGCAAAAAAGGGACAGAAAGTTCGCATCAGGTTCATGAACGAAGGAATGATGATTCACCCGATGCACCTTCATGGGATGCACATGACCGTAATTGCGAAAGACGGATGGCCTCAACCAGCTCCATGGAAGTGTGACACGCTGAACATCGCGCCGGGCGAGCGGTGGGATGTCATCGTCAACTGCAATAATCCCGGGACGTGGGCCTTCCATTGCCACATCCTCCCGCACGCCGAATCGGATCACGGGATGTTCGGAATGGTTACCGCCCTGATTGTGACATGAGGTCCCCATGACAATGATTCAGCGCACCCCCCCCGGTAGCGCGCAACTCATCCGCGGTACGAGTTCAGCGCATCTTCCACCCTGGCTGCGAGCGCTCCTCAGGGTTCCGCTCGAGATCAAGCTGCTCGGCGCAAATCTCATCATCCTGGGCATAGCCGTGCTTGTGCTATTCGCGCCAACTCGTCTTCAGGCTGGACGAGTAACTGACGTCTACGTCGTCGTGGTGGCTTTGATGATTGGTGCGACCGTAAATTTTGGATTAGTGCGGCTCGCGCTTCGTCCGATCAACGATCTGCAGCGTGTGGCCAGACGGGTTTCCGAAGGTCGACTCGCCGAGCGAGTCCCGGCGTCCATCGTTGCCGACCGGGAGTTGACTCAACTTTCGACCACGATCAATAAGATGCTCGACAATCTCGAGGCTGGGCGCGATCGGATGCGAAAGCTAGGTGCGGAAGTTGTGTACGCTGAGGAAAGGGAACGCGCCGAGGTTGCCCGTGAGCTTCACGACTCGGTCGGCCAGACTCTCGCCGCCGCGACCTTTCAGATCGCCGCGGTAGCCCATGAGCTTGGAAGTCACACTGCCTCCGCGCGATTGGCGGCGGTGCGTGAGCTGTTGCGCACGGCGCTCGAGGAAATCCGCAACGTCTCCCGCTCGTTGCATCCGCGCGTCGCGACTGATCTGGGTTTGCCTACGGCACTCGAAGCTCTCGGCGACGCGACACAGCAGCGGTCGCTCGTGGATGTCCAGGTCAACGTCGATATTTCAGGAGTAGTGATTCCCGCCGCGCTGTCGACGACGCTCTACCGCGTGGCGCAGGAAGCACTGCGCAACGTCGAGCGTCACGCCGACGCCGGTCGAGCCACGGTGTCGCTCCGCGCCAGGCCTGGATATGTCGAGCTCGAGGTCAGTGACGATGGTCGTGGATTTGAGGGACCGCTGGAGAAGAAACGCGGGGAGTCCGCGTTGGCCGCAATTCGGGAGCGACTCTCACTTGCCGGTGGCGAGTTGCATATTGATACTGCGGGAGATCGCGGCACGCGCGTTACCGCGTGGGTAGGCATTGACACGGAGGCAGCTTGAGAGATGGCGTCATCAGAGTAGTTCTCGTCGACGACCACGCCGTCGTGCGCGCCGGCCTGAAGGCCGTGCTGGGCAGCGCGAAGGATATCGAGGTCATCGGCGAAGGATCCACGGGCAAGGATGCGATTTCCCTGGCGGAGAGGCTCGATCCGGACGTCATCGTAATGGACCTCTCGATGGGCGAAATGGACGGCGCCGATGCCACGAAGGAGCTGGTCGGAAAGAAGACCCGCGGAAGGGTGCTGATCCTCACGATGCACGCCGAGGATTCGTATCTCGTTCCGCTGCTCGAGGCGGGCGCCAGCGGATACTTGGTGAAGAGCGCCGCGGATCGCGAGCTCATCGATGCAGTTCGCGCCGTCGCTCATGGCGATGTCTATATGCAGCCGTCCGCGGCGCGCGCCCTGGCGCAACGGATCCAGCGCAGGGCGGAGCACGCCGACGAGCGCACCATGTTCGAGAAACTCACCGAGCGCGAACAGAACGTCCTCAAATTCGTGGCTCGCGGGTACAGCGCGCCCGAGATCGGCGAAAAGCTGTTCATCAGCCCCAAGACGGTCGACACCTACAAGCAGCGGATCAACGAAAAACTTGGGCTAACGCACCGTAGCGATTACGTCGACTTCGCACTGAAGATCGGGCTGCTCACGGACTAGGCGTCGGCAGTTATGGCAGGATCTCTCCCATCGTCGGGTTGGAGAATCGACAGAGGAGAGCACTATACCGCTCTCCCGTGGCGATGGCCTAACCACAATCCTGCGCCGGAGATGTCCTGCCTGGCACTTACACTCCTTCACGTCATCTGTCGAGGGGTCGATTTGATTCTCCCACAGCCCTCCCAAAGACAGGTGAGACTTCCGTAATACCTCCTCGCCCGACGACTAACGGAGTCTGGGACAACTCGCGCTCCCGAACGAGCGCGTAAACTGCCGGAATCACCACGAGCGTCAGGATCGTGCTCGAGACCATGCCGCCGACCATCGGCGCCGCGATGCGCTTCATGACGCTCGCGCCGGCGCCGCTCCCCCAGAGGATCGGGAGCAGCCCCGCCATGATCGCTGTTACGGTCATGATTTTTGGACGCACGCGCTCGACCGCACCTTCGACGATCGCGTCGTACAGATCGCGATTCGACGCGCGCTCGCCAGGCTTCTGCCTGGCCTTCCACGCGTTGTCCAGGTAGATGAGCATCACTACACCGGTCTCAGTGGCGACTCCGGAAAGCGCGATGAATCCGATGGCCACCGCGACCGACCAGTTGTATCCGAGTGCCCAGATGAACCAGAATCCGCCGACGAGCGCGAACGGCACTGAAAGCATCACGATGAGGCTCTCGCTGATACTCCTGAAATTGAAATAGAGCAGCATGAAGATGATCGCGAGCGTTGCTGGAACGACGAGCTTCATCCGCGCCGCCGCACGCTGCATGTACTCGTACTGGCCGCTCCACGCCAGGCTATACCCGACGGGGAGTTTCACGTCTCGCTCGACGACGCGACGCGCCTCGTCGACGAAGCTCCCGATGTCCCGGTCGGCGACGTCTACATAAACCCAGGCGGTGGGCATCGCACCTTCGGTGCGTACGACCATCGGGCCCGCGACCGTCTTGATCGTCGCTATCTGTCCCAGTGGAACCTGCGCAACATTACCTCCGGCCATCGGGGTCCCCTGCGTCGGGACCATGCCGGCTGAAGCAACAACCGGCGGAGCAGCGCTGCCTATCAGATGGCTCACCGGCACGAGCACGGATCCCAGCTGCTCGGGAGTTTCCCTCAGCTCCTGCGGGTAGCGAACGCGCACTCCATACCGCTCACGCCCTTCCACTGTTTGCGTGATCGTCATGCCGCCAATCGCGCTGGCGATCACCGTTTGGATATCGCCGACGTTCAATCCGTGCCGTGCCGCCGCCACGCGGTCTATGTCGATGTCGAGGTAGTACCCGGAGACCGCACGCTCCGCGAAGGCGCTCCGCGTTCCCTGAATTCCGCGCACGGAGCCTTCGACCGCTTTGCCGATGCGTTCCAGCTCGGCCAGATCGGGTCCGAAGATCTTGATGCCCACCGGCGTTCGGATGCCCGTGGCCAGCATGTCGATGCGCCCTTTGATGGGCATCGTCCACGCATTGGTTACTCCAGTGACGCGCACGGCTGAATCCATCATCGTGACCAGTCGCTCCTGCGTCATCCCGCTCCGCCATTGGGATTCGGGCTTCAAAGCAATAGTCGTCTCGAACATGTCGAGGCCAGCCGGGTCGGTCGCCGTGTTCGCTCGGCCGGCCTTCCCCCACACGCTCGCGACCTCGGGAAAGGACTTGAGCACCGAATCCTGAATCCGCAGGATTTCCCGCGCCCGAGCGATGCTGATGCCAGGAAGCGTGGTCGGCATGTACAGGATCGTCCCCTCCTGGAGTGGCGGCATGAACTCCCGTCCCATGCGCTTCCATGGAATCCAGGTCAGGATCAGGACGACGATCGCGGCGACGACGACGGGCCAGCGATTTCGCAGCACGGCATTGATGACGGGCCGATAAGCCCGAATGAGCGCCCGGCTTACCGGGTTGGCCCGCTCGGTGTAGATGCGCCCACGTATGAACAGCGCCATCGTCACCGGAACGAGAGTGACGGCGAGGAGGCTCGCCGCCGCCATCGCGAACGTCTTCGTGAACGCGAGCGGCGTGAACAACCGGCCTTCCTGCCCCTCGAGCGTGAATACGGGCAGGAAGCTGACTGTGATGATCAGCAGCGAGATGAACAAGGCGGGGCCGACTTCCTTCGACGACTCGACAACGATCCGCATCCGCTGTTCGCGGGTGAGCGTTTTCGTCTCGATGTACTTCGCCATCCCTGTGCTTTCTCCTCCTTCGCGCTCGAGGTGCTTGTGCATGTTCTCG
>DASWBG010000335.1:0-7444 GCA_036390715.1 Gemmatimonadaceae bacterium
GGTGAGACTTCCGTAATACCTCCTCGCCCGACGACTAACGGAGTCTGGGACAACTCGCGCTCCCGAACGAGCGCGTAGACTGCCGGAATCACCACGAGCGTCAGGATCGTGCTCGAGATCATGCCGCCGACCATCGGCGCCGCGATGCGCTTCATGACGCTCGCGCCGGCGCCGTTCCCCCAGATGATTGGGAGCAGCCCCGCCATGATCGCGGTGACGGTCATGATCTTCGGACGCACCCGCTCGACCGCGCCTTCGACGATCGCGTCGTACAGATCGCGAGCTGACGCCGGCTTGCCATCGTTCTGCCTCGCCCTCCATGCGTTGTCCAGGTAGATGAGCATCACGACCCCGGTCTCGGCGGCGACTCCGGAAAGCGCGATGAACCCGATGGCCACCGCGACCGACCAGTTGTATCCAAGCGCCCAGATGAACCAGAACCCGCCGGCGAGCGCGAATGGCACCGAGAGCATCACGATGAGGCTCTCGCTGACGCTCCTGAAATTGAAATAGAGCAGCATGAAGATGATCGCGAGCGTTGCTGGAACGACCAGCTTCATCCGCGCCGCCGCGCGCTGCATGTACTCGTACTGGCCGCTCCACGCCAGGCTATACCCGACGGGGAGTTTCACGTCACGCTCGACGACGCGACGCGCCTCGTCGACGAAGCTCCCGATGTCCCGATCGGCGACGTCTACATAAACCCAGGCGGTCGGCATCGCGCCTTCGGTGCGTACGACCATCGGGCCTGCCACGGTCTTGATCGTCGCTATCTGCCCCAATGGAACCTGCGCAACGTTACCTCCGGCCATCGGGGTCCCTTGCGTCTGGGCCATGCCGGCTGAAGCAACGGCCGGTGAAGCAGCGCTGCCTATCAGATGGCTCACAGGCACGAGCACGGACGCCAACTGCTCCGGTGTGTCCCTCAGCTCCTGCGGGTAGCGAACGCGCACTCCATACCGCTCACGCCCCTCCACTGTTTGCGTGATCGTCATGCCGCCGATCGCCGTCGCGATCACCGTCTGGATGTCGCCGACGTTCAATCCGTGCCGTGCCGCCGCCACGCGGTCTATGTCGATGTCGAGGTAATATCCGGAGACCGCTCGCTCCGCGAAGGCGCTCCGCGTTCCCCGAATACCTCGTACCGAGCTCTCGACCGCTTTGCCGATGCGTTCCAGTTCCGCCAGATCTGGTCCGAAGATCTTGACGCCCACAGGCGTTCGGATACCGGTGGCCAGCATGTCAATGCGCCCCTTGATGGGCATCGTCCACGCATTGGTCACTCCCGTGACGCGTACGGCTGAATCCATGAGCGTGACGAGCCGCTCCTGCGTCATCCCGCTACGCCATTGCGATTCGGGCTTCAGGGCAATCGTCGTCTCGAACATGTCGAGGCCAGCCGGGTCGGTCGCCGTGTTTGCTCGGCCGGCCTTCCCCCACACACTCGCGACCTCGGGAAAAGATTTGAGCACGGAATCCTGAATCCGCAGGATTTCGCGCGCCCGAGCAATGCTGATGCCCGGAAGCGTAGTCGGCATGTACAGGATTGTTCCTTCCTGGAGTGGCGGCATGAACTCCCGTCCCATGCGCTTCCATGGAATCCATGTCAGGATCAGGACGACGATCGCGGCGACAACGACGGGCCAGCGATTTTGCAGCACGGCTTTGATGATGGGCCGATAGGCTCGAATGAGGACGCGGCTTACGGGGTTGGCTCGCTCGGTGTAGATGCGCCCGCGTATGAACAGCGCCATCGTCACCGGAACGAGCGTGACAGCCAGGAGGCTCGCCGCCGCCATCGCGAACGTCTTCGTGAACGCGAGCGGCGTGAACAACCGGCCTTCCTGCCCCTCGAGCGTGAATACGGGTAGGAAGCTGACCGTGATGATCAGCAGGGAGATGAACAAGGCGGGCCCGACTTCCTTCGACGACTCGACGACGATCCCCATCCGCTGTTCGCGGGTGAGCGCTTTCGTCTCGATGTACTTGGCCATCCCTGTGCTTCTCCCCCCTTCGCGCTCGAGGTGCTTGTGCATGTTCTCGATCATCACGATCGCCGCGTCGATCATCGCGCCGATCGCGATGGCGATGCCCCCGAGTGACATGATGTCCGCGCCCACCCCCGCGAGGCGCATCCCGATGAACGCCAGCAGGATGCCGATCGGAAGAGTGAGTATCGCGACGAGCGCGGAGCTCGCATGCAGAAGAAATACGATGCACACGAGAGCGACGATGATGCTCTCTTCGACCAGCTTGCCGCGCAGAGTCGCGATGGCGCGCTCGATGAGATCACTCCGATCGTACACCGGCTGGATGACGACGCCTGGCGGCAACCCCTTTTTTGCCTGCACCAACTTCGCCTTGACGGCCTTGATTGTCGCCAGCGCGTTCTCGCCGAACCGCATCACGACGATGCCGCCGACAGCATCGCCGCGACCGTTCAAATCGGCGATCCCGCGCCGAACGGCCGGTCCAACCGACACGCGGCCGAGATCCACGACGCGGACCGGGGTTCCCCCCGCCGTGGCCCCGATCACCACGTTCTCGATGTCGGATATGGATCTGAGATAGCCCAGACCGCGCACCATGTACTCGCGCTCAGTCAGCTCCATCACCATCGCGCCGACGTCGTTGTTCGCGTTCTGGATTGCGCCCATCACCTGCGTGATCGACACACCGTACGCGAGCAGCTTTGCCGGATCGATATCCACCTGGTACTGCTTTTCGAATCCGCCGATCGTTGCGACTTCTGCAACGCCGGGAACGGCGGTCAGCGCGTAGCGGAGATACCAGTCCTGTAGTGTGCGCAGCTCGCCGAGGTTTAGCCTTCCCGTCGTATCGACCAGCGCATACTGGAAGACCCAGCCGAGACCAGTCGCGTCAGGCCCGAGCGTCGGCGTGACACTCGCGGGGAGTTTCGCCTTTATGCCACTCAGATATTCGAGAACCCGACTGCGCGCCCAGTACAGATCCGTTCCATCCGCGAAGATCACGTACACGAAGCTGACTCCAAAAAACGAGTACCCGCGCACGGTGCGGGCGCCGGGCACCTTCAGCAGCTCGGCGGAAATGGGGTACGTGACCTGGTCTTCGACGATGCGAGGCGCCTGCTCGGCGTAATCCGCCTGCACGATCACCTGCACGTCGGAGAGGTCGGGCAGCGCTTCGAGTGGCGTGCGCTTGATCGCCCAGATGCCGCCGAGCACCGCCGCGGCGGTGAAGAGCAGCACCACCAACTGATTTCTGACGGACCATTCGATGACGCGCTTCAGCATGGCCCTTACTCCTTCTTCTTGGGCGCGGCGATATCCATTCCCGGCATGTTGCCCATTCCACCCAGGGCCGTGCCGAGGTTGGATTCCGCGTCGACAAGGAAGGTCGCGGAGCTGACGACTGTATCACCACCTGCGACGCCACGAAGGATCTCGATGCGATCGCTCGATGCTACGCCAATCTCTACTGCACGTGGCTCGAGCATGCCGTCGGGGCGCTTTACGAATACGAGATTTCGCTCGCCCGTAGAGAGCACTGCTGATCGCGGCACGCTAAGAACGCTCCGCCCTGCCGTCGCGAATAGCCGCAGAGTTGCAAACATTCCCGGCTTCAGTCGACGATTTTCATTCGACAGCTGGACGCGCACCCGAACCGTACGCGTATCCGGGTTCAGTGTAGGGTAGATGTATGCCACGCTTCCTGCGAACGTCGCTCCAGGTATTGCCTGCAACTCGGCCTCGGCACGCTGGCCGAGGCGAATCAATGGGAGATCCTGTTCGTAGACCTCTCCATCCATCCACACATTGCTCAGGTCGGCGATCTTGTAGATGGCCGTGCCCGCCATCACTTTTTCTCCCTGCAGCACGTTCTTCTCGACAACGAAGCCAGAGACAGGCGAGCGGATGAGGAGCGTCCGCCTGGCGTGCCCCTCTTGCTCGATCCGCGCGATGTCGCCGGCGGAAAAATCCCAGAACGCGAGCTTGCTCCGAGCCGAAGCGGCCAGCCTTGCCGCTTGCGCGCGAGCATCGTCAGCTCCGAGCGAAACGTCGGATTGGAGCTGATTTGCGAGCAGTAACTCCTCCTGAGCCGTCACCAGCATCGGGGAGTAGATCGCCAGGAGTGGAGCTCCGGCCGCCACTTCCTGTCCCGTGAAGTTGACGTACAGCTGCTCGACCCAGCCGTCGATCTTCGGAGATATGGCCTTCACGCGCGTTTCGTCGAACGTGATCTGTCCGACAACGCGAATCTCGCGCGAGAGGTCGCCGAACGCCGCGACGGCGTACGTCACGCCGATGCGACGCGCATCAGCGGCCGATAGCATGACGGGTTGGGCCTTGCCACCGGCGGCTATCTGAGAGCTATCGCGAGCCCCGACCTGCGCCGCTTCGGATTTTGGCCGCGTCGCGAAGTACGCGCCGATCACGGCCGCGAGCGGGAGCGCAACATAGAGGGCAATACGCATCGGCTTGCTCTTGGGGCGCGTCGCCATGATTCGAGATGCCATCTTCAGTTCCTCCCCGAGGTTCCGCGCGCGACGGTGCTCGAAGGGTCGAACAGTTCGCGTGCGAGCAGCATCTCCAGATCAGCCCAGGCCTTTCCTTCATCTGCTTCCAGCTCGACAAGCTCCTTGCGATAGCGGTTCAAACTCATGCGGCTGTCGAGCAGCGTCATGAAGTCCACCGCGCCAGTGCGGTAGGCTGCGAACGCCGACGTAATTGCGGCCTCCGCTTGCGGAAGCAGCGTCGTGCGATACAACGTCGCAAGGTTGCGGGCGCGCGTGAGATTCGAGTATGCCTCGGCGACGGCGGCCTGGGTTTCTGCTCTCATTGCCATCAAGTCGGCGCGCGACATCTGCTGCATCGCGGCAGCTTCATCGCGCATGCGGAGCTGCCGGCTCCGTGCGAACACCGGCAGCGTCGCGCCGATCATGAGGCTGCCCATGCGCTCCGTTCCGTCCATGCCACTGCGCTGCCCGTATTGAAGCCCGATCGTGGGGTCGGGCCAGATTTCACGGCGCGCCAATCGTGTTTGGGCCGTCGCCGCTTCCAGATCGCGCTCCCCAGCGCGGACCATCGGCCGATCGGCGATCGCGGCGCGTATTGCCCCCTCCAGTCCAGGCACGGAATCCGGGAACGCAGGAAGCAAAGGGGTTCCGATCAAAGTCTGAGCCGGCAAGTCGATGATTGCATTCAGCCGAGCCGACATGGCCGACCTCATTGTCGTCATGCGGATTGTGTCCTGCACCATGCGGGCGATCTCGACTTGAGCGCGAAGCACGTCGGCTTGCCGGCCTTCACCAACGCGGTACATCGACTCGGTGGTGCGTAGAATGTCCTGGAGCAGCCGAAGGGTTTCGCGGTCAATGCCCAGTGATCTATCAGTGACGTAGAGGTCATAGAACGCCATCGCCGCTTTCGACCGGACTTCCCAATCGACATCGCGCGCGCGCTCCGCCTGCGCGTCGGCGGACGCATCCGCGACGCGTCCGGCGAGGCGGAGCTTGCCGGGCAGCGGCAGCATCTGCATTACCTGAAGCTGCTGCATGCCGAGGACATCCATTGGTCGGAGGCCCGGCAGCGTGTAGTTCATGAAACCGAACTGCGTCTGGGGGTCAGGCGGGCGGCGTGCGGATGGAGCACGGGCTCGAGCAGCATCGGTCAGCGCACGTGCAGCCGCTATTCGCGGGCTACGCTCTCGCGCGTTTCGATAGACGTTGGCCAGATCCAATGGCTGAGTCACGCGCACAGAATCCTGCGCGAATGCCAGCGCTACCCATAGTACAGCGATCATTTCCCTGCCTCCTTGTTGCAGCGGTTAGCCGCTGCGGCCACTTCGATGTGAGCGGCGTTGACACGCCGCGCCAATGCACGATCGAGCGGCTAGATACGCGGAGGAGGAGGTTCGGGAGCGCGGCCAAGGCCCGGAGTCAATCCCATCACGCGTTGTGGGGCCTGGCCAGGCAGAAGGACGGCCGAGAAGCGTACTGACCCGACGCACGCCAGTGTGAGCGTACACGATGCCATTCCTGCGCACGCCCCTTGAATCGAATGGTCACACGCGGGTGCATCGCCAGCACCAGCAGCCTGATGCACGACGCGAGCGTCGGTACGCTGACCGTCCATCGGACTATTAGCGTGGCTGTGCTGTCCTGGGGAGCTGTGCGAGCTAACCTCGCAGCCGGCATGGTGCGCGACAATGCCGCCAAGCGAGAATTGGGCTAGCGCTAGAGCCGCGAAGATCCCTGTCAGCCGACGATGCATACGCACACCCGAACGATGCGACTTCCGACGTCCAGCCGTTGTCGGGACGCAGATGACTTTTTGTCCGAGAAACCCTGAGAAATTACTGCCTCTGGGAATTGCGCGGCTGTTGTTTGTCGGCGTTTACCGGTGAGCCGTGCATTCCCGTGTGGTGGCGGTCGGGGCCGGCGCCGCCGTCGATGTCACATCGACGCTTCGGCCCTCGCACCCGTTGTTGCTACGCCCGAGAGTGAGCGACAGAGTGCAGATTCCGGTCAGAATTCCGATAACGCGGCGCAGTCGCATCAATGCAGTCTGACGAAGCATCACAAAAAAAGTTTGAGAAGCTTATCTCGTGATGCGCAGATGGAAGCCGGCGCCTGAATCATTGCTCGCAATCGGGGCGAGTCGCCCGCCCGGCCAGCTAAAGCCTACTTCTTCTGCACCATCTTGATGATGGCAACGACCAGGAGAATGGCCACCAGTACTCCGAGAACCATTCCGACTCCGCCGTACCCTCCCATCAGACCGTGTGTCGTGTTCTGCATCACTTCATTTGATGGGGTTTGGCCTTGCCGTGCATCGCCGACATGTCCGCACACTGCTTCAGGATCTCCGTCGCATGCTCAGAGACTTTCTTGGGGTCCGGCGCAGTCGCATTCACTTCAGATTCCAGAGCAGTGAGATGCTCGTTGAGCGCCGCGAGGCGGGTGTCCATTTGCTGCATCATGCCCGACATCGCCGGCTTCGCCTGGTCGCCCATCATCGCCATCTGCGCGTGATGGTGTTGCTTCATCTGGTCGAAGCTGCGCCTCATCTCGGCCACCGCCGGCCGAGCCAGGTCGAGGTTGACGGTCTTCGAGTGGGAGACTTGCGCTCGCAATGCCCGAGCGAACGTCGCCAGGTTGTCCCGGTAGGCCATCGCCAGCACATGATGCGGCCCTTCCATCATGCCGCTCATGCTCTGCATGCCTTTCATGCCCTCCTGATGCTGGGGCATTTGCGCGGGTGTCGGCGTTGGGGCCTGCGCTATACCGGTAGCCGCGGCAGCGCTCATCAGGAGTGCCAGAAGTCCGGCGGCAGCCGGGACTATCGAATGTTTCCGGGTTTTCATGGTACCTCCTTTCCTTGGTACGTGGACTTCGGTCTCAACATAGGATTGTTCGCCGAGTAGCTGCCGCCGGCCGCGGAAGGATCTCTCAGAAAACTCA
>DASWBG010000336.1:0-12729 GCA_036390715.1 Gemmatimonadaceae bacterium
CCGTGAATCACCTCACGCACCGCCAGCTCACTGATCTTTCCGCTGATCGTGCGCGGAATGTCCTCGACCTGAATGATCTTCTTCGGCACGTGCAGCGGCGTCGTGTTCTCGCGCAAGCGCGTCGTGATCCGCTCGCACAACGCCTCATCGAGCTTCACGCCCGGCTGCAGCTTCACGAACAACACAATACGCACGTCGCCGGGCGTTCCCTCGTTGATCTCCTGCCCCACTGCAACGCTCTCGACAACTTCCGGCAGCATCTCCACCTGCCGGTAGATCTCTGCCGTCCCAATACGCACGCCGCCGGGATTTAGAGTGGCGTCGCTCCGTCCGTATATGATGTAGCCGCGGTTCCGGGTGATCTCCGCCCAGTCGCCGTGCCTCCATATTCCCGGGTAGTACTCGAAGTAGGCCGCGCGGTATTTCGCGCCATCCGGATCGTCCCAGAAGGCCACTGGCATGCTCGGGAAAGGCCGGGTACAGACAAGCTCTCCGGGGATTAGCCGCACCGGACGTCCGCGATCATCGAACACGTCGACCGCCATACCGAGACCCGGCGTCTGAATTTCGCCGCGGTAAACCGGTAGGATCGGATTGCCGAGCACGAAGCAGGAGATGATGTCGCTGCCGCCGCTGATGCTCGCGAGGTGCACGTCGGTTTTGATCTTCTTGTAGACGTAGTCGAAGCTGTGGTGCGCGAGCGGGCTTCCAGTCGAGAGGATCGCTTTCAGCTTTGACAGGTCGTGGCTCTTGCGCGGCTCTGCGCCCGACTTCTCCAGTGACGCCAGGTATTTCGCGCTGGTGCCGAAGACGGTGATTCCTTCCTGATCCGCCATGTCCCAGAGAATTGAAGGCGTCGGGGACAGTGGCGCACCATCGTAGAGGATGATTTTCACGCCAACGGCGAGCGAGCTGACCAGCCAGTTCCACATCATCCAGCCGCAGGTGGTGTAGTAGAAAATGCAGTCTTCGCGCTTGAGATCGGTGTGAAGAATCAGCTCCTTCAAATGCTGAAGGAGCGTTCCACCAGCGCTGTGCACCATGCACTTCGGCAGTCCGGTCGTGCCGGACGAGTACATGATGTAAACCGGATGATCGAACGGAAACCGCTCGAATGTCATCGTCTTCGGGTCGGGCGGTTCGACCGGGGTGGGGACTGAGGAAATCTTCTTCACTCCGCGTGCTGGCGTCCCCGAGAGACCGGCTTCAAGGATCCGGTTTCCTCCCGGCGGTGTGTGGCGGTAGCCCTCCGCCGGAGTCGTCTTGTATCCCTCGGGCGGCGTGCTCTTGCTCGCGACAACTGCCCACTGCGCTACGATGAACCTCGACCAGAGTGTTCCTTTTCGAACGCCGTCCAGATCCGGCATCTGCTTTCTGTACGGAGTGACGACCACGTGCTCGAGCGAAGGTATACGGAACGCGATCTGTCTCAGTCGCGGCAGCAGATCGATCTCTCTGCCGTTGTACAGATAACCATCGGCGGCGAACAGAACCTTCGGCTCGATCTGGCCGAAACGATCCATAACGCCCTGCGCTCCAAAATCCGGAGAACACGACGACCAGGTCGCCCCCAGCGAAGTCGCGGCTATCATGGCGATGACGGCTTCGGGAATGTTGGGAAGCCAGCCAGCTACTCTGTCGCCGGGTCCGACACCGGCGGCGTCGAGCGCAATCGCCAGTGTGCCCACGGCTTCACGCAGCTCACGATAGCTGATGGTGCGTTGATGACCTTCCTCGTTCCACGACGAGAGAGCTGGCCCGTCATCCGTGAAGCGGAGAAGATTCTCAGCGAAGTTGAGACTGGCGTCCGGGAACCAATGCGGTCCCTTTTCGGGGTCGGGCGGACCCATGTTGTCCAATCCGACCCCTACTCGCTCGGCGCCGCCGCCCGTGCCCCGATGCCCGATGATTCCGCAGAATCTCCACGTGAGCGACCAGAATCGTTCGGGGTTATTGACCGACCACTCGTGGAGCTGCCAGTACGAATCAGACGAATAGTCGGGAACGGGCGGACCACCGCGCTCCTCCACGTACCGGAGGAATTCGGTCATGTTCGCCTTGATCACGCGCTCGGGCGAGGGTGTCCACAGCGCCTCGCTCATTTCTGCTTCAGGCTCTCAGCTCGTAGGAGGATTGAATTGCGCGTGCTGCCCCTGCAGCCATGACTTGTGGTACTCCTTGTCCTCTATTTCCAGCGCCTGCTTCGCCACCTTCAGCGGGCGGAAGCTGTCCATCATCACCGCCAGCTCGTCAGTGTATTTCGCGCCGATGCTCGCCTCGGCGCGTCCGGGGTGCGGACCATGGGGAATCCCATCGGGGTGATGCGTGATGCTCCCGAACTCGATTCCCTTGCGGCTCATGAATTCGCTCGACGCATAATAAAGAACTTCGTCGGAATCCACATTGCTGTGATTGTACGGAGCAGGAACCGCTTCCGGGTGGAAATCGTACGGACGCGGGCAGAACGAGCAGACGACGAAACCGTCTCCCTGAAAAGTCTGGTGCACCGGCGGCGGCTGGTGAACGCGGCCGACGATCGGCTCGAAATCGTTGATGTTGAACGCCCACGGGTAGAAGTATCCGTCCCAGCCAACCACATCCAGCGGATGATGGTCGAGGACGATCTCATTGATCCCGTCGTACTGCTTGACGAGAATCGGAAAATCTCCCATCTCGTCAATTGGTTCCACGTATGTTGGACGCCTGATGTCGCGCTCCGAGTAGGGCGCACCCTCGATCAGTTGTCCGAATTCGTTACGATAGCGCTTCGGCCATCGCACGTGCCCCCTGCTCTCGAAGACGACGAGCTTCGGCTGCTGCTCGGCGTTGAGGTCAAAGCGATAACGGTGAAGGATGCCGCGATGAATGACGAGATAGTCGCCCTCATGAAACGGCAGTGAGCCGTAAGTGCTTTCGAGAACGCCCTTCCCTTTGCTGACGTACACCAGCTCGTCGCCTTGCGCGTTTCGGTAGAAGTGCGCGTCGTTCTCGTCGGGCTCGACGTAGAGCATCGCGATGTCCCGATTGAACAGGAGTGGAATGCGATCGAGCGTCGCGCTGCCACCTTTTTTTGCGCGCGAGGTCAGGAAGTGCCGGTGATGGAGCGTCTGATCCGGATCCGCCTCATACTTTATTTCCCGCACGCGACGCACCGACTTTACGGTCGTCGGCGGATGTATGTGATAAAGCAGCGCTGACGTTCCGATGAATCCCTCGTGCCCGACTAGCTCCTCGGCATAAATACCACCACCGGGTTTCTTGAAGGCAATGTGCCGCTTGCGGGGAATCTTTCCGAGCGTGTGATAGATCGGCATGATCTAGAGGTTGCCCCGAAGGTCCTGTTCGCGCTCGAGCGCTTCGAACAGCGCCTTGAAATTTCCAGCGCCGAAGCTCTTCGCGCCCTTTCGTTGGATGATCTCGTAGAAGAGCGTCGGGCGATCCTCCATCGGCTTCGAGAAAATCTGGAGCAAGTACCCTTCCTCGTCTCGATCGACCAGGATTCCCAGATCGCGTATCGGCACCAGGTCCTCATCGATCTTGCCAACGCGCTCGGGCACCGTGTCGTAGTACGTGCCGGGAACGCGCAGGAACTCGACTCCGTTGTCTCTCAGCTTCGTGACTGTGTCGATGATGTTGTCGGTCGCGATCGCGATGTGCTGGCACCCCGGTCCCTGATAGAACTCGAGATACTCGTCAATCTGCGATTTCTTCTTTCCCTTTGCCGGCTCATTCAGCGGGAACTTGATGCGACCGTTGCCGTTCGCGACGACCTTCGACATCAGAGCGGAGTACTCGGTGGAGATCGCCTTGTCGTCGAAGGAGATTAACTGGGTGAAGCCCAGAACGTCTGCGTAGTACTTGACCCACTTGTTCATGGCGCCAAGCTCGACGTTTCCGACGCAGTGGTCGATGTAGAGGAGACCAACTCCTCGCGCCTCGCCCTTGCCGGCGAACGGAAGGAAACCCGGCATGAAAGGTCCCTTGTAATTCTTTCGCTCCACCAGGCTGTGGATCGTCTCACCGTAGGTGTGGATTGCCGCGATGACGACCTCACCATGTTCGTCGACGAGCGACTTCGGCTCGTACGCGGGCTTCGCTCCGCGCTCGACCGCGAGTCGAAATGCCTTTCTCGCGTCGTCCACCCAGAGCGCGATGTCCTTCACGCCGTCGCCGTGCTTGTGCACGTGCGTGGCGATCTCGCTGTCGGGCCGGAGTGCGGTGGTGAGAACGAGCCTCACCTTTCCCTGCTCCAGTATGTAGCTCGCGCGATCGCGCGTTCCTGTCTCGGGGCCCCTGTACGCAAGAATCTTGTACCCAAAGACGTTGCGGTAAAAATGGGCGGCTTGCTTCGCGTTACCGACGTAGAACTCTATGAAATCCGTTCCGTTGATCGGAAAGGTGTCCGTAACTTGTTCAGGTGCCGTGAGTGTCGCGGTTCCCATGACTTCTCCGGTTCGGCGCGATGAGATTGTGCGCTACACGTGCGGGCGGCTCTCTTCCGGCCAGAAGGGCGCCGGTTCCTCTCTTAAATTAGCAAATAGGACACCGCAACGGGGGGGTCGAACACGACCTCGAGAGCATTACCCGGCGGGACCGCGTCCCACTGCGCGAATAGCTCGGCGCGCTTGCCTCTCACACGGGCAAGATCGGCCTCGGTGAACTCGAACTGCGCGCGGAGACCAGTTTCCGCGCAGTACTCGGCCAGTTTCTGGTTCAAGTCGGCAGCGATTCCTCCCTCTCCAATTTGGCGCTCGAGGTCGAAGAATCCCACGATCATTTCCGAGATATTCGCCTCGGGCGGGAGCCTTCCGCGCGGCCAGGGACTGCCAAAGTCGGAAAAATCCCAGCCAGCGGAAATCAGACCGTAGAATCCCTGACGCAGTCCGAGTGTGGTCTCGACAGCGCAGTGCGTGAGGTCATGCCTGGGGAAAAAGGCTGCCTGCGCACCCAGCTGCCGCTGCCACGTCGTGGTTCCATCAGCGCGCGTGCAGCTGAGGGCGGTGCGACCATCCTTCCCTTTCTTTATCCGAATAACGATGCGCTGAGCGTCCGGCATGGGACGCTATCTAATGCAGCGTTTCGCCTTTCTCCAGCATCTCGATGAAGCTCCGCATGCGCTTCGCACGGGTTTCGGCCCTCTTCGCCGTCTGAAGTCGCCACGTAATCGCGTATCGATTCGCGGCGCTGATGGTTTTGAAGAACGCCTTCGCTTTCGGGTGCCGCTCCAGCGCCTCCTCGAAGTCGGGCGGTACGCTTGCGCCCGCTTGCGAATCGTACGCGGCCTCCCAGCGGCCGTCGGTTTTCGCGCGCTCGATCTCCACGAGTCCTGCCGGCGTCATTTGGCCGTTGGCGATGAGGGCGAGCGCCTTTTCGCGATTGACCTTCGACCAAATGCTCCGCGGCCGCCGAGGCACGAAGCGTTGGAGCCAGGTCGTTTCGCTTTCGGGAAGCTTCTGCGCGTCGATCCAGCCGTAGCAGAGCGCTACTTCCACGCCCTCGGCATACGTTATCGACTTTATCCCGGATCCTTTCCTGGCCATCCGCACCCAGAGCGCGGGCGAGGTCTTGTGATTCTTCTCCAGCCACGCGTCAAAGTCTTTCCGTGTCTTGAATCCGCGGACTGCGCCCGGGGCGGATCCAGTCAAGGCCTTCATCTTTTTCACGGTTGCGCTGGGGATGGTGCGTTACCGCTCAATGCATTGCCGCGCGGTGATCCATGCGCTGAAAGGCGAGGAATTCATGGATCGCGGCGACAGCGTCAGGATTCTTCGTTGAGATCACGACTTCGGCGCCCCGCGGCAGATCGCGTTCGCTGTAAGTGATTTCGGATCGAAGCGCCTTCATTTTCGCGGTGCCGGGCACGTCGGACATGGCGTGGACGAAGCCTGGGAGCGCGAAATCTCCATTCGCGAAAGCCGTTGCGATCGTTCGCATGTGCGTCCGGATGGTGGTCTCGCCAACAGAGTCAGTCTCCTTTCTCTGGAGAACGATTCGTCCTCCAATCGGAAGAGGCTCGAAGATGTGCGCCGATGTGTATTGGTTCACACCCATTGCGGTCTCGCCCCGCTGCTGAAGGGCCGCAAAACCCGAGTCGGCGCTAGCTGTCTCCTTGCGCGCCGTGCACGCGATCAGAGCGCTGATCGCGATCATCGAACACGTCCGGGTGCGCACGGTCAGTGCGGGGTTATGACCCGAGCCGGACTTTCCTGTTTCGAGGGAGCCCCAAGTGAAGACCGCTCAGACATTAGCCGCGCTGTGAAGCGCTGTGCCTCGGAGAGTCGTTCCACTTCAAGCGCAATTGCATCGACCGACTGAACGAGCGAATTGAGAGTGCGGTCGATGCCCAATCCGCCGTTTGCCAAAGCAGCTTCCGCAGCCAATCGGGCCGCCCGTCTGGCTCCAAATTGGGCGCCCACCCAAGCAGCGACTGATCCAACGACGGCAGCGGTGCCTCCCGCGATTGCAAAGAGGACGAGATAGTGTTCACGGAGCGTTCCGTAAAGAATCTGAGGAAGCATCGACATCACCGCCGTTTAAGTGGATTACAACCATTCCAGTTATCTACGTCACAAGACACCCGCGGTTTCGGACGCCACCAATTGCCTGGCGCTGGGGTCGTTTACTAGCCTTCCTTCACCTCTCGGCCGCGGGCTTCCGCGAGCTTTTTTGCGATTCCACGATAGAACGCGGCATCAACGACTTTGTTCTGTTCTTGCAGCGAGATGGCTGCCAGCTCCAGCGCGTAAAGAATATTGCCGAGGTAGAGCTGCGCGATTCCCGCGACAGTCTCGCGATCGTCACCCATGCGCGGGGGCAGGAGGAACCGGCGTGACATCGCGGTCCACTGACGATTCCTCGGTGAGAACGCGAACCACCACCGCTGTGATGTTGTCGTTTCCCCCGTTGATGTTCGCTTCCTGGATCAGTGCGTCGACGATCCGCTCCGGCTTGGCTCGGGACGCCAGGAGCTGCTGAATCCGGCGGTCGTCGATCATCCCGGTAAGGCCGTCGCTCGCGAGAAGAA
Organism: Gemmatimonadaceae bacterium; assembly: GCA_036390715.1. Taxonomy (GTDB): domain Bacteria; phylum Gemmatimonadota; class Gemmatimonadetes; order Gemmatimonadales; family Gemmatimonadaceae; genus UBA4720. The sequence continues at coordinate 7,025 of DASWBG010000336.1, forward strand.
AGCCATCTCCCACCCTCGCCTCGCCATCGAACACATCCGGCTCGATCTCGTCCGCCATGCCAATGCACCGGGTGATGACGTTGCTCTGCGGGTGCCGTCTCGCTTGTTCTGGCGTGAGTAGCCCAGCGTCGACTTGCTCCTGCACCAGCGAATGATCTTTGGTGAGCTGCCGCATCTGGCCGTCACGTATGAGGTAGATGCGCGAGTCGCCCACGTGTCCGACGACGTACCTGGTCTCGGAGAGAAGGAGCGCCGAAACGGTACTGCCCATGCCCAGTTTGTCGCGCTCGGTCCTGGTTCGCTCGTATACGGCGCGGTTCGCATCGCGGAGAGCCTGGGCGACCCTCTCGTGCGCGTCTAGTGCGTCCAGATCGTTCAGGTCGGAGAGGTCGTGGCTCACGATCTCCACTGCCATCTCGCTCGCGACTTCGCCGGCCGCGTGCCCACCCATCCCGTCCGCGACTATGAACAGTCCGCGGTGAGCGTTGGCCGAAGCGTGGAGCGAGTCCTCATTACCCTTTCGAATCCGGCCGACATCAGTGCGAGCCGCAACAGCAAGGTGCACTAGCGAAAGCTCATTGGATGGAAGAACTGGTGGGTGATTCCGTTGTTGGAGGGGACCCTCCTCGCCTCAAACTACGGATGCGCGAAAAGAGCGGCAAGCATCACCCCGCGCGCTGGAGCAGCGGCTCCGTATCGCCCGCCTGCAATCTCCAGAGCGTGTTGTACAAGCCACCCCGATCGATCAGCTCGCGATGCGTCCCGGCTTCGGCCACTTCACCATGATGAAGAACCAGAATCATGTCGGCATTCGCGATGGTGCTGAGCCGGTGCGCCACTGCGATCGTCGTTCTCCCCGACACCAGTACGCTGAGCGCGGCGTGGATCTCGGCTTCGATCTCGCTGTCGACCGCGCTAGTCGCTTCATCCAGCAACAGCAGCGGCGCGTTCGCGGCGACAGCGCGGGCAAAGGAGAGTAACTGGCGCTCGCCGACACTGATGGACGCCCCGCGCTCGCCCAGCACCTGGCCGTATCCCAGGGGAAAGCCGCGGATTATTCTGTCGGCGCCGACTTTCGCGGCCGCCCTCACGACCTCATCGTCGCTGAGCGGATTCGAGAGTCTGATGTTGGTGGCGATATCGCCGGCAAAGAGGAAAATATCCTGCTGAACGTAGCCTATGAGGGAGCGCAGCTCCTCCAGAGGCATTGTTCGGATGTCGACGCCGTTGATCGTGATCCGCCCGCGCTGTGGATCGTAGAACCGCATGAGCAGGTTGACGATTGTCGTTTTCCCCGCGCCGGTGTGCCCGACGAGAGCGAGTGTTTCGCCCGGCCGCGCTTTGAAGCTCACTCCCTTGAGCACCCACTCTACCGGAGTGCTTTCCGGCGGAGCCCCGCTCTTCTGCTTCGCCATGTGCGCGAGGTCGTAGGCGAACCACACGTCCTCGAACGCCACCTCGACTCCGTTGCCTTTCGTCAGGACTTCGACGCGCTCCGTCCGATCCGGAACGCTCGGCACGGTGTCGAGCAGAGTGAAGATCCGCTCCGAGCTCGCCATCGCGGTCTGCAGAATGTTGTACTTCTCGGAAAGATCCTGGAGCGGCTGGAAGAATCTTCGCACGAGCTGAAGAAACGCTGCGACCGTGCCGACGCTGAGGAGATTGGCGTGGACGCGCGAGGCGCCCGCAACGATGAGGATCGCGAGCGCGATCGATGTGAGCAGCTCGATCGCGGGAAAATAAAGCGCGTAGACCGTGATCGATTTGAGGTTCGCATCGAGGTGGGATCGATTCAGCTCATCGAACCGCTGCGCTTCACGCTTTTCCTGATTGAACAACTGCACGATTCGCATCCCGGTCAGGCGTTCCTGAAGAAATGAGTTGATCCGGGCCAGGCGTACTCTGATGTCGCGATAAGTATTTCGCACGCCCTTTCGGAACAGTCCCGATACGAACACCACGAATGGAATGACGAGAAACGAAGCCAGCGCGAGGCGCCAATCCATTATCAGCATGGCGACGCTGATCGCGACCAGAGTGAAGAGGTCTCCGAGTCCAGAGACGACGCCGGAAGTGAATAGCTCGTTCAATGTCTCGACGTCCGACGTCACGCGGGTGATCAACCTGCCCGCCGGATTCCGGTCGAAGTAGGAAACGGAGAGACGCTGCAGGTGCTCGAATATCTCCATCCTCAGATCGCGCATCACTCGCTGGCCGAGAAGACTGGTCAGCCAGGTCTGACCGTATGATGTCATGAATTCGGCGAGCAGCGCGAGCAGCAGCAGCGCAGTGGAGACGACTACTATGTGCATATCGCGCGCGGGCACGGCGACATCTATCACCCGTCTGGTGAGCAATGGCCCGACGACCTGAACTCCGCCCTCGATGCACAAGAGGACGAATGCTCCGTACATCAAGGCGCGATACGGGCGCGTGTAGACGAGCAGACGACCCATCAGTTTGCGATCGTACGCCTTGCCGAGTACGTCGTCTTCGTGGGTCTGAGTTGCGGGGGCAGTCATTCAGCCGTATCCTAGCCGGGTTGCGGGTGCGACGCCACGGCAATCGCGTCACCTATGGTACGCAGGTTGCACCTTTGCAGGGCCACGATGTTCCGTCCTGTCGGCTGACGTAAAACCCATACTGGAGGGAAGATGGGAATTCTCGCATGGATCGTTCTTGGTCTGATCGCGGGCGCGATCGCCAAGGCCATCATGCCGGGCAATGACCCCGGCGGCATCATCGTTACCATGATCATCGGCATCGTTGGTGCGTTCATCGGCGGCTTCCTGGGCAACATGATTACGGGTGCCGGGCTCAACGGATTTACGCTGTGGAGCATCGTGCTGGCGGTCGTGGGCGCGCTCATCCTGCTCTGGATCTATCGCATGGCCACGCGGGGCCGAGGCGCACCGCGAGTTCCGTAAACCGCAGCTCGCCTCACGCAGGTAAAGGGTTTGCCGCTCTGGCTTTACTGGATTCTTCTCGGGCTCGTCGCCGGGAGTCTTGCCAAGTTTCTGGTGCCAGGGCGGGACCCTTCGGGTTGCATCATCACCATCCTCCTCGGAATCGTCGGCGCCTTCATCGGCGGCTGGCTGGGAACGCGATTCTTCGGTTGGGGAACCGTCTCTGCCGGACATTTTGACTTCCGCTCGATCGGTATCGCCACTGTCGGCGCCATAGTCCTTCTCCTCCTCGGCAGGCTCGTCAGGCGACTGTAGTCGAGCTACAGAACTACGACTCAATTCGGCAAATCTTCGGGGCCGCGCTTAGATTTGGGATGTGAAAGACAGTATCGTCATCCGAGGCGCCAGGCAGCATAACCTCAAGGGCTTCGATCTGGAGATTCCACGGCGAACCGTCACTGTGGTGACCGGCCCGTCGGGATCGGGAAAGTCGTCCCTCGCGTTCGACACCATCTATGCCGAAGGTCAACGCCGCTACGTCGAGTCACTTTCTTCCTACGCGCGGCAATTCCTGGAACGGATGGAAAAGCCCGATGTCGATTCCATCGAAGGACTGTCGCCAGCCGTGGCGATCGAGCAGAAGAATCCGACCAAAACCTCCCGCTCCACCGTAGGCACGGCCACCGAGATCTACGACTACTTGCGTCTGTTGTGGGCGCGCGTCGGACACACGTTCTGTCCGAATTGCGGGAGGGAGATAAAGCCCGACACCGTGCAATCGGTGACTGATACGGTGCTCGCGCTGCCGGGCGGTGCGCGTTTCTACGTCACCTTCCCGTTACGGCTGTCGAGCAAAGTCACGCACGATGTGGTGATCGAGAATCTTCGCGCGCAGGGGTTTCTCCGCGTCGCCATCGACGGAATCGTGATGCACCTCGACGAGCTTGCGGAATCGAAGCGCGACACCACGCGCGCGAAGGAGCTGCTGGTGGTCGTCGACCGGCTCGCTGTCTCCCCCGAGAGCAGCGGACGCCTGAGCGATGCCGTTGGCACCGCGTTCGCCGAGGGCGAGGGTGACTGTGTGATCCTGTTTACGGATCAGATCGTGTCGCCGCTCGACGGACTTACAGTCGGCAAACTGGCCTTCACGGAGCGGTTTCAGTGCGCGAACGACGGTACGCTTGCGCCGACTCCTACGCCACAACTGTTCTCGTTCAACAACCCGCGCGGCGCGTGTTCGCAGTGCAACGGGTTCGGAGCGATTCTGGAGTACGACGAGTCGCTCGTCGTTCCGTCGCCGTCGCGCTCTCTGCGCGATGGCGCGATAGACCCGTGGACCAAGCCGAGGTACGACAACAAGCGCCGCGCTCTGGCGGAGTTCGCGGGTCGCGAGCGCATTCCGATGGACAAGCCGTGGGAGCAGCTCACCTCCGCGCAGCGACACCTGCTCCTTCATTCGAGGACCAGGGGTTACAAGGGAATCTTTCCGTTCCTGAAGGATCTCGAGGAGAAGCGGTACAAGCAGTACATCCGCGTTTTCCTTCGTCAGTACCAGACGGCGAAGGAATGTCCACGCTGTCACGGAACGAAGCTCCAACCCGAAGCGCTCAACGTGCGGGTCGGTGGTCTCGACATTGCCCGGGTGGCGGACCTTCCGGTCGATCAGCTATCGGTCTGGCTGAATGAGCTGCAGTTGTCCGAGTTCGAGCGCAGCGTGGCGGAGATGATCCTCAAGGAGGCGCGGGACCGCGTCACTTTCTTGAGAGATGTCGGACTCGGCTATCTCTCGATGAATCGAGCGACGCGCACGCTCTCGGGCGGAGAAGCGCAGCGCATCGGCCTCGCGAATTCACTCGGATCGCAGCTGGTCGACACGCTCTACGTTCTCGACGAGCCCTCCATCGGTCTGCACGCGCGCGACATGGACAGGCTGCTCAAGCTGTTGCAGCGGTTGCGCGATGCGGGGAACAGCGTGCTCGTCGTGGAGCACGATCTCGCCGCGATCGAGATGGCGGACTACATGGTTGAGCTGGGGCCGGGAAGCGGTGAGGCTGGCGGTCAGATCGTTTTCGCCGGGCCGATGTCGCGTGTCAGCGAGAGCCCGTTGACCGGTCAGTATGTCACGGGCGTGCGTTCTATTCCACTTCCCGATCAGCGCCGTCGACTCGGCCCGCGCTGGATCACTCTCACCGGCGCACGGCAGCACAATCTTCAGGACGTCGATATCCGCATTCCGCTCGGCGCCTTGACGATCGTGACGGGAGTCTCCGGATCGGGCAAGAGCACACTTGTGCACGATGTGCTGTACCGCGCGCTCGAGACGCACCTCGTCGGCGAGCATTCCGCCAAGCTCCATCTCGGCGAAAAAGTTGGCGAGTACGAGACGATCACTGGATTCGATGCGCTCGAGGACGTCGTCATGATCGACCAGAGCCCGATCGGTAAGTCGCCGCGGTCGAACCCCGTCACTTACGTGAAGGCTTTCGACGAAATACGCGGCATATTCGCCGACATGCCTCTGGCCCGCCAGCGCAAATACACTCCCGGCACTTTCAGTTTCAACGTCGAAGGGGGCCGGTGCGAGGCGTGCGAAGGCGCTGGAGCGCTCGAAATCGAAATGGTGTTCATGGCCGACGTTTACGTGCCTTGCGAAGACTGCGGCGGCAAGCGCTACAAGCCCGAAGTTCTGGATGTCACCGTTCGCGGAAAGAACATCAATGAAGTTCTCGACATGACCGTCGATCAGGCGATCAGATTCTTTCCGCGCGAGGAGAAACTCGGCCAGGCGCTTTGGCAGCT
>DASWBG010000337.1:0-8438 GCA_036390715.1 Gemmatimonadaceae bacterium
TCTCGAATCAACAGGCGCGTCGGCGGATGCCCGCCTGGTGGGAAGCTTCGACTACGTAAATACCGAAAACCGGGAACAGCGCCTGCCCGTAAGCCTGGCAGCGACGTTTCGCCACGAGGGTAGTGCGTGGCGGCTGGTATCGGTGCGCTGATCGGCGCGTCCCCGCCAGCAGTCAGCTAGAACGTGTACTCGATGCCGGCGGTGTAAACGAGATTTGCTCTCAATCCACCGCGATTCAATGGAAAGAGCGTGTTGAGGACCAACGTCGTGTTGCGCGCGGGCGTCGCCTTGATGCCGAACGAGCCGTTGACGATATCGTCGCGAATGTCGGGGATGTTGGTGGGATTCAATGTCCGGCGAAACGGCGCGTCATAGGTGACAATGCCAGGCAGGTGAAGCTTGCTGTCACCAACCTGTAGCTCGGTTACAAGATCCGCCGCGAGGGTAACGCCCTCAGCCATCCGATCATCGAAGCCAACAGTCCCGAGCACTGCATCGTTCTGTTGCTCGCCGGCATGATGCAAATAGCCGGCGTTGAGATGCGGTGAGAAATCACCAAACCGCGAATTGAAGATCAGCAGCGCCCGGCCCGCAAACTTGCCAGAGCCGAGGAGGTCCTTCTCGCTCCCCGTCGGAAAACGGCCATCGACCAGAAATGCGAAAGCCGCGTCGGGCGTCTCTCGCAGATTCACCTTGGCTCGTAGCGCAACGTCACCCAGACCAGCCGCTGAGCCGAGACTCTGCCTACTGGCCGTGAGAACCGGATTAGTCGGTGTACCGGCAAAATAATGCGCCGCGGACGTGCCCCCGAATGGACGGATTTGGGCCTCACTCTCACCTCGAAAATCCGCTTGCACGATGGGCACCACCAATCCGAAATCCAATCGGTCTGACAGACCGTAGGTGACATAGATCGATGTGACCTGGACGCTGAGATCCATCGACAGATGAAAATCCATCGCGTCGTTCTCGAGAACCGGTACGCCGTACAGCGAGCAGTCGCCTCCGAACTGCGCATCGCACCCCGGAAAATTGACGTTCTGATGGGTGAACGTCAGATCGATGTTCTTCATGTCCACGCCGCGCAATGTGGCGAAGCTGAAGCCCGTTCTGCTTATGCCCGCCAGCACTCGCCCCCGCCCCAATGTTTGTGCACGCTCGGCGAAGATCGGTCCCGCCGACGTGGAAGTTGCCACCGGTGCTCCCCCCTCGAAGCGGAATGTCACGCCGCCGCTGGTCGAGCCGATCGGTATGTTGGCGACGCTTGAGCCGAGCGCATCCGTAACGAACGAGATCAGCGACCCGTTCTCTGCGTTCGAAGAGGGGATGAAATGGAGGCCGTGCGCCTGCAATGACGCGGGATTGTTCGGGTCGCCAGATCCGGCGAGGAAAAGTGGCTGTTGTCCGGGCCCGAAGATGAATAGGTCCGATATGCGGTCGCGTAGGCCCTGCGCATTCGTCGGGGAAGCGATCGCGAGCAGCGCGAAGCAGGCGAGCGGGAGGAGCCTGAGGATGTCGTAAAGCCTCGTAGCACGATTTCGCATCGGGGTCCGGAAGCGTGGCCAGCTCAGTACGTGCACGAACCGGAATATTCTAGCTGCGATTGCTCAGTCAGGCAAACGCCGCTCGTCTCCGGGCGGTGTGCCTTGCCAGTCCTCTGCGCCCGCGCATAAGGAAGCTAGATTAGCGCATGCCTGGAGGGTTCGCGTGCGCTTCCTGACGTTCGTCGCAATACTGTTCGCGGTTGGTCTCTTCCTGTATCGGCGCAGATCGGTGGTCGAGAAGTCACCGGCGGCCGAATTGACGACCGATCAGATCAAGCAGCAGTGGCGCAGACTCGGTTTCTTTTGCGAGCTGGACGATCGTGACAGGACCTGGACGTTGACGGGTTCCCGAGAGGGATTGCTTCGCTTTCGTGACCTCCTGCTCGGCTATGTCGCTGAGCCAAGACACGATCTGCAGTCGGAACGCGAACATTACGGGCCCTACGGATCTCTGGAAGTAATGACGTGGCCGGAGGCGGGATTCGATAGCCAATCGATCCGTGGCTCGCTCGCAGATCTCGCGCGACTGGCCGGCCTCGTTGAAACAAAGCTTGCCGCGGCTCAGCCTGATTCCGTGGTTCTCATCCGTGAGGACTTCGCGCCGAACAGTGCATATACTCTTCGCCTCGATATCCGGGACGATTTTTTCGATCCGGCCTCAGCAGATCCTGATCGCCTCGGCGCCGCCACCAAGCGTCCTGCCCCAAAAACCAAAGAATGACGGCCGTTGCACCTGACCTCTCGCGCTTGCGGTAGCGGGGATCGGTAATCGATGGTACCAGCACGCCAGGCACTCGAGCGGCTGCGAGAGGGAAATCTCAGGTTCGCCGCGAACGTGCGCGGATCCGACGCATTCGTGAGTCACACTCGCCGCATCGAGCTCGCGAGTGGGCAACAGCCGTTCGCCATCATCCTCGGTTGTTCTGATTCGCGCGTTCCGGCGGAAATCGTGTTCGACCAGGGACTGGGCGATCTGTTCGTCATTCGCGTCGCCGGCAACATCGTCGCTCCCTCCCAGGTCGGCAGCGTTGAATTCGCCGCGGCACGATACTCCACGCGACTCGTCGTTGTCCTTGGCCACTCGCAGTGCGGCGCGATTCTGGCGACGCTCGAAGAGCTGCTGACACCGACGGAGAATCAGTCGCACAACCTGCGATCGATTGTCGACCGGGTGCGCCCTTCTGTCGAGGGACTTCTGAGGACCGAGCTCAGACACGATTCGGATGCATTGGTCAGAGAGGCAGGCCGGGCCAACATCCGCGCGTCGGTAGACCACCTGCGCCACGGGTCACAGGTTCTCGAGGAGCTGATTCACGAGCGGGGTCTGGTCGTCGTCGGCGCCGAATATTCACTGGAGACTGGCGTGGTCGAATTCCTGGATGGCGTGCCATGAACGTCATCATTTTTGGCGCGACGGGAATGATCGGACAGGCCGTGCTACGCGAGTGCCTCCTCGATCCCGGTGTGGCGAGAGTCGTCACCGTTGGCAGGCGGCCGACGGGCCAGAGCAACTCGAAACTCACCGAGCTCGTTCGCCCCGATCTCACGACGCTTGCTCCTCTCGAGAACCAACTGACCGGATTCGACGCCTGCTTTTTCTCTCTCGGCGTTTCGGCCCTCGGCATGACGGAGGAGCAATACACTCGCGTGAATTATGACGTAACGATTGGCGTCGCCAGGACTCTTCTGCGAACAAGCCCCAATGTGACTTTCATTTACGTATCGGGATCCGGCACCGACAGCAGCGAACGAGGCAGGGTGATGTGGGCGCGAGTGAAGGGACGGACCGAGAACACTTTGCTTTCGTTGCCCTTCAGAGCAGCGTACATGTTTCGACCCGGCATGGTGATCCCGCTGCATGGAATCCGGTCATCGACGCGCTGGTACAACGTGGCTTACGCGATCACGAGGCCGGTCTACCCCCTCCTGAGGCGCCTCGCGCCTACAATGGTTACCACGACCGAGGAGCTCTCGCGCACGATGCTCGCAGTGGCGCGAACCGGATACCCAACACACATCCTGGAGATGGCCGATATCATCCGGATTGGAGCTCGCCACGACTCCCCGGCCTCCAGCCAGTAACCCATTGCTGGTTCAAGAGTTACATCGGTATCGGTGCACGCGAGAATCAGCAATATTTGTGACCAGGTACGCGACAAACGTTTCCGCAAAGAATCGGACGATTTGCTGATTACGCCGTCGAGAACCCGGTAGCCCGGCGACGGGTTAGTCGTCTATAGACGATGCCCGAACCGACATCAGAACCCGGAACCATGAACGCTGCTCCGAGCGCGCTTGAAACCACGCCGCGTGCGCGTCATAAATTCCCCCTCCCATTTCCGCGCCTCGAGAGCCTGCGCAGCAGAATTCTCGCGTTCGCGGTGGCCGCCGCGCTCCTGCCGGCGGGCACCATGCTTGGCGTCTTCTACTTTCAGAATCGCAGTTCGCTCGAGAAGAAAATCGATGAAGATCTGCTCTCGAGCAGCGCCCAGAGCGCTCGCGCAACTGGCGTCTGGCTGAGAGAGAGGCTGTACGATCTCCGCGTCTTCGCGGGATCGGACGAAGTGGTGATCACGCTCGAACAGGGCTCGCGCAATGCGCCGAACTCACCCACTGAAGGACGGTTGCGTGATTATCTCGTCTCGCTTCATGAGCGGTTCGGCGACTTCGAGAAGCTCATGGTGCTCGACCTCGATGGAAACGTGATCGCCACCAGCGCGGGTGAGGTCACGAAGGTCCCCCTTCCGGCGGACTGGCAAGCGACACTCAAATCGGACAACCAGATCGTTGGCGAGGCGTACTGGGATTCGAAGTCCGGCAGAGCGAAGTTGATCGTAGCCGTCCCCGCCCAACGCGCCGACGGACGGCTCCTGGGCGCTTTCGCGGCCGAGCTCAATCTCGCGCCAGTGCAAATGCTGCTGCGATCCTTTGCGCCGGATAGCACGGGTGCAATCCATCTCGTCAGCATCAAGGGTGGCGCGATAGCTAGCTCCGACGGAGTGTCCGCGCGGATGATAAAGAATCCGATGCCCTCCTCGACGATGAAGAAGCTCAAAGAGCACGCCCGCTCCCCGTTTGCTTATACCAGCTTCGGCGCCCGCGATGTCATCGGCACTCTCGAGTACGTCCCACAAGTGAGTTGGGCTGTGGTCGCCGAGATCTCTAGCGAGGCGGCATTTGGCCAGGTGCATCGGTTCCGCGATGTTGCGCTGCTCGTGATCGCGTTCCTGCTCGTCGTCGTGACTTATTCCGCATACCGGCTCGGGCGCCTGATCGCCCGGCCCCTCGACCGTCTGACGAAGGCGGCGAGTGAAGTCGCGGCTGGAGACTTGGCGGTGGATCTCCCGGCGGCACCAGGCGGCGGCGAGGTTGGCTATCTGACCGATGTGTTCAACCACATGGTCTATCGCCTGCGCGAGGGGCGACTCGAGCTCGATCGAATCAACGAGACGCTGCGAAAGAAGAACGAGGAGCTCGAGCTGCTCTCGACTACGGACAGCCTCACCGGACTTTCGAATCACCGCTCTCTAATGAAGCGTCTCGATGATGAAGTCGCGCGGTTCAAGAAGGGCAAGCACTTCTTCTCGGTGCTGGTTGGCGACGTCGATCACTTCAAGCAGTACAACGATGCGTTCGGGCATCCGGCCGGCGACGAAGTGTTGCAAATGATCGCGGAGATCATGCGCGACTCGACCCGCAAGGTCGATTGCTGCGCGCGTTATGGCGGTGAAGAATTCGTGATCGTGCTTCCAGATACGGCGATCGCCGATGCGCTGGATACGGCCGAGCATATCCGCGCCCGCGTGGCGGCGAAGAAGTTCAACGGACGGAAGATGACGCTGAGCATCGGCGTCGCGAGCTTCCCCGAAGATGCGGACGACGCGGAGGCGATTATCGCCGTCGCCGACGAAGCGTTATATCAGGCGAAGAGAGAAGGGCGCGACCGTACGGTGCGCGCCCGCAGGCTCAAGAAAACGGGGTAGCTGTCAGGGTCGCGCGATGAGCGTCTGGTGAATCCACCCGGTTCGTCCGCCGTCATCACTGATGCGAACCCATTCATCGGCGTAGGAATAACCGATGATCGAGCTGCCGGGATCAGCCGTGAACGAGACGGCGAAGTTGGTGCCCGGACCTTCGCGAACGTTCCCGCGACTCGTCGTCTTCAGCTTGATCGGGACAGCGAACAGCGTTTCTCCCGGACGCGCCCCCTCTCTGTTTACGCCAAGGCGTCCGCGATATCCCGAGGCTACGGTCTTGGCTTGATTCGCCAGATAAAGCGCACCCCCATAGTTGGCCTTGTCGAATTCTGTCGCGCTTTGACGAACGAGCCGGGTGACCTGCGTGGCTTCGGGCGGATCTGCCCCGACGCCCGACTTCATCGTCTGAAGAGCGACTTCTGCCTCGGCCATCGCGGACGCGGCCTGGGCACGGCTCGCCACCGACTGAAGCTTTGCCATCGCGCGTACTACTTCGGCGCGAGTGTCCTCGAGACGGGCCTGGAGATCCTCGATTTGCGCGTCGCGAGCGAGCAGCTGCAGCTCTAGCCGCGAGACCCGCTTGTCCATGTCGGGGTCACGAAGGGTAACGGTATCGTGAACCACCTTCAGGGCCGGAGGGGCCGCGGGCGGTGTCGGGGAGCAGGCAGTGCCGATGGCGACGAACGCCAGAAATACGGAGAAGGAGCGCACGAAAGAGAATCCTCTTTGATTCATGCAGGGTCAGCACTCATGAATGACCGCCGGAATCCCGCAGTTGAGAGTAATACACAAGGGGAATGACGGCCGCCAGCCTGACCACGCAACGGACCGAGGGATGCAGCCTAACGGACCTCTAGCAGAGGGAGCACATTTCAGCGGATGCTCAATCGCCTGGCTCTCGCCGGTCTCATCCTTTCCGTAGCGCTGAGCGCATCCGCGGAAGCGCAGCGGCCGGACTGGATGTTCGGCCCCTTCGAGAAGCCGGGCCTGGTCAATCCGATCATCGCGCCAAATGGAGCGGCCACGTTTCTCTCTCCCATGAGCGACAGCGTCGTCCGATGGGAGGAGCTCGCAACCTTCAACCCCGCCGCCGTCGTCAAGGACGGAAAGGTCTACGTGCTTTATCGGGCCGAGGATGCGACGGGTAAGAGGGAGATCGGATTTCACACGTCGCGTCTCGGGCTCGCGGAAAGCAGCGACGGATTGCGATTCACCCGTAGGCCGGCGCCGGTGCTGTACCCCGACAAGGATGTGCAGGCGAGATACGAGTGGACGGGCGGTGTCGAGGATCCGCGAATCGTCGAGACCGATGACGCCACCTATGTGCTTACCTACACGCAATGGAACCGCGACGTCCCTCGTCTCGCGATAGCGACCTCAAAGGATCTCGTGCATTGGCAAAAGCACGGACCTGCGTTCGCGAAGGCTGACAGCGGAAAGTACCTGAAGCTCGACACGAAGTCGGGCGCGATTCTCACGCGGGTCCAGGGCAACCGGCTGATCGCAACGAAGGTTAACGGGAAGTACTGGATGTACTTCAACGTCCCGGACATTCTGATCGCGACGTCGGACGATCTCATCGACTGGACGCCGCTCGCGGACAGTGATGGGAAGCTATTGAAAGTTCTGTCACCTCGAGCTGGATACTTCGATTCGTGGCTGGTCGAGGGGGGACCGCCGGCAATCATGACGGAGCGGGGGATTCTGCTGATCTATAACGCGGGTAATAGCGGGAAGTTTGGGCAGGCGGGATTACCCCAGCGCGTTTACACCGGCGGTCAGGCGCTTTTCGACGCGCGAAACCCGATCAAGCTGATCGCGCGGTCCGACGCGCCATTCATTCAGCCGACAGAGGACTACGAGCGCACCGGCCAGTACAAGGACGGTACGACCTTCGTGGAAGGGCTGGTCCCGTTCAACGGTCGGTGGTTCCTGTATTACGGAACGGCGGATTCACGGGTGGGCGTGGCGGTCTGGGATCCGAAGCAGCGATGAAAAGTAGTGCGGCCGCCTTGCTTGCGATCCTTGTGGCCGCTTGTTCCCGCAGCACGCTCTCGGCACCAGTCGGCGGATTGCCGAAGAACACGACCCAGTGGTGGCGCGACGGCGTGTGCTACGAGGTGTTCGTCCGCTCCTTTTACGATTCCGACGGTGATGGCATCGGAGATTTGCGCGGACTGACAGCGCGACTCGACTACATCAATGATGGAGATCGCGCCGGCGGCAACAGCCTCGGCGCGAATTGCATCTGGCTGATGCCGATCGACAAGTCGATGAGCTATCACGGCTACGATGTGGTCGACTATTACCACGTCGATCCACGGTACGGGACTGACGATGATTTTCGGAATCTGGTGACCGAAGCGCACAAGCGCGGGATTCACGTTATCGTCGACTTCGTTCCCAATCACACCGGGAGCCAGAATCCCTGGTTTCAAGCTGCGCTACGCGATCCGGGCAGCCCTTATCGCGATTGGTATCGCTGGTCGAAGACACTTCCGGCTCAGAAAGGACCGTGGGGACAGGAAGCCTGGCACAAGTCCCCGGTCCGTGATGAGTACTACTACGGTGTCTTCTGGCACGAGATGCCGGACCTGAATTACGAGAATCCGGCTGTGCGCGCGGAAATGCAAAAGGTTCTGACCTACTGGTTGAAGGACATGCACGCCGACGGATTTCGCTTCGATGCCATTCCCTACCTTGTCGAGGAGGGCAACCAACTTCAGCACTCGCCGGCTACGCACGATGTGTTGCGCGAGATGGGCAATACCATTCGAGCGGAAGCGCCAGAATCATTTTCAGTCGGTGAAATGACGGACGAGTCACCGGCGGTAATGGAGACTTACTATCCCGACCAGCTCGATTCGTACTTTGCATTTGGCGTGGCGAGAGCAACCCTGAATGCGGCGGCCACGGC
>DASWBG010000338.1:0-6319 GCA_036390715.1 Gemmatimonadaceae bacterium
GAAATCGAAAGTATGGTTTTGCTGCGCATGTCCCAGTCTCTGTGAAAGATTCACCATCAGGACGATTATGACGGCGAAATGGCTACGCGCCATCTTAACAATTTTTTTACACCCGGATGAGCGCTGCTGGGGTTAATGTCCAGTCTGGACAGTTAGAGCGCCTATTATCGTCCTAATGCGTTTCACTCCCGGTCTTCTCATTCTCTTTTCCGCGACTCTCGCGAACGCGCAAGAGTCGCAGCTGTGCTCCATCTCGAGATCGGAAGTGACGCTTGGTCCGCTCTCCGGGCATCGAATCGATTCGGTCGCGGTCATAACGTCGAGCCCGAATCTCGGCAAACGCGGTCGCGCGATCGCGAAAATGCACGTCCGAACACGCCCCGAAATCATTCGCCGAGAGCTTCTATTTTCCGCGGGTGACACTGTCGATACCCTTCTGGTTGCGGAGTCGCTGCGTCGTCTGCGCAAGCTCCAGTTCCTCGAGAATGCCCACGTCGAAGCAAATAGATGCGTGACCCCGACTGGGGAGTCGCTCGCATTGAGTGTAGTCACGCGCGATGCGTGGACCACACGGCCGGATATTAAGGCAGGTGGCAGCTCACCCCGAATCGGTCTTACCGAGCGGGATCTCCTCGGTACCGGCCGTACGGTCTCGCTGAGTCTCGTGTCCCATAATCGCTCGCTCGGCGCGGGAATTTCGACGATGGACACGTTCGGTTTCGGGACCGGCGTCGCGACCCGTGCACAATTTCAGCGCTACTACGAGGGAACGCTCCGCTCGATCTCCTTCGCGCGGCGGCAGTCGAGCCTCGCGGATCGCTGGCGCGCGCAGCTCGATTTCTGGGACCAGCACTACGAGCCAAAGAGTGCGAACAGCGAGCAGATCGAGCGGACTGGCGGCGACCTGATTGCCGGTATTCGGCTTTCTCCGCCCGCCGCTAGTCATGTCGTATACCTGTTGAGCGGAGCAGAATCCGAGCTCACGTCGCTAGCCGCAGCATCGAATGCGCAAGTAATCGGGCCTGTGCGGGTCGATCGTCGTTTCACTGGCCCGCAAGTCGGCTTCTCGCTCGTCTCCGGAAGTTATGATACGCTCACCTGGCTATTGCCGGGCGGAGCAGTGATCGATGTTCCGCGCACGTTCGAGGGCGAATTCGTCGTTGGCCTCGGCAGAGGCGCTGTGACATCTCGAGACCTCATGGGACCGGGGGAGACAAGCGGCTCGAGCTTCATGACGCACTACGACGCGTGGGTAGGACGGGAATGGCTTCCGACGCGAAGCAGTCGCGTCGTGGGTGATGTATGGGCGTCAGGGTACACTGGAGCCACCGACTGGCATTCTTCCAGCATCCGTGGGGCTGTGTCCGCCGCGCACGCGGCATCGAACGGTCTCTGGGAGATGACGCTCGCTGCTGAGCAACTCACCGATCCCGATCCCGACGTCCGCGCTCTCACCATCATCGATCGCGCGCTTGCATTCGTGCCGCCAACGGTGCGCCTCGCCGAGTCGGCACTCACGATGTCGGTTGATCGGACGAGGCACCTTCGTCCTGTTGGATCTTCCCTGGAGCTGGACGGCTCGCTCTTTGGCGCGCTCTCCAAGCGATGGGATCCCGTGGCGTCGACTGCCGGGTCCGAGGACGTTACTGTTGGCGTCGTCGGCGTCAGCCTCGGCCTCTCTCCGCGCAAGGCGGGGAGAACGAGTATTCGACTCGATTACGGAGTACCGGTAATCGAGGCGACGGGCGTGCGACGCCCACCACGATTCAGCATCACGCTGACGCCCTGGCTGGAGACCGGCAGGCACCGCGACAGGAACGGATCGTTCTAACTTCCGGTCTCGTCCGAGTTCAACAGTAGGATCTATCGAGCGTTACTCGAGAAAGTAAAGACGTCTCAAACCGTTTTTACTTGCAGAACCTCCCATTAGGGGGTAAGGTCTTTTCGCGGTCCGCGATATCCTCCTAACGACGAGGTGTTATGCGACGCTCCCTGCGCCAGTTGCTGATCGTTCTCGCCCTTCCGGTTCTCGCGCTTCTCTTCACTCCGAAAGCCACCGCCGCACAGGGCGGCACTATCCGCGGTCGGATAGCGGATTCAACCGGCGTGCCCATCGCGCAAGCCGTGATCGTCCTCGATCCCGGCGGTCTCCGCGCGACCAGCAGGGATAACGGCGACTACGTGATCTCGCGCGTGCCGAGCGGTAGCTACACGGTGCGTGTGCGACGACTGGGTTATGTCACACCGGCGGCCAACGTGACCATCGCAGAAGGCCAGACGGTCAGGCAGGATTTCCTGGTTAACCACGCCGCGATATCGCTGACAGATGTCGTGATTGGATCGCGAGCGCGACACACTGCGGCCGAAGAGCTAGCGGTGCCGGTCGATGTATTCACACCGGAACAGATTCACTCGCAGGGGACCACGGAGACATCCCAGATTCTTTCTCAGCTATCCCCCTCAGTCAACTTCCCACGCCAAAGCGTGTCGGACGCAACCGAGATCGTGCGACCCTTTACCATGCGCGGCCTCAGCCCCGATCACACGCTTGTGCTGTTGAATGGCAAGCGACGGCATCACACCGCGCTCACGCACTACTACGGCGCTGGTGAAGGCGCGGGGTCGAGCGGCGTCGATATGAACGCGATCCCGGCCGGCGCCATTGACCGGATAGAGATTCTGCGTGATGGAGCGGCTGCCCAATACGGGTCTGACGCGATCGCCGGTGTCGTGAACGTCGTCCTGAAGGAGGGCGTCTTCGCCCCGTTTATCAGTGGCGACCTCGGCCAATACATGACCTCCAAGGAAAACCCGGCCGCCCTTCCAGATGCCGGTGGATCGCGTCCGGCATATCCCCACGACGGACGCACGGTCGATGTCAATGGTGGCTGGGGCATCCCGCTCGGCCGCGGCTCACTCGGGTTGTTCGCCGAGTACCGCGATCGGCAGCCGACGAACAGAGCGGGCCCGGATCCAACGGACATGTTCGTCGCGGGCGATGCGGACGCGGTGGTCAACGGCGAACTCGTCGCCAAGAACAATTCGATCGCGATGCCCAATCATCACTGGGGCGATGGCTCGTCGAAAGATCTCATGACTTTCGGTAGCGCCAACTTTCCGTTCAATCCCGCGAACCCGTCGGCAGGCTTGTACGCGTTTGGCGGATACAGCTCTCGAAAGGGCGCCGGCTTCGGATATTTCCGGCCGCCTTCGAGCGCACGGAACTGGCCCCAGATATACCCGAACGGGTTCCTTCCGAAGTTCGCGCCCGACGTCCTGGATTTCTCGGCCGCGGGCGGAGCTCGCGGCCTGTTCTCCGGATGGTCCTACGATCTCGGTGGCACCGTCGGACACAATGGGTTCAAGTACAACCTCGAGCAGACACTCAATGCTTCGCTCGGACCGTGCCTGACGACGGCATGCGCACCCGGACCCGACGGAATTTTGGGCAACGCCGACGATCCTGGGATTCCCAACAAGACCAGCATCTTCGCGGGCGAGCTCCGGTATACCGAGGCGATTCTCAGTCTCGATGCGAGCCATGAGTACGCGGTTGGACTCGCATCACCGGTGACAGTCGCGATCGGGACGGCCTTCCGAAACGAGCGCTATCAGATCATTGCCGGGGAGCCAGCTTCGTACATCAACGGCTTCCATCCCGCACAGGATGGGAGCATCGCCGCCTCCGGCTCGCAAGTCTTCCCCGGCTTCCGGCCGGCAGACGAGGCGGATGCGCATCGCAACAATGTTGGCGCCTACGTCGAGCTCGAGGGCGACCTCGTTCCAAAAATTCTCGCAAACGTAGCTACGCGCTTCGAGCACTACAGCGACTTTGGCAACAAGCTCACCGGCAAGGTTGCGCTGCGATTCCAGCCGACGCAACGGCTGACCCTTCGCTCCGCGGTTAGCACCGGATTCCGCGCACCATCGCTGAATCAGAGCTACTTCTCGAGCGTCGTCACCAACTTTGAAGCCGATCCCACGACCGGGAATCCCGTTCCCTTCGAGATTGGAATATTTCCGGTCAACTCGGTCGAAGCCCGCGCGCTCGGTGCGCGACCGTTGAGACCCGAGTCCTCCAAGAACTTCAGCGCCGGGTTCGCTACGACGCCCGCCGAAAACCTCACCTTCACGAGCGACTTTTATTACATCGCGATAGACAATCGCATCGCTATCACAGGATTTCTGGGCGATGGAACCGATAGCGTCTCCGCGATACTGCGCAATGTCGGCTCACGCGCCACGACGGCGCAGTTTTTCACGAACGCCATCGATACCCGCACCCGCGGCCTCGACATCACCGGAGACTACACGATCCCGACGTTGGGAGGCACCGCCGGGCTCAACGCTGTTTTCAACTTCACGCGCACGACGATTCCGAACGAGGACAACATTCCTCTGCCGCCGCAGCTTCAGGGTACGGGAGTGACGCTCATCAACAAGTACGACGAGGGCGGGTTGCTCGCGATCACCAAGGAGCGTCCGGCATGGCGGAGCACCGTAACCGGTCTCTACAAGCGGGGGGAGTGGAACGGAATGGCGCGCTATTCCTACTATGGGAAGTACACGTCTGCCCTCTACAGCTATAGCGGGAGTGACGTCCAGAACTATCGAGGGAAGGGACTCGCGGATGTCGAGCTCGGCTACACTCCAGCGCCTGGATTCAAGCTTTCCATTGGGGCGCGAAACATATTCGACGTCTATCCCGACGGCATGAACGAGGGGAACGGCTTCGACATCTTCCCGTGGCCGCCTGCTTCGCCGTTCGGATACAACGGACGTTTCCTCTACACACGCCTTGAGCTGACTGGCAGATGATCGCCTGAGGCGTGATTCGCCCGGCCGAAAGAGCCGGAATCCCGGCTCGTGGGTCCCTTCTTGCCTTATGCATTGGTGGTATCACCAGAGGCTGGAGGGCACGCCATGGCTACCGATCCGTTTAGATACCCACTGGCTGGATACCCACTGGAGCTGGCCGGCACTCTCTCTGACCGTCTCCGCTCGGCGAAGCAGGAACTCGTCACGCAGTGGCTTGACCGCATTAGTGCGCGCGTGGCCATCTCCACGAAGAGAGTTTTCCCGACTCACGAGCTCCTCAATCATGTGCCGCTCCTGATCGAGGGAATCGCGGGATATCTCAAGCGCCCGGAACGGAACATCGATTCCAAAGCTCCCGTCGTCGCCAAGGCGATGGAGCTCGGTGCACTCCGACACGCCCAGGGCTTCGACGCCTACGAGCTGCTGAAAGAGTACGAGATGCTCGGAGAGATCATCTTCGCCTTCCTCTCGGAATGTGCCGAGCAGATGCCGGAAGAGATTCCACGAAGGCACTTTCTGGCGTGCTGGGAGCGCATTTCGCAAGCGATCGAGCTTATTCGACAGGCGACTGTGAGTCACTTCCTTCGGTTGTCGGCGGCCCAGATCAACGAGCGAGAGAACCGGCTCCGCAGCTTCAATCGCACGGTCGCCCACGAGTTGAAGAACAATGTCAACGCGATTGCAAACGCGTCGGAGATACTCACCGAAGCATGGGCTGATGAGGCCCAGCGGAAGGAATTCGAGGTGATCATCACGAAAAACGCCGAGGGTTTGAAGCGCGTTCTATCGAACCTGGAATCGCTGGCGAGAACACAGGCTGACTCCAGGCATTGCCGCAACGTGCTGCTCCAGGAGGTAGCTGCCGAGGCGGTTCAAGAGCTCCGGGAGGCCGCCAAGGCAAAGGAGGTCGATGTGCGGATCGCGGATGACCTTCCGTCTATCGAGGTAGATGCAGCAACCGTGGAGCTCTGCCTGATGAACTACGTGTCGAATGCGATCAAATACTCCGATAGCACCAAGGGTGAGCGTTGGGTCGCGATCGAAGCGGTCTTCGAGGGGCCGGATACGGAGAGAGGCAGAGAGGTAGTCATCCGCGTCTCTGACAACGGAATCGGCGTCCCGGCGGACAAGCGCGAGCACCTCTTTCAGGAGTTCTACCGCGCCCACGGCGACACCGTGACTTGTGCCGACGGCAGCGGTCTCGGCCTCACAATAGTCCGGGAGACGGTGGCATCGATGGGCGGGCGAGCATGGGCGGAATTCCCGGAGGGTGTGGGAAGCGTATTTGCATTTTCACTTCCATCCCGAAGACGCGACGACATCGAGGCAACGGACGACCAGTCTGAATTGGGGAAACCGGCGACTGAACAGCCACCCCGGGCCGTCGCCACTATTCGGTAGAGTCGCGGCGCGATCAGCCGCTTTATTGCGGAGCGGGAGCCGGCTCTCCATACTAGCTGGACTCTCACCCCAGTCCTGTGACACTACACACCCGCCGCAC
>DASWBG010000339.1:0-7816 GCA_036390715.1 Gemmatimonadaceae bacterium
AACTGTGTAGCTACTCGCCCAAAAATCAGGCGGGCCGTCGCTGTCCTGCACCTTGTGGTTCACCGGTTTGAGTCCGTCCTTCAGGTACGCCGCAATCGCGTAGAGCTCCTGGTCGGACATGTTGCGCCACGACATCCACGGCATCGGCACCGCTAGATAGTGGGGATGCAGAGGAAAGTTGCCCTGACCGGGAACCGTCGATGTGATCGCGACGTCCGGAGTTTCCTCTGGCCGCAAGCCATAGCGCAGTGCATTGAAGATTTGTCGCTCGCTGAAGCGTCCGGTGCCGGTGGCATTGTCGGGCGTGAGGTTCTTGGCACGGGTGACGAAAGGACCGATCCGGAATTGCTGTGTGATCGTGTCTCGCATTCCGTCCAGCCACCCCGCCGCACCTGGATTGTCGCCTCCCCCGTGACATTCACCGCAGGCGTGGCTCACGACCATGTGTCGGCCGAGGAGTATCTGATCCTGTCTTGCCTGACCCGTCTGAACGTTGCCGCCGCTGGCGAACGACGACGAAGATGGTTGTGCCGTGCACGCGGCGAAGAAGAGAATGGGAAGGAAAGAGCTGATATACCGCGATGACTTCGTCGACCGTGGCGCCATGCTTCGCTCCCTGTTGAGTTTTCTTACTTGACTTCGAGGACGCCCATCATGCCGTGGTCTTCATGGTCGAGAATGTGGCAGTGGAACATCCACTTCCCGGGATAATCGTCGTAGCGAACGATGATTCGCGCGGTGGAGTGCTTCGGGATGTTGAGCATGTCCTTCCACGCGCGGTACGGCTCGGGAACCCCGTCCCGATCGAGCACCTGGAACTGGAAGCCGTGCAAATGGAACGGGTGATCCATTCCGACGATGTTCTCGATCTCCCAGATCTCCGTCGCGCCGACCTTCGTGCTGACGTCAACGCGCGCCATGTCCATCGTCTTGCCGTTGATCATGCCCTGGCCAAAAACGATGGTCCGGACAGCGGTGACCTTGGTCGTGTCTAGCGGAACGATTCTGCGGAGCGTTGCCGGAATCGCGACCGGAGTGACAGCGGGCTCACCTGTGGTCTCGAGAGTCAGCAGGTCGCGGGTCGTTTGCCAGTCGGCAGGTCTCGTCTGCGGCGCGTAGCGATCATAGGGAAGATTCTGGAGAACGCTCTTCTTGCCCGGCGCATCGGTGCCGCGGACGAGCAGCTCGACGCGCTCGCCAGTCGTTAGCAGTATCTCCTTCACTTCCACCGGCTTCTCGAACAACCCACCGTCGCTGCCGATGTGCAGGAACGTGTGCCCCGACAGCGCGATGCGATAAATCCTTCCCGCCGATGCGTTGACCACACGCCACCGCTGCACTTCCCCGCTTCGAATGGTGAGCGTCGGCATCACGTGGCCGTTGACGAAGAGGACGGGACCCTCGCGCCCGTTTTCCTCGTCGATCCCGCCGTGGTGTGACATCGGATCCGGGAAGTCGAGCGATCCATCCTGCAGGAACCTATTGTCGGACAGGATGATCAGCTTGTCGGGGATCGATGCGGGGAGCGGATCATTAGCGGCACGAACGATGATTCCACCGAACAATCCCTTCCCTATCGCGAAACCTGTACGACGGTCGGGATGCGGATGATACCAGTAGGTGCCCGCGGTTCCAGGACGAACGGTGAATTCGTAGTCGTGGGTCTGGCCCGGCTTGATGGGGTGGAACGGACTGCCGTCTGACTCGAATGGCAAATGGATGCCGTGCCAGTGGACCGTGGTTGGCTCGGGCAGATCATTCCTGAAATGGATAATGACGTGATCGCCTTCACGCACATCGAGCGTGGGGCCCGGGACGCGACCGTTGTAGGCGAACACTTCGCTCTTCACACCGGGCTGAAGAGAGAGCGTAGTAACCGCGGCGGTGATGTTCACTTCCACCGTCTTCGGCTTCTTCGAGATGTTCACCAGGACGTCCGGGTTCGCCCCGTCGGTGCTCGGTCGAGCACGTTCGGGGGATGCGCTGTAGGTCTCGTGCGGACTAGACAACGCGACGAGAGAGCCGGACAGCGTCAGCAGCGTGAGGAGCGAAAGACGGTGGACCAATGCTTCTCCTCAGGGTTTGCGGCGCGCGCCAATATCGGGGAGCCAGGACAGGCTGGCAAGAGATACTTTTCGCATTGCTACGCCGGAACAACCTGTCTGGACACGCAAATGTTTCTGACGGCATCACGGTGGTCATCAACTCTCGCTCTGGCGCTCGCTCTCACTGCGTACGCCGCGGCGGACGTACGCGCGCAGTCTTCACGAGTTACCACGCCGCTCTCGACGATCGAGTTGCGTCAGGGACTCGTAATAACGAAATCGGGCCGCGTTACTCCCCGCACGTACCGTCTCCCTGCTCCGGCCTCGCTCGACTCCTCCGTAATCACTATCCGCGGGAACGACATCACGGTGGATTTCGCCGGAGCGACGATGGAAGGCGCTCCGCCTTTTGTGAATCCTGACAATGCCTCGGGGATCGCGGTCCGCGTCGACGGAGGCCGCAACGTACGCATCCTCAACGCCCACATCCGCGGTTACAAGGTCGGAATCATTGCGCGCGGTACACGCGGCCTGTCGCTGATCGATAACGATCTGAGCTACAACTGGAAGCCGAGGCTTTACAGTGTGATCGAGCACGAGAGCCTGATCGACTGGCTCTCGTTCCACCACAACGAGAAAGATGAATGGCTCCGCTACGGCGCCGGTGCGTACCTGAACGACGTCGAGGCGGGCGAGATTAGCGGCAACACCGTCACTCAGGGAATGAACGGCCTGATGCTGGTGCGGACAAACGGTCTCCGCATCTGGAACAACAACTTCTCGTTCAATTCCGGAGTGGGGATCGGCCTGTACAGATCCAGTGGCAACTCGATCATGCACAACCGTGTCGACTACAACGTGCGCGGATACAGCGAAGGTTTTTACCGGCGCGGACAGGACGCCGCTGACCTTTTGATCTACGAGCAGAGCGACAAGAACATCGTCGCTTACAACTCGATGACGCACGGCGGCGACGGAGTGTTTCTGTGGGCCGGTCAGAGTACGATGGACACGGGCGAGGGCGGAGCGAACGACAATCTCTTTTACGGGAACGATTTCAGCTTCGCGCCAGCGAACGGAATCGAGGCGACGTTCAGCCGCAACACTTTCATCGGCAACTACGTCGAGGGCTGCGAGTACGGGATGTGGGGTGGGTACAGCTTCGACTCCCGGATCATCGGTAATCGATTCCTCGAAAACCGCACCGGGATCGCGATCGAGCACGGACAGAACAATCTCATCATAGCAAATATCTTCACCGACGATTCGACTGCGGTCCGGGTGTGGGGAGACTCGATCATACCGTCCGACTGGGGATATCCGAAACACCGCGACACGAGAAGCACGAATTATCGAATCGACGGAAACCTGTTCGGTCGCTCTCGCGTCGGCGTACGCGCCGCAAATTCGAGTGGACTGAGCATCATCAACAATCGGTTCGTTGATACCGATTCTATTACGGTGCTGAGTGATACGACCCGGCACTCGTCCCTCGATAACACGATCGAGCGAGATGCGCCCTGGCCTCCTCGCTTTTTGAGGCCCCCGAAGGAGCTGGTCGGCACTGTTCCCGAACCGATAAAGAACGCGTTCCTGCCTTCGCGTCCCGACACGTCGATGGCAGGACGTCCACGCTCGGCCATCATCATCGACGAATGGGGCCCTTACGATTATCGGTCGCCAAAGCTATGGCCTGTCGACAGCGCTCACGCGCTCCCATTGGTGCTTCGGACTCTGGGTCCGCCAGGGAAATGGCGAGTTGCGTCGCGAAGCGGCGTCGCCTCCCTATCGGCTGATAGCGGAGCCATCGGCGACACGATTTCAGTCACACCCAAGCCCGACTCGCTCGGAGATTGGGAGCTGACGCTCGATTACACCGGCGAATCGACAGTGTCGCCCCGGGGAGAACGCCGGTCCGCGGGTGTGCCTTACCGCTTTTCGTACGGGCGTTTCGAGCCGAAGATCGATTGGAGCACGCGCTTCTTCAAGTGGACCGACAGCACCACCGATCCGCGGAAGAATCCCGACGCGATGACTGCGCTGACGCAAACCGTCCCGATGCTCGCCGGGCAGGTTTCGCGTCTGGACGTCGAGGGCTATCGAGCGCTTCCGAATCTTCCGAGGGAGAACTTCGCGTTCGAGGCAACGGGTTCGGTGGATCTTGCGCTCGGCGAGTACACGTTACGGACGCTTAGCGACGACGGGATCCGAGTGTGGGTGGATGGCGCGCTCGTCATCGACGATTGGAAGCCGCACGAGACGGCGCTCGATTTTGTGGCGCTCGCCGGCGGACACCACGATCTGCGCGTGCAATACTACCAGGGCGACGGGTGGTACGAGCTCAGACTCAACATAGTCCGCGGGCACGATCGATCGCCTGGATCGCCCGGAGCCCACGGATCAGAATAGCAGACGTCGTGAAGCTGCAAGCTCGCAGCCCCCAGCCGACCCGCCCAAAGCCCTCGGCCGGTAGTTGTATTTGTGTTTTTGTTGGATCAGCGACCGGGCGTAGCGTGGACTGCCGGCCGCGGCGTGACCGGGCTTTTCCTCGACGGAGTGAGTTTGTTCGCTCTCGTCACGGAATCCCGAACGGCGGCGCTGATCCGGTCGAATTGCTTCCCTGCGATCCAGTCCGCCGGCGCCATCCACGAACCTCCGCACGCGACGACATTCTTCAGCGCCAGGTAGCTCTCGAAAGTCGTGGTGGTGAGTCCGCCACTGGGGTTGAACTCGACGCCAGCGAATGGCCCGGCGAGCAGGTTCATGTATTCGACGCCACCAAGAGTCACGATCGGCCACAGCTTGAGCAGATTGAGTCCCGACTCGATCGCGGCTTCTATCTCGCTTGCGGTAGCGACACCCGGGTAGACGGGAACCTCGTGCTCGAGACAATAGTCGACGACGGCGCGATTGAGTCCGGGCGAGATGACGAAGTGCGCTCCGGCTTTCCGCGCTTGCTCCGCCTGCCTGACGTTCAGCACCGTGCCTACTCCAGCGAACATTTCGGGCTGCTCCTGCGTGATGCGCCGCAGCGCATCAAGAGCAGCGGGAGTGCGAAGCGTTATCTCCGCGATCGGCAATCCGCCCGCAAGCAGCGCGGTGGCAAGCGGCACCGCGTTCTTCGGTTCGTCGATAACGATCACTGGAATGATGCGCCAGCGCCGGAGCGCTTCCGTCATCATCGACTGCTGAACGTTCATTGACCCCACCGTTGCTTTGAGTATAAACCCGCAGATTCACCCCGGGAAAAATACCCGACGCTGTTCGCCGTGTCAGGTGCCGGCGGCCTGCGTTTCGCAATTGCCCGTGTCGTCATCCATGCAGTTCGTTACTCGCACGTCCAGTTGAGATAATCGTGAGGGTAAACGGAACTCCGCGTGTCTATTTCAGGTACGAACTCACTCACTCCTTTATATCTCAAACTGGTCCCCGTGATGTTCTTGCAGCTGATGACTGTCGGCCTTTTGTCATCGTCCGGTCATGTTGGGCCCAGAATCGAACGTGTAGGATTCAGCGAAAGGGCCTCATCGGTAACCGCCGACAGTCTGCTCACGCGTGACACCGTCACGCGCAAACGGCCCCGACCCCGCGCGATCGAGTACAGCGACGCCTACTATACCCGCCTGAGAATTCATCACCTGGCGAGCTTCGCCGAGCTGCCACTGTTCGCGGCGGAATACGTCCTGGGACAGCGTCTGCTCAACGAAGAGCGGACGGGCTTCCCGTCGCAGGGCCTCAAGACTGCCCACACGACAGTTGCACTCGGACTCGGCGCGCTCTTCACCCTCAACACGGTGACCGGTGGATGGAATCTCTGGGAATCGCGTAAGGATCCGGCCGGCCGCACGCTCCGTTTCCTTCACTCGGCGGCGATGCTCGGTGCCGACGCCGGATTCGCTTGGTCGGGTGCGAGTGGAGGCGGCGCGAAACACAGCCTGTCCGGCGCCAACCATCACCGCACCATCGCGATTTCGTCCATGGCGCTCGCCACGGCGGGAACCGCGATGATGTGGCTATTCCACGACTAATGATTATTGCCGCCACTGTACTCCAAACCGTCGCGACGGCCGTGAAGCCCTGGTCATCGCTCTACAGCGACTCGACGGCCGTCTCGAGCGCGGTGACGTTTTTTCACGTCGGTGGACTTCTCTTCGCGGGCGGAGTCGCCGTCGCGTCGGACCGCGCCACATTCCGCGCGCTGCGTGGAACCGAGGAAGATCGGAGCCGTCTGCTGGTAGATCTCGCGGGTGCGCACGCATGGGTGCTGACCGGGCTGTCGGTGATCTTCGTCAGCGGTCTGCTGCAAGCGCTCGCGGATGTGAAGACCTTTGGGCCGTCGGCGGTGTATTGGACGAAGATGAGTCTGGTCGCGTTGCTCCTGATCAATGGGGCGGTTCTCCAGCGAACGGAGCAGAAGCTTCGCGCCGGCAGTCTGTTGACTCAGTCCACCGTGCCCAGAAAGAAGCTGTGGTCGCGGCTGCGATTCGCGGCCGCCGCCAGCATGACGCTGTGGACGGCGATTGTTCTCGCCGGTGTGATTCTCGCCAACATCTCCTGATAATCAGAACAACATGACTGGCAAATGAAAATGAAGTTCTCTGACGCTATAGATCACAACGCTAACGCCGACTGCGAAGGCTGCCCATTGATTCCTGAGAGAAGGGAATTCCTCCGCAACGCGGCCGCTTTTGCGGTCGCAGCAATTTCGATGGGTCTTCCGATACGGAGCATCTCGGCCAAGGTCGTGGTGTCCGCCTTTGCCAGCAGGAAGACGCTCTCCTATCCACTGCCGGCAGTGGATGGCGCCAATATCGATCGCGACAACGAGGTGATTCTCGTCCGGTACAATAACGAGCTTTTCGCCTTCAACCTATCGTGCCCGCACCAGAACACCGCTTTACGGTGGAACGAAACGGACATGCGCTTCCAGTGTCCCAAGCACCATTCGCAGTATCAGCCCGATGGAGAGTTCATTACCGGACGCGCGACGCGCAACATGGACCGCCTGGCAATCAAGCGCGACGCGGCGAACACCATCATCGTCGATCCCGACACGCTCTACCGCAGCGATGAAGACAGCGCCGAGTGGAAGGCGGCGGTGGTGAAGCTGTGATCGACTCTGTATTGAACAAGAGAATGGAACAAGAGAGACCAATGGAGCACATCGAGATCAAGGGTGGCGGCTGCGCTCATTGCGGGGAGAAGGCCGGTACGAGCCGGCGCGAATTCATCGCGACGTCAGCCGCGTCGGCAGTGGCGGCGATGCTGCTCGCTGCGTGCGGCGGTGCGTCAGGCGCGACTGGGATCAACTCTGGTCCGGTAACCTTCACGGTTGACGTATCGAAATACCCCGCGCTCGCCAGCATTGGAGGAATAGCGCGCGTCGACAACGGCGGTGCTCCGATTGCCGCCGTGCGCACGGGGGCGAGCACATTCGCCGCGTTCTCTCTCATCTGTCCTCACTTCGGCTGCACGGTGGGGATCAACGGCTCGGCGTTTCGATGCCCCTGCCACGGGGCGCAGTTCGCGTCGACCGGAGTCTGGATCGGAGGGCAGCGGACGACGAATCTCTCGGCGTACAGTACGAGCTACGATGCAGCGACGGGTGTGCTGACGATTTCCAACTGAAGATCCTGAGGATGGTCAGCGAGCGCTGAGCATCTCGAGCCGCCGCTCGATTGCCTCCAGTCGATCCATTACTTCGTCGTGCTTTGCGTCTTCGGGCGTGGGAGTCCTCTCGACGAAGGTCAGCGCCCCTCCAGTCTCCAGCC
>DASWBG010000340.1:0-2902 GCA_036390715.1 Gemmatimonadaceae bacterium
GTCGATGATCGCGGACGGCCGCGATCTGGATCAGCTTCAGCGCGCTCCGTGGACGTCGGTCTTCCCGGGAGTGGCGATCGGCGCCGCGGTGCTTGGATTCAATCTGCTGGGCGACGCATTGCGTGACGCGCTCGACCCGCGACAGTACTACCGAGCGAAGGAAGGAGAGGCCTGATCATGACGTGCGCGCCATCGCTCAGGTAGCGCTCGCATTGTTTCCTTTGGAGAAGACGCTCAGGGGGAGTTATATATCTGCAGCTCGAACGGACAGGTTTACCGAATCATCAAGAGCCACGGTAATCCAGCACGATGAGCGCGGGTAATCGAGACGAATACCGGCGCACCGTCTTCGACCGGAACGGCCCCGAAGCCGCGCAGCTCGTACAGACGGTCGGCTCCCTGGCTATCCCCATTGTCGCCGGCGCATTGGTTGGTGGCGCGCTCGCCGCCCGAAAGGGCTTCTCGCCGGCGCTGATCGTAGTGTCGATGTTTGGGGGCTCGCTCGTTTTCGCGGTGTGGTGGTGGTATTTCGTCACCAGGCTCTCGCACGGCGCTAAGCCGCGCATCCGCGCCGCTGATCTATACGCAAAATCGGGAATGTGTGAGAAGGCGGAGGCCCTCTATCACGCGGCGGAGCGACTACCACGCGTTGCATCCAGCGACGACATCCATGCTTCCAACCGGCTCGTAGACCTTTATCTCGCGTGGCCGGGCCACGAGACGAAGGGTCTCCGCGAGCTCAGACGACTCATCGACACCTATCCGGAGACCGACGTAGCTGCACGCGCCCGTGCGGGTCTTGTGAATCTGAAGGGCCAGCTCGGCATCGCCGAGTAATGGCACTCACATCAACACGGGGATGACCATGCTGTATCCGACTTCGATACAAGCACTTGTTCAGGCTGCTACACCACCTTCCTTCACCGAGACGCTGATGGCGTCGTTTCGCGATGCGTTCTCGATGATCCTGGGCGCGATTCCGCGGATCCTCGGTTTCATCGTCGTCGTGGCGATCGGCTGGTTCGTGTCATCGATTCTGGCGCGAGCCGTGATGGGACTGCTGAAGGCGATCCGTTTCGACGAGCTGATGCAGAAATCGGGGCTCTCCGATTTCACCAACAGGATGGGGACGGGAACCGACGCGGCGGGAATTGTCGCCGGTCTGGTGAAGTGGCTCGTCCGAATCGTGGTTCTGCTGGTGGCGTTCGACGTGCTCGGCTTGCCCGCGGTTTCGGACGTGATGCGGCAACTGCTGCTCTGGCTGCCCAATCTCGTGGTCGCGATCTTCGTGCTCTTCATCGGCGGGATCGCGGCTCGCGCGCTCGGCAACATCGTGCGCGGGGCGACAGCGGAGGCCGGGTTCACCAATCCGGAGACGCTGGCGAACGTCACCCGGACTACGGTCTGGGCCTTCGCGATCGTTGTAGCGATCAATCAGCTCGGAATCGCGACGAATCTGATCAACACGCTGTTCACCGGATTTGTCGGTGCGCTGGCGGTCGCGCTCGGTCTGGCGTTCGGTCTGGGCGGCCGTGATCTCGCGTCGCGCACGCTCGAGAATTGGTACGATCAGGCACAGGACGTTAAGCCAAGAAGAAAGCCGCGATCGGACGAGTAAGGGATAAACGGACTAAACTGGAACTACGCTGCTACCCGCCTCTCAGAGCGGGGCGGTAGCAGCGTAGTGTTTCAGTTCATTCCTGAGCGGATTCTAGTAGATGATGAGAATCTCCGTCCGTCGCACCGCCCATTTCCCATCGGAATCCTTCCTGAGCCACGCGAGCGTGTTTTCCCCGCACGTGTGTCCGCAGTACTCCGAATAGTAGAACATCGCGTCCATTCCGTTGGCTGAATACACGACGGGGGAGAATGCCCACAGGCCCAGCGGTCCCTGAGCTCCGCCTTTGACGATGCCGAGGGTGCCGAGCAGATCCGCATCGCTGATTCTTTTCACAGCGGAATCCGACAGTATATGGATCGGCGGCGGAAGTTTGAGTGAAGCCGTCGGGCGTTGTGGCGTGCTCGCTTTCTGAAGCGCCTGAGCGAGTCCCGGAGCCACCGAGTCATAGCGCGGCGACGCGCCTTGGAACATGGCCGACCGCTCCTCGACGTAGATAGTGTCTCGCTGCGGGTCCCGATTCACCGTTTCGAAGAACGCGGCATAAATCGCGGAATCGGCCAACCCCGATTCACGTGGGTTTGAAGATCTAGACGCCTGTGTGATTGTCTGCTGGTGCGGACCGCAGGCGGCAAATCCGCAGAAGGACGTGATCAAAGCCGCTAAATGATTCTTTGTCATCGCCCCTCCTGAGCTTCAGCTTCCTCCGAGATACGCTATCCCGTCGTGCTCGATCAGCTTCACAGCAGGCTCGCATTGGAGCCCCTTCACGGCGGCAGCTGAAAGCTCGGCTGCAAATCCAGGGGGAGCGGTATACAGATGCTTCGTGCTGAAGAAATACTTCGCGCTCAACGTCGCCGTCGTGGCGACCGGGTCGGTCCCAGTTTTGTACTCGATGATAAAGCCGGGAGCTCGCGGATCAAGTTGTCCCTGCACGGCGACGCAGGCGCCTGTCGGCTCTGTCGTGCTGTGGCAAGCGCTGACCAAAACACCGATCGCAAACACGGACATCAAAAGGCGCATGGGGTACCTCCGGATGTAATCTATAAATGCGGCGCGATCGCCGCGGTCGCCTTCTCCGACGTGAGAATCGGAATGACCTCGAAGTCGACGATATCGCTCCAGTTGGACATCCATTCGTCCAGAAGCGCTCTGTCGTCGCAGTCCATCACCTGAAAACAGCGCTCGAAATCGGTCGTCACCCAGCTCGAAAGGTAGTGAGCACCGTGCGGAGCCATCCGTCCTTTCTCCTTGAAGCGGCGATAGGCCGGCTTTGCATCGCCA
>DASWBG010000341.1:0-8761 GCA_036390715.1 Gemmatimonadaceae bacterium
GACCGCCAAGGCTCGGTTGATTTGCGCGCGGAGCTCCCGGTCGACCTCGAGTGGCTTCGCCCTCGCCGCGACGAGCTTCTCATCGTTTGGAAAGGTACCGGCTGAATCGAGCAGGCTCGGAATCTTGTCCGAAGGCGAGACGCTGCCCCAGCGATACGTTTCCCATTCGCTGGTCAGCGTAAGGTGCAAGCCGAGGTCCGCATTTGGATGCGCCCTGGCGTAAGCGGCGACCTCGGTCACCCAGGGCGTCGGCATCATGATGCTCGCTGACGACACTGCTCCCTTGTCGAGCGCGTCGAAGCTGGCCGCATCGACTGAGTGAGCGGCGCCCAGATCGTCCGCGTGGAGAATCAGCAGCTTGGAATCGGCGGGATACCCAAGTCGTTCGGCGATGGTCCTTGTCTGGGCAGGAAGCGTTGATGCAAAGAGAAGGAAAAGTACTAGTGATCTCTTGACCATGGCCAATCTCCCTGTGGCGGGTGTTGCACGTATAATATGTTGGATACTCACACGGTGCCGACTCGTCATCAACGCCTAGCCGCGACTCACATGGCAAAATTCACGAACATCCTCGAAACCGTAGGCAAGACTCCCGTCGTCAGGATCAACAAGCTCGCGCCGCCCAATGTCAATCTCTACGTCAAGATCGAAGCGTTCAATCCGCTCGGCTCGGTGAAGGATCGACTTGCTCTCGGCATCATCGAAGACGCCGAGAAAAAGGGCACGCTCAAGCCGGGCCAGACCGTGGTAGAGGCGACGAGCGGCAATACCGGCATCGGACTCGCGATGGTATGCGCGGCGAAAGGTTATCCCCTGGTGGTGACCATGGCCGAGTCGTTCAGCATCGAGCGACGCAAGTTGATGCGCTTCCTCGGCGCAAAAGTGATTCTCACTCCTGCGCCGGAGGGAGCGACCGGAATGGTTCGCAAAACGGTCGAGCTCGCGAAGAAGAACGGCTGGTTCTACACGCGGCAATTCGAGAACGAGGCCAATGCGGATTACCATTCGCGCACGACGGCGCGAGAGATCGTCAACGACTTCGCGGGCGAGCGACTCGATTACTGGGTGACGGGATTCGGAACCGGCGGCACGCTGAAAGGAGTCGGACGCGTTTTGGCGAAGGAGCGGCCAGAAGTGAAGGTCGTCCTTTCCGAGCCGGCCGATGCGCCGATGGTGACCAGCAAGACTCCGCAGGAACGAAATCCCGACGGCTCCGCCAAATCGCGGCACCCGTCCTGGAAGCCGCATCCGATCCAGGGTTGGAGTCCCGATTTCATCCCGAAGCTCACTGGTGACGCGCTTGACATGGACCTCGTGGATCAGGTGATCACCATACCCGCGCCGCAGGCGATGCAATCCAGCAGGCAGCTCGCGCAGAAGGAAGGAATCTTCGTCGGTACTTCGGCGGGCGCGACCTTCGCGGCTGCGCTCGAGATCAGCAAAGACGCGCCGAACGGCACGACGATTCTTGCCATGCTTCCCGATACCGGCGAGCGGTATCTGAGCACGCCGCTGTTCGCGGACATCCTGGCCGAGATGAATGAAGAGGAGATGAAAATCGCGGCTACCGTCTGAGTGGGACAGCGCTAGCGACTGTCCCTAGAGAACTTTCCGAAACTGCACGATGCGATCGACCTCGGCGTACCCCGCTCTCCGGTGCGCCTCGTAGCTGATCTCGTTGTTCAGTTGAGCATCAGAAGCCATCTCACGATAGCCACGGCTACGCGCCCAATTCTCCGCTGCCGCGAGCAGAGCGCGTCCGTATCCTTTGCGTCGCGCGTCCGGATCGACGTACCACGCCTCGATGTAGCCGACCGGACTCGTGTCACACCCGTCCACGTATGGTCTCGCGCCTACCTCTACGAATCCGGCGACCGACCCGTCCTCACGCTCCGCGACGAACACCTCGGCGTCAGATCGCGCGCGGTGCTCCCGCATTCCCGACTCAAGTTCGTCAGCCGATTGCTCGGGGAATAGCGCCAGACTGAAACGGAGCCAAGCGGGCCAGTCGGAGTCGCGATACGCGCGAATCTGCAGTGGCATACCGCTGCACCGGTTGACCTGCCTGCTTCACCTCAACGAGCGACGGTTCGACGCACATTCCATCCGGTCAGCACCAGACGGGGAGGCGAACCGCCCAGGTCGCGCACGCGGTATGTCGCCGTGATCGAGCGGGTCTCACCGGGAAGCAGCGTGGCGTAGTTGTCCTCCCACAGCACCGGCAGTGCTTCTTCGTCTCCGCGCCCCGTGATCTGCATTCGCATGAAGAACGCAATGGACCGGCCAGGATTCTTAAGCGTCACTCGTGCCTGACCCGTGCCGCTACTGCTACTGAAATGCGCAGTCACATCCACCGCGGCGTTCGGCATGCTCCTGAGCGCTGTGTAATCCGCGTATTTCTTTACCGGCGTCATGTACCAGGTGGACGTGTCGGCCAGCACATCAGGTTGCGAGGACAACCAATAGAGATTCGTGCTGAGGGGATGTCCGCCCGCATCCATCAACCGGAGATCCGCGAAGTACGCTCCTGTGACACCCGCGGGCTCCGGTAAAACGAAGACACGCATGCTGCTGTCCCCCGGCAC
Source organism: Gemmatimonadaceae bacterium (assembly GCA_036390715.1). Classification (GTDB taxonomy): domain Bacteria; phylum Gemmatimonadota; class Gemmatimonadetes; order Gemmatimonadales; family Gemmatimonadaceae; genus UBA4720. The sequence goes on from DASWBG010000341.1 coordinate 2,586, forward strand.
ATCGATCACGGTGTCGCGCGCGAATTTCTCCGACCCGTCGATTCCGAGGATTCGAGCGCGTAATCGCACTCCGTGCAAAGGAGCACGACTCTTCTCACTATTCACAACGACCACCGATCGATCGTCGTACGAATACAGTACGTGGACCGGCTCGTTCGCCTTCTTCGTCCCGAAGTATCCGCCGGCCGGCCGAAGGTACCAATCGAAGAGGTGCCAATAGATGGAAGGCCAGGCGTTGTCGAACATCCACTGGATCACGCCGGTCGAAACGTACTCGTTGCGGCGGTACGCCTCGAACATCGCGCGCTCGTTTTCATAAGTCATGAGCTGCGAAGTGATGGTGTAATCCTCGACGGTAGTGGGCGCGCCAAAGCGCGTCGATAGCGCGGCATTGTAGCGATCGAGCAGGTGCGTGAACTGACCACCCGCGGCGTGATAGAGCCAAACGCTGTCCAGCGGCAACTTGATGTCCTGCGCCGGAATCATTCGCCGAATGCTCTCGATTGGCGGCACCGCGGCGCCCGGACTCGTCTCAGTGTTGTACGCCCACGCCCCGCCGTGAGTGCTGTCCTGCATCCAGTACGACGGTGGAACCCAGTCGTACGGTCCCGTCATCTTCACTCCACTCGCTCCCGAGACCTCGGTTGGCTTCGCGCTGGCCGAGGAGACGGTAGGGTTGGGCCATGCTTCCTGTTGTTCGATGTCGAGGTAAGTCTTTTCGACGTCCGCAGGCGGCGGATTGTCGCTCCCATTGAGCCAGACGAAAACGCTCGGATGGCCGCGCAGCCTGCGGATTTGATCGCGCAGTGATGCCGCTGCCACCGCGTGCTGCTCCGGCCCCCAATTCTTCCATTCCTCCCACGCGTCGCAGCACACCCATCCCGTCATTACCAGAAGGCCGAGGCTGTCGGTACGCTGGAAGAAACGATCGTTCTCGTAGTTGCCTTCGAGCCGCATTGTGTTGAGATGCATGTCTAGCGCGTAGCGGAGCTGCGCGTCCTGGCGTTCAGGCTGTGGTCGGAAGAACATGTCGGGCGCCCAGCCGCCACCACGGATGAGAATTCGGCGACCGTTGACGCGGAAGAGACGCCCGCCTTTCGGAGTCGATTCAGAAGTGATCTCGCGAATGCCGAAGCGGAGGTTTTGCCGATCCGACACGCGGCCGCCGCTGACGAACTCGAGAGACATATCGTACAGCTCGGGCTTTCCCAGCTCCGTGGGCCACCAGAGACGCGGGTTTGCGAAACGAAGCTGCGGGAAACTGTCGGGACTAAAGCGTACGAGAGCGCTGTCGTGCGATGCGAGAGTGACTGGCTTGCTGAACGCCACGCTTCCAATCCGGCCGCGAAGCGTTCCCGAAACAGATTGAGCTGTCAGGTTCTTTAACTCGGTCACGACGGTGAGATCGGCGCTGCGCAACTTTGCCGTGTCGACGTGACTCACGACCTCCGGATATCGAATCGTCACATCACCGTTTGCGCTCACAAATACCGGCTGCCACAGACCCATGTTCTTGTCCGGCGGTGATGGGTTCCAGTCAACCCAGGTCGTCTGGAGATCCGGCGGCGTTGGCGCAAAGATTTCAACTGCGAGCGCGTTCTCGGCGCCGCCCTTGATTGCGTCGGTGATGTCGAACTCGTAGCGCCGATACGTCCCCACTACCGCTGTCGAATCGGCGAGGCGTCGGCCGTTCAACCAGATGTTCGCGCGGTAGTTGATGCCATCGAAGTGGAGTGTGACGCGCTTGCCGCGCATTGTCGCGGGCACGCGGAAAGTAGTGCGGTACCACCAGGGCACAGCGTAAGGACTCTGCGGATCCATTGCGGTATGAACGAAGTTCGCACCGATGGGAAATGTCGTACCGGGCAACGCGCGGAGATTCATCCCGAAAAACGGCTCGTGATAGAGGCTGTCTTCGACGAGAGTGCCTACCACAGTCGACGGTACCGTCGCGTGGTACCAGTCTGTCGGACGGTAGGTGGCCGAGGAAATCGTCGCGCCGTCAACGCCGACCTTTGCCGACGACTGAATCATCCAGCCGTCGCGCAGCATTTGCTGCTCTTGCGCTCGTGCGCTGCCTGCGGTCCAGACAAGCAGTGCGAGGATAGCCGAGATCCGCTTCATGACGTTGCCTCCTGATAAACGAACATCTTCATCCCGGGTTTGAGGGAGATTTGCTAGCGTCCATTGCCGGAAGCTCGTCGACACGCCAGGCGAGAAGCGATTTATCAGTGTACGCTCCGCCCTCCTCCTCGCACTGCTCGACGATTGCCAGGCGCGGTTCCGGAAACGAAAATGGCGGCGCCTGGAAATCCAGTGCACGCCAATCACCATCCGCCACATCGTAGTTGTCGCGTCGTCCTGGAAACGACGTCATGAGTACGAAGCGAATGTTCGAGCGCGCGATGTTCGCTAGCACGACGCGAATGTTGGCGTATGACAAGTGCACGAGGCAGTCGCGGCAGAGTAGCACGTCGGCATCGGGGAGGTCATCCCGCGTGAGGTCGAGCTGCCTGAAGCGTCGCGACTCGCTCGAGTGCAGCCGCTCGTTTTCTTCGATGATCAAAGGAACTATGTCGCCGCCAAAGTACTCAATGCCGCTCAGATCAACCTGCTCCATCCACGTGAAGTCTCCGCACGGGACGTCGAGCAGCACACGCGCTTCGAGCTGGCAAAGCGCGATTGGCAACGCGGCGCGGAGTACTCGAGTGGAGTCGAGCGTAGATCCAACCCCTGATCGGGATTCGGGGTCGGACCAGAGGTTAGTCGAGTAAATCCGTGCGAAGCGCTCCTGGAGCCCGAGCTCGGCAAGCTCGTGCGCTCGTTCTTCGAATCGCCGCTCCGCGACCGTACGCTTCCGCTTCATCGACGATCGGGGGGTGCTCATCCTCGCACTACGCTGCCGCCTGTAAGCCAAACGGCCAACGCTTGGTGTTCCAGGACCAAAGCAGAAACGCGAGGAAGCCGAGTGCCAGGACGCCGACACCGAACACGATCACCGCAAACTGCGTGGTGGCGAAAACGAAGATCCACCCCGCGAGCGCCACCAGTGCCGGGACCGGGTAGAGCCACATACGGTAGGGACGCGGCATATCCGGTTGCTGCCGACGCAGCAGGATCAAGCCGAAAGCCTGTCCCATGAACTGCACCAGGATCCGGGTGACGATAAGCGCGTCAATCACTGTCCCCAGCGAGAAGAAGCCCGCCACGATCGAGATCGCCCCAAGCACGAGCAGCGAGATGTACGGAAAGTCCTTGGTCGGGTGCAGCCGGGCGAACACGCGGAAGAAGTAGCCGCTCTCCGCCGCAGCGTAGGGGATGCGCGAATAACCAAGCAGCAGCGCGAACACTGACCCGAAGGCGGTCCAGAGTACCAGCAGAGTGAAGATTACCGCCACGCCCGTGCCGTATATCTTCTGCATGAAAATCGAGACGATGAAGCTCGACTCGGGGTGCGCATCGGCCGGCACGAACTCCCGCCACGGCACGATGCCGATGATCGACAGGTTGATCCCGAGGTAGATCACGGCAACCGCTGCGGTGCTGATCAGGATCGACCGCGGGATGACGCGCCCCGGGTCGCGCACTTCGTCGCCGATGTAGCAGACGTCGTAATAGCCCAGGTAGTCGTAGATCCCGATGCGGGACGCGGCGCCCAAGCCGAGGAAGAAGCCGATCGAGAAGTTGAACGCGCCGGGCGGAAAGTCGAAGGCGATGCGCGGATTGAAGTGCATCGCGCCCGTAACGATCACCGCGAGCACCGTGATCAGCGTGCCGATCCAGAGCGAGATGGTGATTTTGGCGATCGAATTGATGCGTCGATATAGCAGCGCGATGTTGACCAGACCGACGACCGTAACGAGCGCAATCACGCCGGGACGCGTCAGTCCCGTCCAGATGAAGCTCGCGTACTGCGCGAAGCCGATGTAACCGGAGGCGATCTCGAGCGGACCACTGAGCACGAATTGCCAGACGAAGAGGAATGCCATCAATCGCCCGAACCGCTCGCGTCCGAACGCTTCGCGCAGGTAGTTGAACGATCCGCCGGACCCGGGCATCGCCGCACCCAACTCGCTCCACACCATCCCGTCGCAGATTACGATCACGAGCGCCACGATCCACCCCAGCATCGCCTGCGGGCCGCCGAGCGCCGACATGAGGAGCGGGATCGTGATGAACGGTCCCACGCCGATCATGTTGGTCATGTTGAGCGCTGTCGCGCTCAGCAAGCCAAAGCGGCGAATGAGGTGGGGTTGCTCGGCCGGCGGAGTAATCGGTGCGCTCATAGCGCCCCAAATAAAAAGCGCCGGCGGGGCCGGCGCAAATCTCAGGAATCCCGACTCAGGTTATTCGAGGGCGGGAAAGTGTATAGAATGCGTAGCTTGCCGCCCAACAGAAGCCGAACGCAAACGCGACTATTCCGGCCGCCAAAACTGATCTGGCCCCGAGCAGGAACGCCGCCAGTCCCGCGAACACAGTGGCGATGATCAATACCGGAGCCGATGCCGCAAGCACCCCGGTCGGATTTCGGTTGCGTGTGGTCCGGACCGCTATCACCGCACCAAGCAATGATGCCAATGCCATCCACAGGTAGCGAACGTCGTAACCGGTGCTGATCGCGCGAATCAATCCGAACGCGAAAGGGATTACGGCAAAGAGAATCGCGAGAAAATAAAATAGCCACTCTCTGGGTGATCGTCTCATCGTGCGGACCACGATCTTATCGACGCCTTGTAGCCGTCGGGCATCCTCAAGGAATCAATCTCGTCAAGCGGAAACCATCGAAGCTCTTTGTGCTCGTCACTGAGAACCGGTTCGTCTCTCGAAGACTCGAAGCAACCGTAAGTAAGAATGAGAACGTTTACGCCCGGAACGATGGTATAGATCCACGGATCAAGGATGCTTTCGGGTACGACCTCTAGTCGAAGCTCTTCCGCGATCTCGCGGGCAAGACAGCGCTCTGGAGATTCGGACAGCTCGAGTTTCCCGCCCGGCAGCTCCCATTCGTCTCGCTCGTTACGGAGGAGAATTACTTTGCCGCCGCGGATGATAACTCCCTTCACGGATACTGGAAACCGAAAGGCCTCGTTATCGCGTGGAGTGCTGGTCACGGCAGCCGCTTCGTCAGGCCGCGGACGCCGGAGGATCGACACGCGCACTCTGCTCATCGATGAGGGAACGTATTGACGCAATCACGGCATGAAGCTGTTCAGGAGTAAACGGTTTGGTGAGATAGCCATCGGCGCCGGCATCGAGAAAACGTCTGCGATCCTCCGCCATGGCGTGCGCGGTAAAAGCGATGATCGCAATGTGCCGTCCTGTGCTGGCCTCCGAGCGGCGAATCACACCCGTTGCTTCGAGGCCGTCCATGTCCGGCATCTGCACATCCATGAGAATGAGATCAAACTCATTGTGCGCCAACGCATCCAGTACCTTTCGGCCAGTAACGACGTGCGTCACGTGGTGGCCGACTTTCTTCAACAGAACGGATGCGAGCAAAGCATTTACCGCGTTGTCTTCGGCCAGTAGGACACGCAGAGGTCTAAAGCCTTCGGGCTGGGCCGGAACGGGAATCCGCAAGACTGGCAAGCCACCCACCGGTGAAAGCTGGAACGGGATCTCTACATGGAAAGTGCTGCCGACGCCGGTCTCGCTTTCTACCCAGATGCGGCCGCCCATCAGTCGCGTCAGCTGCGACGCGATGGACAGGCCGAGGCCAGTACCGCCAAACTTGCGCGTCGTAGAGGCGTCCGCCTGCGCGAATGAGTCGAAGATCGCCGCGTGACTCTCTGCCGCAATGCCGATGCCCGTGTCTGCCACGCTGACGTGGAGTGTATCTCCCGCGGAATCGCGTTTGCCAAGCGCGACGCGAACAACTACCTCGCCTTTCTCGGTGAACTTGATGGCGTTGCCGACAAGATTGACCACGATTTGGCGCCAACGGCCGGGATCGCCGATCAAACGGGCCGGCACGTCGGCAGCCACGCTGTGGACCAGCCTGATTTTCTTCTGCTCGGCGCGAGAGGCAAGAAGCCGCATGATATTGTCGATCGATGCCGCCAGGTCGAACTCGATGGGATCGAGCGAAAGCTTCCCCGCTTCCATCTTGGAAAAGTCGAGAATGTCGTTGATGATGACCAGCAGCGAGTCCGCCGAGCTCCCGACGATCTCGAGGT
>DASWBG010000342.1:0-7988 GCA_036390715.1 Gemmatimonadaceae bacterium
AAGTCGATCAAGCGTCCGATTCTTCCCGATGCCCGCTACGATAGCCAGACCGTCTCGAAGTTCATCAACGCCATCATGTATCAGGGCAAGAAGTCGACTGCCGAGAGAATCTTCTACGGCGCGATGGACATCGTCGAGAACAAGACATCGCAACCTGGTGTCACGATCTTCAAGCAGGCTTTGACCAACCTCAAGCCAGCGGTTGAAGTGAAGAGCCGTCGTGTCGGTGGCGCGACCTACCAGGTCCCCGTCGAAGTTCGCCCCGATCGCCGCACCGCGCTCGCAATGCGCTGGCTCATCACTTTCTCACGTGGTCGCAACGAGAAATCGATGTCTGAAAAGCTCGCCGCTGAAGTGATCGCTGCGAGCAAGGGCGAGGGCAATGCGGTCAAGAAGAAGGAAGACACCCACCGCATGGCGGAAGCCAACAAGGCGTTCGCGCACTATCGCTGGTAGGTCCGTCCCGCGCTTTCAAAGCCCTCACTCTTACCAGAGTGAGGGCTTTTTTGCATCAATTATGGGCGCGGCCAAGGTTTCCTGATTCTGACGTGAATGCATAGACGCCGGAGGTATCGTGGCTTGCTCGAACAAGAGACGCCGACTCTGTCTGACGCTTGTCGCCGCAGTCCTTCTTGGGCGGATCGCAGGCGCACAATCGGAACAGCCGAAGAGGCCGGACTTACCTGATGGTGGGGATCCGAATGATCCCTACGCATACTCCCGTCTCGGCGTCGCGTCTCTAGTATCCGATCCCCGCAAAGCGGCCGACGCGTACTACTGGGCCGCTCGGCTCAACCCGGTTTGGGCAGAGGCGTATTATGGGCGCCGCACCGCGCTGCTGCTTCGCGAGCCGCGGAAACTTGCCAGCTTCTTTCGGGGTGACAAAGGTGCAATCAACTCGAAAGAGGCACTGGCAATTGATTCGCTTTACGCGCAGGCACTCGCGCTCAATCCGTTCCTGGGTCCACACCTCGATCGTTTAGTAGTAAGTGCCGTCGTCCGCGAGCTCTCGAATCAGTCGATCTCAACGAGGCTGTCCGCGCAGGAGCGGTTTTTCGGCGTGGGGTCATCCTTCAACGAAGATCCGTGGGAGATGCGGGCGGTGGACGCCTACGACGAGGGCCGCTATGATGACGCGCTCAGACTCTATGCGAAAGCAATTCCGCAATCCCGCTTTAGGGCCGCGCTCCTCGCGGAGCGCGGCAGACTCTTCTACCAGGTTGGACGCCACGACAGCGCGCTCGTGGAGACGACTCGCGCTCTGGAAGAGATGCGCAAGGAGGATGAAAAGGACATCGTATTTGTCTACCGGTCCAAGGCTCTGATGGAGGAAAGGATCGGGGTGATCCATCACCTAGTTGGAAACAACTCCGCAGCAAAGGAGGCGTTCGGCCGCGCGCTCCAGGAGGATCTCTCCTACTTTCCGGCTCACGTGCAGCTCGGATACCTCGCGCTGGAGACCGCCGACAGCGCGACGGCGACGAATGAGATGGATCTCGCCGTGCAGATCCGTCCGGATGACGCTGGATTGCGCTATCAGTACGGCTACACCCTCAGCTCCCTCAACAAACTTCCACAGGCGGAGGAACAGCTGAACAAAGCGATCGAACTCAATTCAGATTATGCTCTCCCACATTTCGCCCTGGGTCAGGTGTACGAAACAGCCGCCAAACGGTCAGCTGCTCTGAATGAGTACCGCCTGTTCCTTTCTCTCGCTTCCAAAAACGATCCGCGAAGACAGGAGGCGTCCCAGCACGTCGAGATGCTCAAATCGACCGATGGGAGGACGAAATGAGACCTTTGCGCATTCTCGCGATCACGGTCTGCCTCGCCGTTGCGGCCAGATTCGCATCCGCCCAGCCGGTGCGTCAACCTGATCGGCCGGAACTGCCCGCTGGAGCGGACCGAAATGACCCGTGGACATACTACCGCCTCGCTCAATCCCTTCTCTCACGTGATCCGGACAAAGCTGCTGACGCCTTCTACTGGGCCGCGCGACTCAACCCGATTTGGGCCGAGGCTTTTTACGGACGCCGGATAGCGCTACTCCTCAACGATCCACGAAGGCTCACGCGATACTGGCGTGGCGACAAGGGAGCAATCAGGGAGACGAGGGGGATCGATTCGCTCTATTTCTATGCGTTGACGCTCAATCCATTCCTAGGTCCGAATCTCGATCACCTGATTCAAGACGCGGTGATCGATCAGTTCTCGCGTGAGTACGCGAATCGCACCGGAGCGTCCGCCAATGAAGTTGCCTACGAGGTCCAGAAATACATCACCCTCGGACCGCCCGAGTCGCGAGCAGTCATGGCGTACCAGGAGGGCAGGTATGACGATGCGCTGGCTCTTTATGCAAAGGCCATCCCGCGCTCCAAGGAGAAAGGCAGACTCCTCGCCGAACGCGGCAGACTGTTTTACCAAATGGGGCAGCGCGACAGCGCGCTCGACAATTTGACCCAGGCGCTGGTGGAGATGCGAAAGGCCGACAAGGACGATCTCGTCTTTTTTTACCAGTCGAAGGCGCTGATGGAGCAGAGAATCGGAATGATCGAGCATGTCAAGGGGAACAAGGCGGCGGCGCGCGACGCGTTTGGCCGCGCGCTCGGGGAAGACCTTTCGTACTTTCCGGCCCATGTTCAGCTTGCCTATCTGGGGCTGGAAATGGGAGACACGACGACCGTAATAAACGAGATGGATCTGGCCGTACAGATCAAGCCCGACGATGCGGGCATCCGATACCAGTACGGCTATGCGCTCGGAACTCTCAGCAAGCTGAAAGAAGCCGAGGTGCAGTTGAAGAAAGCGATCGAGATCGACCCGGACTTTGCGGCTCCCCATTTCGTCCTTGGAGACGTGTACCAGGCGACCAGGCGAAGGCCGGAAGCGCTCAAGGAATTCGAGGCCTTTCTCGCGCTCTCGGCGGCGAATGATCCGCGGCGCGAAGAGGCCGCCCAGCAGGCAGCGGTACTGGGCGGGTCGCAGTGACCGCGCTCACCCGGTGCCACAGACGCGGTTATCCCGCACTGCTGTTCGGCGCGCTCTGCATCGCGGCGAGTGTCGCGCGGGCACAGTCTACGGATACGGTGCGTCCGCCAATTCGCGCTCGCACCGTGGGCGAGGACCTGCAGATGTTCAGCCAGGTGCTGAACCAGATCCGAGTCAACCACCCGGATTCGATCGAGACGCACATACTGTTGATGGCGGCGGTCGAAGGAATGGTGCGTGCGGCGGACCCGCATTCGTTCGTCATACCGGCGATCCGCCTCAACCCGGCGAGGGAAGCCGCGTGGGAAGAAGGGAAGCTCGTTCCCGTTCCCGTCACGTTCCGCTACGTCGGAGGCGATCCAGTGGTGGTGAGTGTCGCTGCCGGTTCGCGCGCATCGGCGCTCGACATTCTCCCGGGCGACGAGCTCGTTGCCATCGATCACAAGCCCGTTGCCGCGACATCGGCCAGTGAGCTCGAGATATCGCTCGCCGGCTCAAAGGGCGCACCGGTCGTTCTCACTCTGGAACGGCGGCGCCTCGACGGATCGATGGCGCATCTCGATCGCACGGTGCAGCGCGAGAGAGTCGAGGAAGCCTCGGCCGTGCCGGCCTCCTTCATGCTCGATGAGCGCACCGGTTACGTGCGGATCACGAGCTTCCTCAACGATCGCGTTGCGGACGACCTTCATGACGCCCTCGGCCAGCTGGAAGGTCGCGGGATGAAGCGGCTTGTACTCGACCTGCGTGACAACCCCGGTGGACGCATCGATCAGGCGGCGAAAATCGCCGGCGAGTTTCTGCCGAAGGGCGCGATCGTCTACACATCCACCGGGGAGAAGCGTGAGATGATCGACACGAGCCGGGTGTCGCGCTCGTTCTGGCGGAGCGAGCGGCGCTACCCGATCGTCCTGATGACGAACGCTGGGACGGCCAGCGCCTCCGAGCTTCTCGCCGGAGCGCTCCAGGATCACGATCGTGCGCTGATCGTGGGCAAGCCGACGTTCGGCAAGGCCCTCATCATGCGCGGATTTCCGTTGTCGGACGGATCGATCATCGAGCTGGTAGTGGGGCACCTGATGACTCCGTGCGGGCGCGTGGTGCAGAGGCAGTATCGATCCATCACTACGCGCGAGTACTATCGGCTAGCGCGTGCGGATCGCGACACGGCGGGTCGTCCCAGCTGCCGCACCGACGGCGGTCGGATCGCGTACGGTGGCGGCGGGATCTACCCGGATCTCATTGTCGACGACGTCGACATTCCATTGTGGCTGGCGAGGCTCGGCGAGGACAACGTCGTGCTGAAGTGGATCGGAGGGTATGTCAGCGCGAATCCATCGGCGTTCGTGTCGCTCGACCAGCTTGCACAACAACACGCTGTCGATGCCGCTGCGATCGCGGAATTTCGGAAATTCGCCGCTGCACAGGGTGTGACGATTCCACAGACATCCGATGCTGATGCCACACTCGAACGGGTTCTATCGAGCGCGGCGGCGCGGTCTAAATTCGGGGACGCGGGATTCTATCGGATCAACGCGACGCTGGACCCCGAGGTTCAAATCGCGAGGCGGGCCTTCGACGATGCGCGGTTCACGTTTCTCGTCGCTCCCACTTCTTCGAGATGATGTCCGCGTGAGGCTGGCCGTCGGATCAGTCGGGAATTGTTGATCTGGGCGCGACCAAACCAGCCGAATCCTTCGCTGCCGTCAGTGCGGCGTCGGTTTTCTCGCTCGATCTCCGTGACGCCGCTCGGTTACTTCCCGCGCTTTTCTCCGCCTCTCGGCGGTTGTAGCTACCACCGCCAGCGCTAGCTCCATGAGTCCGTAAGAGGCGGCGACGAGCGAGAGCAGTGAGATAACGGCGAGAACGCGCGTCATTCCAGCGGAGAGCGTCCCTTTCACCACGGCATAGGTCGAGCCGGCAACAAGTATCGTGGAGACGACGGTGATCACCGCTGCCTTGCCGATCGACATACCGCGGTCGACGGGAACTATTTCGTGCGGCTGCTCAACGGTAGCCGAAGGGTCTGTCATCAAATTTCCGGTTTGTAGTTCCTAAGTACCACCAGAATCTGAGCATCATGCTTCGTGCCGGGAACACTTTCAAGGCCGACTCTGTTGTTTCTGGCTCTGCCGCGGCCTTTCCGATATTTGCGGCTCATGAGTAAGCCGGGCGCTATAATTGTGTTCATGACGGGAAATCTCGCTCGGCTCGCTCGCCTGTACGCTTTGATATCGCTCTGCTTTGCGTGCGGGTCTGACGGAGCGACGGACCCCACGCCGACGGGCTCAGGCCCGCAGATCGACATCCGTTATCTCAACACACTTACGCCGCCCCAGCAAAACGCGGTGACCGCGGCCGCGAACAAGTGGATGCGCGCGCTCTCAAAGAACCTCGGAGACTTCCGCTTCAAATCGTCGGCGGCTGACTGTTTCCCCGACGAGCCGGCGCTCGATGAGACCCACCACAACCTTCTTCTATTCGTCTCGGCTGGTGAGGTCGATGGATCGGGCGGGACGTACGCACTCACTACCATTTGCGGTGTCAGCAGCCGGGATACTCTCCCGGTTCTCGCCCGCATCCGCCTGGACCGGGCAGACCTCGATTCGATGGAGGCTCGCGGCACCTTGCAGGGGATCATCTTGCATGAGATGGGGCACGCACTTGGATTCAGTCCGGGCACCTACGTCGCCAAAGGCCTTGCAGCCGGGGGGACGGACGACCCGGTTTTCGATGGAACGACAGCGCGATCGGAATTCGCGAAGCATGGTGCATGGTATACCGGGGTCACGGTTCCCCTGGAAAACAGCACGGGGCAAGGTCCAAGGGATCCACACTGGAGGTTGAGTGTTTTTGGCGACGAGTTGATGGTCTCGGTCGTGGGGCGGGGTTCTAAATCGCCACTCAGCTCGATAACGCTGGGATTCTTCAAGGACATTGGCTACGACGTCGATTTCGCTGCCGCCGATCCTTACGAAGTGGCTCCGCTCTTCCCGAACAACCGGATGGTTCCCCCGGATGGTCTCCGGGCTGACTTTGTCATCGCGCCTCCAAGATTTGTGAGCCCGGTGATATCGCATTGACGCTCCGGAGCTAGCCCCGCCTGAGGCGGAAGGCTGTGGTCTGCGCCGTCCTTAAGCTTGCGACGTTTCTGTCCCAAACGCATCTTCGCATAGTGGGATAAGTGCCCTCCAATACACAGTTTGGAGGTAATTCGGCAGCCATGGCGTCCGAGAGCCAGGAGGTAGGTTGAAGTACCCCGAAGTCCGGAACTACGTGGGTGGTTCTTTCGTGGGCACCGACCGCTCATTCCTCGAGGTCTACAACCCGAGCGATGGGAGCGTCATCTCGCGCGTCCCGCTCTCTAGCCAGGACGACGTCGATGCGGCCGTTTCGAGCGCCCAGAAAGCATTTCCGGCGTGGTCCGCGACTCCGATCAAGGAGCGCGTGCAGGTCTTCTACCGATACAAGGCGCTGCTCGAGAAAAACATCGACGAGCTGGCCGCGCTCATAACTGAAGAAAACGGGAAGGTGGCATCAGAAGCGCGCGCCGAGGTGCTAAAGTCGGCAGAGCTTTGCGAGTTTGCGTGTTCGCTGCCGCAAATCGCACCGGGCGAGGTGCTCGAGGTCAGTCGCGGCGTCGAGTGCCGGGTCGAACGATATCCACTTGGCGTCGTCGCGGCGATCACGCCGTTCAACTTTCCAAACATGGTGCCGAACTGGTCGCTCCCCAACGCGATCGCACTCGGCAACTGTCTGATTCTGAAGCCGTCGGAGCTGGTGCCACTCAGCGCGGGAAAAATCGCGGAGCTGCTCAGGGATGCGGGATTGCCGGAGGGCGTGCTGCAGATCGTCAACGGTGGCAAGGAGGCGGTTGAAGCGATCTGCGACCATCCGGGCATCGCCGCGATCAGCTTCGTCGGCTCGACAAAGATTGCGAAGGTCGTGTATCGCCGCTCTACAGCGACGTTGAAGCGCTGCCTCGCCTTGGGCGGGGCGAAGAATCATCTCATCGTCATGCCGGACGCCGCAAAGGAGATGACGTCGAGCAACGTCGTTGCATCGATGTCGGGCTGTGCGGGACAGCGGTGCATGGCAGCGTCGGTAATGGTTGCCGTGTCCAGGACGGACGACATTATCGAGCGGATGGTCGAGCACGCGAAGAAGATCGTGCCGGGGAAGGACATCGGTCCGGTCATCTCTGCCGCCGCGAAGGAGCGAATCGAGAAATACATCGCGGAGGCGGAAGCGGCCGGCGCAAAGGTTCTGGTCGATGGTCGGCGAGCCGTGGTGAAGGGGAAGGAGAGCGGATACTTCATCGGGCCGACGATCATCGATCACGTGACTACCGACATGCGCATTGCGCAGGAAGAAGTGTTCGGTCCCGTGCTGGTGATCATTCGGGCGAAGGACATCGATGAAGCTCTGAGAATCGAGAACGCGTCACCCTATGGAAATGCAGCTTCGGTGTTCACGGAGAGCGGTGGCACCGCCCGGTACGTGATGGAGCACGCCAGCGCGGGAATGGTAGGCGTCAATGTCGGAGTTCCGGTTCCACGCGAGCCGTTTTCGTTCGGCGGCTGGAACGACTCGAAATTCGGCGTCGGCGATATCACGGGACGCGGCTCGATCGAATTCTGGTCGCAGGCGAAGAAGATGACGACGAAGTGGAACAAGGAAGCCGGAACCAACTGGATGTCCTGATTGGCGCCGCCGCGCGCCAACGCGCGAGGCGTGAAACAATTCGGAGGCTGTATGAGTGTGGATCGTTCCGTAACGTTTACCGGGATTCATTTTGAGAATCCGTTTCTCCTGTCGTCGGCACCCCCGACTGAGTCGGAGTCCAACATCACCCGTGCTTTCGAGGCGGGATGGGGCGGTGTCGTCACGAAGACCATCGGGCTCCACCCGGTAGTTAACGTCTACGGCGCGAAGGCGAAGTTCATGCGCACCACTCCCGACGACGCAAACGTATCCATGAAAAAACGGCCTGGCGCTGCATT
>DASWBG010000343.1:0-4429 GCA_036390715.1 Gemmatimonadaceae bacterium
AAATGCAGCCGCCAGTCCGATCCCGTAGATGATGTAAAGGAGAGTTCCACCCGGAATTCCGAGCCAGCTCGCCGATGCGAGCGTAGATCCCTGGGCCCGCGCGAACACTGAGGACAGAATCTCGTCCTTGGAAAAGAATCCCGAGAGCGGTGGGATCCCCGAGATTGCCAGCGTCGCGATCCACATCAACACGCACGTTATCGGCAGGTAGCGCTTGAGCCCGCCCATGTTGCGCATGTCCTGCGCGTCCTCATCGCTGTGCGTCTGGTGATACGCCGTATGCATCGCCTGGATCACCGACCCTGACCCGAGGAAGAGGAGAGCCTTGAAGAACGCGTGCGTGACGAGGTGAAACATTCCCGACACGTAGGCACCCACCCCAACGCCGACGAACATGTACCCGAGCTGCGAGATCGTCGAATAGGCCAACACTTTCTTGATGTCCCACTGCTTGAGGCCAATCGTCGCGGCAAAGATTGCCGTCACTGCGCCTACCACAGCGACAGTCAGGGACGCAACCGGCGAAAGCGAAAAGAGAAAAGCGCTGCGCGCGATGAAATACACGCCAGCCGTGACCATCGTCGCCGCGTGGATCAGTGCCGAGACCGGCGTCGGACCCGCCATTGCATCCGGCAGCCAGATGTAGAGCGGGATCTGCGCGCTTTTACCCGTGCAGCCGAGGAACATGAACAGGCATATCGCGGTCACGAGAGCGCTGCCGGCGCCCAGGTCGAGCGCTTTCGCGCTTACTCCAACGAAGTCGAGAACACCGATGTTCGCGAACAGCATGAACATGGCGATCAGGAGTCCGAAATCTCCAATGCGATTCACGATGAACGCTTTCTTTCCCGCGTCGGCGTTTAGCTTGTCGTTGAACCAGAAGCCAATGAGGAGATAGGAGCAGAGTCCGACTCCCTCCCAGCCGACGAACAACACGGGATAGTTGGCGCCGAGTACGAGCACCAGCATGAAGAACACGAACAGATTGAGATACGAGAAGTACCTCGGGTAACCGGGATCGTCGCGCATGTAGCCGACGCTGAAGACGTGAATCAGCGCGCCGACTCCCGTTATCACGAGGATCATCACCATCGACAGCTGGTCGAGCTGGAAGGCAGCGTCGATCTGGAGGTCGCCGACCGGCATCCAGCTGAAGTAGCGCTGAATGAAAGGGGCGGAGGGTTGCGCGCCGGCCATTGCCTGCCAGATGGCAACCGCCAACACGAACGACAGAATGAGCACCCCCGGTCCCACGACGCTCACGACGCCCGACCAACGATTCCGCTTTACCGCGTGGTCGTCCCCACCCGTTTCTCCCCCACCGTGAGAAACCGCCGGAGTCCCGGCGGCGTCAGAGTGAGCATGGCTATCGGCACTGTTCGGATCGGTCGGACCGAAGGGCGCGCCGGCGAGCGAAAGCAGTCCGTTGATCACGAATCCGGCGAGCGGCAGGATCGGCAGCAGCCACACCCACTCGGCGATCGTGCCCGAGAGCGTATGAACCTGTGAGGTTGCGGAGACCGCGGTCTGGAGCAGCATCAGCCCCTGAGCAGGTTGATGTTCTTGAGGTCGACCGTCTGCCGGTGGCGGAAGATCGAGATGATAATCGCGAGCCCGACGGCTGCTTCGGCCGCGGAAACCGTCATCACGAACACGACGAACACCTGTCCGGCCGTTCCGTAAAAGCGTGAGAAAGCGACGAATGTCAAGTTGACGGACGTCAGCATCAGCTCGACGCACATGAAGATGATGATCGCGTTCCGGTGAATCAGGACGCCGATCACACCGATGATGAAGAGAGCAGCCGTAAGGGCGAGCGACTCAGCGAGCACCGGCGGCCCTCCCTCTTCCGAGCACCACCGCGCCCGTTATCGCGACGAGGAGAAGGACGCTCGTCAGCTCGAACGCCAGCAGATAGTCCCTGAAAAGCGGCTCCGCTATCATGCCGACGGCGTTCAGCTTCTGCAGCTGTTGCTCGCTGAAGTCCGGGGGCACGATGAGCTGCTGCGGGAGCTTGGTCCGGATGATCACCATGATCTCGCTGAGGAGTCCGAGCCCGACGAGGCCAGCCGCCAGCTTCCATCCGGTACCGCGTGCATCCGCCAGCTCTGATGGATGCCCGAGATTGAGGAGCATGACCACGAACAGGAACACCACCATGATCGCGCCGGCGTAGACCAGCACCTGCATGACGCCGACGAATTGCGCGTCGAGCATCACGTAAAGCGCGGCGAGGCTGAACATGGTGTTCACCAGCCAGAGCGCCGCTGCCACCGGGCTTTTTCGCGTCACGAACGTCACCGCGGATGCGAGCGCGATGACTCCGAACAGATAGAAGTGAAAAACGTAGAAGAGCGAGTAGTGCGGCTCCATCACTCGCCCTTCGGGTCTTCGGGATCCCACATCTCGCACACCGGGTGCGTCTGATCCATCAAGCGCTGCAGGTCGTAAACGAAACCCTCCCTGCTGTACTCGGAGTTCTCATAGTGTCGGCCGACGTGGATTGCCTCTTCCGGGCAGACCTCCTGGCAATATCCACAAAAGATGCAGCGGAACTCGTCGATCTCGAACACCAGTGGATAGCGGTTCCCTTCCTCGTCTTCGCCCGGCACCAGCTTGATGCAATTCGCCGGACACACGGTCGGGCAAAGTCCACAGGCGACGCACCGTGCCTTGCCGGTCTCGGTCGTCAACATTCTGTGCGTGCCGCGCCAGCGCGGAGAGATCGGCGATTTCTCCTCGGGGTATTGCGTCGTGACCCGGCCCTGGACGTCGAAGAGATGCTTGACTGTCAGCGCCATGCCCTGGAGAGTGGCGCGGATGTAGCTCACGTCCCCGACTGGCCGCTCGACCACTTTCACCTTGATCGCCATTATCTACCTGCCTCTGCCGCAATGGGACGCCGTTTCTCGAGTTGTTTGTCCAGCTGACGAAGGCGCTCGACTTCCTTGGGATGCATCCTGCCGTAGGCGGGGCTGATGATTCGGCCTCGGTCAAGAATGACGAAGAGAATGATGATCACTCCGAGGTTCACCGAGCCGAGTATGGCCGCGTACATGTAGCCTTCGTCAATTCCCGCGGCGCTCAAGCCGAGCATGACCGCGGCGATCAGCACGATATAAGCAAGAGCGAGTGGCAGCATGAACTTCCAGCCCAGTGACATCAGCTGGTCGTAGCGAAAGCGCGGCACTGTCCATCGCACCCACATGAACAGGAAGAGGAAGAAAAGAATCTTCGTGAGGAAGATTCCGATCGAGAGCAGCGAGAGCCATTTGCTGTACGGCCCGATGTTGTCGTGCGCGGTGAACGGTACGTCCCAGCCGCCAAAGAAAAGCGTCGCCATCAACGCGCTCTGCGTGACCATGCTGGCGTATTCGGCGATGAAAAAGAGGGAGAACTTCATCGCGCTGTACTCGGTGTGGTAGCCGGCGATCAGCTCCGACTCGGCTTCCGGCAAGTCGAATGGCAGCCGGTTGGTCTCTGCAAACGCGGCGACCATGAAAATGAAGAATGCGACAGTCAGGTTGACGACGTTCCAACCGCCCCATGCCTGCTGATTTATGATCGAGTTGAGGCTGACGTTGCCGGCGAGCAGCAAGACCGGAATGGTCGACATTCCCAGTGAGATCTCGTAGGAAACCATCTGCGCGCTCGATCGCAGGCCGCCGAGCAATGCGTACTTGTTGTTAGAGGACCAGCCCGCGAGAACGATTCCGTAAACTCCGAGCGATGTGATCGCGAGGATGAAGAGGAAGCCGACCGGCAGATCCGCGACTACGAGGTCGATTCTTCCCCACCGTGTGGGCCAGGGTGCCCCGAACGGAATCACACACCACGCCGTAAGCGCGGGAATGAACGAAAGTATCGGGGCGAGAACGAAGAGCGGCTTGTTCACACCCTCCGGCATCGTCTCTTCCTTCATGAAGTTCTTCAGACCGTCGGCGGCGGGTTGGAGCCATCCTTTGCCCACGCGGTTGGGTCCGTGACGATCCTGTATCCAGGCGGAGATCTTCCGCTCGGCCAGCGTGAGCATGGCGACGCCGACCATGTAGATCGAAAAGATGATTATCATCTTCACGATCGTGAAAAAGAAAAACACCGTTCCGCTCACCGGCGGCAGATTCGGGTCTGCCGCCTGGAGAAGCGCGGGAAAAGCGTGAATCACGCTCATCTGGCAGCCACCGCTATAGGTCCTTTCGGGCTGGCAGGCGGCGCATCGACCAGTGGAAGTCCCTTGAAGCCGAGGGAGTCGTAGCTCAAGCCGGCAAATGACGAGTTGGAGCTGGCGAGCTTCGCGAACACCTCGGACGGCAGGAAGAAGTTCGTCTGCTTTCCCATGGCGCCGAGAAGGTCGCCGAGCACGAGCCAGCTGGGGCGGGTTTCGCCCGGAGCCTGCTTCGCCTGCGTGAAGCGCTGGACGCGCCCGCGA
>DASWBG010000344.1:0-1691 GCA_036390715.1 Gemmatimonadaceae bacterium
CCCAACAGTTTTTCTTCCGAACGCGACGCGGAGCTTCGACACCACGAGCGAGCGACAGTGGGGAATCGCAATCCCGCGACCGATCCCCGTCGATCCGAGATTCTCGCGGCGCTTCAACATCTTGAACAACATTCCTTCCGACTTGTCGTCGAGGCCGAGGAGGCCAATCAACTCTTTGAGGATCTCGTCCTTGGTGGTTCCCTCAAGCTCCAGCTTGATCGCGTCTTCAGAGAAAAAATCGCGTAGTTCCATCAGCTCCCCGACAGTGGCCAGTTCGTGCGCGCGAAGGACGGAAGTTACGCGTGGCCGGCGCGAGAGTCAAACCACGATGTTGCAAGCACTTGGGTGTCTCACTTAGCTTGTACTGAGATGCGATTTCCATTCAAGGTCCGGGACGACATCCCGCTTTATCTCGCGCCGATGGCCGGTGTGTCAGAGTCTCCATTCCGGAGACTCTGCCGCCGCTTTGGCGCGGACGTCGTGGTCACCGAGTTTCTCTCGGCAGAGGGAATCCGCCGCGAGAACGCGGCGACGCTGGACAAGCTCCGTTTCGGCGCGGATGAGCGTCCGATCGGAGTTCAAATCTTCGGTGCTGATCCCGCCGCAATGGGAGAAGCGGCTCGCCTGGTGACCGATGTGTTCGAGCCAGAGTTCATCGACATCAACTTCGGCTGTCCCGTGAAGAAAGTCGTGCGGCGCAATGGTGGTTCGGGCTGCCTGAAAGATCTTTCGCTCGTGGAGTCGGTCATCCGGTCGGTAGCATCCGGCACGCACCTACCCGTAACCGTGAAGATCAGGAGCGGGTGGAGCGAGGAGACGCGCCTCCCCGTGGAGATCGCCCTTCGTTGTCAGGACGCGGGTGCGAGGGCGCTCGCATTGCACCCGCGCACGCGAACGCAGATGTACAGTGGCAGCGCTCGGTGGGAGGAAATCGCCGCGGTTGCCGGCGCTCTGGATATTCCGGTGATCGGGAACGGCGACATCAAGACCGCTGAGGATGCCGTTCGGATGCAGCGGGAGACAGGGTGCGCGGCAATCATGATCGCGCGCGGCTCGTTCGGTCAGCCCTGGATCTTCGACCAAACGCGAGCTCTCCTGGAAGGGAAGCCCAAGCCGGAAGCGCCGGCGATCGAGCGTCGATTCGAGATTGCGCTGGAGCACGCCCACATGGCAGAGGAGTACGAGGCGGACCCACGCGGTGCCGCGATCGAGTTCAGAAAGCACCTCGGCTGGTACGTGAAGGGAGTGCCCGGCTCGGCCGAGCTGCGGCGAAAACTCCACGCGGTGGTGAGTCTTTCCGAGGTGGAGGACGTGTTCGCGTCGTACCTGGCGAATCCCCATCGCTACGACGATGCCCACCTAGTGTCGGCGCTTGGCGATGAAGGTGCCGACCTCGAGTCTGCGCCAGCAGCGGCGTGAAGCGAGCTGCGTAAGTCACTGGATTGTAGGGTCTTAGCAATCACAGTTCAACTACGTTCTCAAATAGATTTTGATTGACTTCCACCCTGGTCGCGGCTATACTTCTCGGACGGGGGCGACTGGCTTCGACGGGGTTAGTGAAGCTGTGGCCGCGTGCCCAGGTTCTCAGGTCCTGGTAAAACCCTTGGGGATTTTTTTAACTGCCAACCAAAACTTGGCCCTGGCTGCGTAACTCTTAGGAGTTACCGCACCTGCCCATAGAGAAGCCCTCC
>DASWBG010000345.1:0-20258 GCA_036390715.1 Gemmatimonadaceae bacterium
TGCGTAGTCGGGAGATTCGAGGCCGCCAACCAGGTCAGGCGTCAACGGTCGATCTCTCCCATCACAATGTCGATGCTGGCGTTAATGGCGATGACGTCCGAGAGCAGATGGCCTTCGACCATCTTCGGAATCGCCGCGAGATTCACGAACGACGGCGGTCGAATTCTCCAGCGAACCGGCTTCGCCGTGCCGTCGGATACCATGTAGTAGCCCTTCTCGCCCTTTGGGCTCTCGACCGCGACGTACGATTCGCCAATCGGAGGACGCGGTCCTTCCATCACGGCCTTGAAATGATGGATCATGGATTCCATCTCGCTCGTGGCTTTTGATTTGGGCGGAAGAATGACGCGCGGGTCGTCGATGTTCACCGGACCGTCGGGCAGCCTGCGAGCTGCCTGCTGGAGGATGCGTAACGACTGGCGCATCTCCTCGAACCTCACCAGATACCGATCGTAGACGTCGCCGTTGGCGCCGACGGGAACCTCGAAGTCGTAGGTCTCGTAGTCGAGATACGGAAAATCCTTGCGCACGTCGTAGTCGACGCCCGATGCGCGGAGCATCGGCCCCGAGAGTCCCCAGTTCGTCGCTTCCTCGGGCGTCATGACGCCCAGTCCCACCATGCGCCCGACCCAGATGGCGTTCCTCGTGAGAACGCGATCGATCTCGTCCAGCGTGCGCGGGAACGTGTCGATGAACTGCCTGAGGCCGCCCGTCCATCCGCTCGGAACGTCGGCGGCCATTCCACCGACCCGGGTTGCCGACGTCGTGAGCCGGGCGCCAACCCACTTTTCGATCAGGCGGTAGATCTCTTCGCGCCGCTGGAATGCCCAGAGAAATGGCGTGAATGCTCCGATATCGATGCAGAACGTGCCGAGCCACACGAGGTGGGACATTATCCGCGACAGCTCTGACGCGATGACGCGCAGCACCTTGCACCGCTCCGTGATCTCGATTCCGAACAGCCGCTCGGCGCCCAGGGCAAAGGCGACGTTGTTGCCGATCGAGTTCAGATAGTCCTCGCGATCGGTCCAGCAGATTATCTGGTTGTACTGCCGGTACTCGCCGATTTTTTCGAACCCACAGTGCAGATAGCCGATGTGGGGAATGCAACGCACGACCGTCTCTCCGTCTAGCTCGAGCACGAGACGCAACACGCCGTGAGTCGCGGGATGTTGCGGGCCGATGTTGATGAGCATGTGCTCACCTTCGAGATCCGGCTCGATGCCGGGTGGCGCCTGAAGCGCCAACCCGCCCCCTCCGTCGTCGGTGAGAATCGGGACACGCTGTGGCCTTCCCTGCGCGTCAAGACCAGTTGTGGAGAGCTCGACCTCAACGGTGCGCTTCGACATTACTCGCCCGTCCTCTCACCCTTGCTCAATCGCTCGCGCATTTCCTGCGGAAGCTCCGCGAATGCGTCAGCGATGGTGAGCTCCTCCATCGAGTAACGCGCCTCCGGATTCTGGGCGAGCGCCTGGCGCAGCTGCTCCGAGCGGCTGAAGCGTCCGCGGAGGGGAAAATCCTTACGCAGAGGAAAACCTTCCTTGTAGGACTCCCACATCAGGATCCGGCGAAGATCAGGATGACCGCGAAAGCGGATCCCGAACATGTCGTAGCACTCGCGCTCCAGCCAATCCGCGCT
This sequence comes from Gemmatimonadaceae bacterium, assembly GCA_036390715.1. Classification (GTDB taxonomy): domain Bacteria; phylum Gemmatimonadota; class Gemmatimonadetes; order Gemmatimonadales; family Gemmatimonadaceae; genus UBA4720. The sequence goes on from DASWBG010000345.1 coordinate 1,640, forward strand.
CTTATAGATGTCCCAAACGCTGTCGATCTCGAGCGTTCCCTTGGGCAGCTGCGCCTTGATCCGAAGGAATCGCCGGTATGGAAGAGACCGCAACTGCCATACGACCTCGATCGGCACATCGGCGTCGCGATACTCCACAGCAGTCACGTCGCTGAGGAAGTCGTACCGCTGGGAAGGTTCCTCATGCAGCCACTTGATGACTTCGTGCGCGGAGCGTGGATCAACGTAGACGATCGTCTCGCCCCATATCACTTCGACGTACTTGACCGCCGAAGAGAACTTGTCCTGAACGGCTTTCGCGGATGGATTCGCCTCTCCGCCCCGGTGCTGAACGTTCCGCTGCGATGCCGGCTGAGCGTCGGAGGCGCTCGCTCCGGTCCTTACGATATCGAAACGACTCACAGTCCGGACCTGGTCTGGTTTACCGAGTTTCCGAACGGCTCACCCAGCTCGTCGATTACCGACGGCGGGATGTAAAGCTGACTCGACGGATCGGGCTCCATCTCATCGCGGATTCCCTTGTCGGATGCGCGCTCGTTCTTGACCTTTTCCTGTAGCATCCGAATCCCGTAAATGAGACCTTCGGGACGCGGCGGACAGCCCGGGACATAAACGTCCACAGGAATGATCGTGTCGATCCCCTGCACCACCGCGTAGTTGTCGAACATTCCGCCGCTTGACGCGCAGGCGCCCATCGAGATACACCACTTGGGCTGCGGCATCTGCTGCCAGATGCGGCGGATGATCGGGGCGAGCTTGAATGGGACACGACCAGCGCAAATGAGCACATCGGCCTGGCGCGGGGAGAAGCTCATGCGCTCCATCCCGAAGCGCGCGAGGTCGAAGTCGCTGGCCGCCGTCGCCATGAACTCGATCGCGCAGCACGCCGTCCCAAACGGCATTGGCCACAAGGAATTGGCGCGCCCCCAATTGACCAGGAAGTCGAGGCGAGTCGCGACCCACCCTTCCTGCGATTCTGGCGCGTACGAGACGGTCCGATGCTCTGCCGATGCGGTCAATCCCATTGCAGTGCTCCCTTCTTCCATACATAGACGAAGCCGACGAGCAGGATCAGCATGAACACCAGCATCTCACCCAGCCCGAAAAACGAGATGTTTCCAACGGGACACGCATCGTTCACGAGCGGCACGAAGCAGGAAAGCTGCCTGAAGTAGACCGCCCATGGGATCATGAACACGGTCTCGATGTCGAAGATGATGAACAGGATGGCGATGAGGTAGAAACGCACTGAAAAGCGCTCTCTCGCATCGCCGAGCGCAGGAACTCCGGATTCGTAGGCCTGCTGCTTGACCGGCGTTGGCCGCGCACGGATCGTCAGCGCCGAGATCCCGATGATCAGGAGCGCGTTGACCAACACGAAACCAAAGAGCATCAGAACCGGAAAATAAGCGCGAGCCATGGCGTCTCAGACTTCGTGAAAAATTTCACTAGTGCGATTTTTTGGAATTTACCGTTTGCAATCTTGTAATTCAACGGCTCTCGTTCGGTGGCGGTGACAATGCGAGAATCGTACATTGACAGCGAAAAGCTGCGAACTTTCGCGAGAATCCCACCAGTTGCCGGAACGCCTGGCTCCTCACTCAAGCACTCGACTCATCAATGTCAATTCAGTCGGATCGCTGGATCACCCAAATGGCGAAGGATCACCGGATGATCGAGCCCTTCGAGAACAGTCAGGTCAGAGCCGGCGTCATCTCGTATGGGGTGAGCTCTTACGGGTACGACATGAGAGTCGCGCCCGAGTTCAAGATATTCACCAACGTCATGAGCTCGATCGTGGATCCGAAGAACTTCGATTCGAATTCGTTCGTTGAGTTTGAGGGACCCATCTGCATCGTTCCGCCCAACTCGTTCGCTCTCGCCCGGTCAGTGGAGTACTTCCGTATACCGCGAAACGTCGTGACGATTACCGTAGGTAAATCCACCTACGCAAGGTGCGGAATCATCACCAACGTCACGCCATTCGAGCCGGAGTGGGAGGGATTCGTGACGCTCGAGATATCTAACACGACGCCCTTGCCGGCCAAGATTTACGCCAACGAGGGGATTGCTCAGGTTCTTTTCTTCAAGGGCGAAGAGGAACCCATGGTTTCGTACAAGGATAAGAAGGGCAAGTATCAGGGACAGCAGGGGGTGACACTACCGCGGCTGTAGTATGGCCCCCAGCTTGCCGAAGCTATCTCTAGGAACAGACTGTAATCAGGAGGAAGTCAGGCTGATGCAAAATCGTGACGGCGTACAGAAGGGCCCTCAGGATCATGCCGAGGGGCAGCACGGATCAAAAACTCGCAGCAAGATTCTCGAACAACTACACTCGGGCAACGGCACCAAGCCAGTCCCGCCAGACGCCGCTCCAGATCCTCTCGAACCAACCAAGAGCATAGCACACCACAACGCTGCGCATCGTCTATTCGAAGACCGCAAGCAACACGACGAGGCGGAGAAGAACAGCGAGAAGACCCGCCTGCACCGCGAGATCGAGCGCCGACACCTCGACCCGAACCACATCCCCAAGATTTGAGCGTTGAGGCCGGCGCTCATAAGCGGCTGCGGTTGACCCTACGTGCGGGTACCAATCACACGCGCCCGAATGAAATCCCGATTCATCCGCGTGATGGTATCGATGCTGATCTCCTTCGGACACGCTTCCTGACACTCGCCGTGCAGCGTGCAGCTTCCAAAGTTCTCGAGATCCATTTGGTCGACCATCTGTAGCGCGCGTCGGTAGCGCTCCGGCTGACCCTGCGGCAGAAGGCCGAGATGCGTGATCTTTGCCGCGGTGAAGAGCGACGCTGATGCGTTCGGACACGCAGCCACGCACGCGCCACATCCAATGCATGCCGCCGCGTCCATGGAGCTCTCGACGCTCTCCTTGGGAACGAGAATTGAGTTCGCATCCTGTGCGCCCCCAGTGGGTGCAGTGATGAATCCGCCTGCCTGAATGATCCGGTCGAGCGCCGAACGATCGACGGTCAGATCCTTGATTACCGGAAAGGCCCGGGCTCGCCAGGGCTCGATATAAATCGTGTCGCCATCTCTGAAGCTTCGCATGTGAAGCTGGCATGTGGCGGTTCCCTTCATGGGACCATGCGCGATTCCGTTGATCATGAGACTGCACATGCCACAGATGCCCTCGCGACAGTCGTGGTCGAACGCGATCGGCACCTCGCCATGCAAGGTGAGCCTTTCGTTGACGACGTCCAGCATCTCGAGGAAGGACATGTCGGAGCTGATATCGCGCGCCTCGTAGACGATCATTTTGCCCCGCGCGTCGGGACCAGCCTGTCGCCAGACGTGGAGGGTGAAATCCATTACTTGTAGCTCCGCTGCGACAGCTTCACATTCTCGAAGACGAGCGGCTCCTTGTTGAGAATGGGACTCTGCCCTTCGCCCGCGTACTGCCAGACGGCTACGTAGGCGAAGTTCTCATCGTCGCGGAGTGCTTCGCCCTCTGGTGTCTGACTCTCCTCCCGGAAATGCGCTCCGCACGATTCTGTTCGATGGAGTGCGTCGAGGCACATCAGCTCGCCGAGCTCGAGAAAGTCAGCGACGCGCCCAGCCTTCTCGAGCGCCTGATTCAACTCGACGTCGCTGCCTGGCACGTTGACGTCCCGCCAGAACTCCTCCCGCAACTCGGGAATCTTTTTGAGCGCGAGCTCGAGTCCCGCTTCGTTGCGCGACATCCCGCAGTAGTTCCACATGATCTTACCGAGCTCGCGATGAAACGACGTTACGGTTCGGCTCCCCTTGATCGAAAGAAAGCGATTGGTCCTCTCGACCACCTCGGCCTTCGCCGACCCGAAGGCAGGGTGCGATGTTTCGACCTTGTCCAGTTTCTGGCTCGCCAGGTAATTACCGATTGTGTTCGGGATTATGAAGTATCCGTCCGCGAGTCCCTGCATCAGGGCGCTCGCCCCAAGCCTGTTGGCCCCGTGATCGGAGAAGTTTGCCTCACCAGTGACGTGAAGACCATCGATGGTCCCCATGAGATTGTAATCGACCCAGAGTCCCCCCATGGTGTAATGGACCGCCGGATAGATTCGCATCGGCACGTCGTAGGGATTCTCGTCGGTGATGCGTTGATACATCTCGAACAGGTTTCCGTAGCGCTCCTCGATCACGTCGCGGCCCAGTCTCTTGATAGCGTCGGCAAAATCCAGGTAGACGCCGAGTCCTGATTCGCCGACTCCCCTTCCCTCGTCGCACACTTCTTTTGCCGCGCGCGACGCGATGTCGCGCGGCGCGAGGTTGCCGAACGCTGGATACTTGCGCTCGAGAAAATAGTCTCTGTCCTCCTCGGGAATCTGCCGCGGATCGCGCTTGTCACCGCGCTTTTTCGGGACCCAGACGCGCCCATCGTTCCTCAGCGACTCACTCATCAGCGTCAACTTCGACTGGTGTTCACCGGTCACCGGGATGCAGGTCGGATGGATCTGGGTGAAGCAAGGGTTCGCGAAGGCGGCGCCGCGCTTGTACGCGCGCCAGATTGCCGTTGCGTTCGATCCCTGCGCGTTGGTCGAGAGATAGTACACGTTGCCGTAACCGCCTGTGGCGAGAACGACCGCTTCACCGGCATGCGACTCGATCGCCCCAGTCACCAGATCGCGGGTCACGATCCCCCGCGCTTTTCCATCGATGACGACGAGATCGAGCATCTCTGTGCGTGGAAACATCTTCACGCCGCCGCGAGCGATCTGGCGCTCGAGAGCCTGATATGCTCCAAGAAGTAGTTGCTGTCCCGTCTGTCCCCGCGCGTAGAAGGTGCGTGACACCTGCGCGCCACCAAACGACCGGTTCGATAGCAGGCCTCCGTACTCGCGCGCAAACGGCACTCCCTGCGCCACGCACTGGTCGATGATGTTGACGCTCAGCTCCGCAAGCCGGTAGACGTTGCCCTCGCGGGAGCGGAAATCTCCGCCCTTGATCGTGTCGTAAAACAGGCGATAGATGCTGTCCCCATCGTTCTGATAATTCTTGGCGGCATTTATTCCGCCCTGCGCCGCGATGCTGTGCGCTCGACGCGGTGAATCCTGGAAGCAGAAACACTTTACGTTGTAGCCCAGCTCGCTCATCGTTGCCGCGGCGGCACCGCCAGCCAGCCCTGTGCCAACGACGATTATGGTATTCTTCCGCTTGTTCGAAGGGTTGACGAGCTTCATCTCGAAGCGATGTCGATTCCATTTTTCCGCCAGCGATCCCGGCGGGATTCGGGCATCGAGTCGAAGAGTCATCGAACGATTCCGGTGAATACCGCGACTGGTACAGCCGTGAAGGCGGCCCACACCAGAATGGCAATCGCGAGCGAGATGCGATGATGCAGCGGCTGCGGCGAGGGTGGGCTAACGCCAATGCTCCTCACCGAGCTCCATGCACCGTGAAAGAGGTGCAGTCCGAGCGCGACCATTGCGAGCACATAAAACAGCGATACCCACCAGATTCTGAAGCTCGTCATGACGTTCGCGTACACATCCTCGCTGCTGAAGACGCCAGCGGGTCTGATCGTGCCGGTCGTAAAGTGCAGAATATGCAGCACGATGAACACGAGAAGGAGCACTCCGCCCCACCGCATTGTGCGGGACGCCACCGTAGTCGCCTGGTGTTCGTGTTTCGTGTACGCGATCGGCCGCGCCGAGCGGCTCTGTCGCGTTAGCTGGACCGCTGCGATCACATGGAGAATGACCGCAACGATGAGAATGATGCGCAGAGCCCAGAGCAGCTCGCCCGTGCTCTTGAGAAAATGCGAGTACGAATTGATTGCGGCGGCCCCGCGGAAGACAAGTAGATTACCGAGCGAGTGGAGGATGACGAACCCGATTCCGATGAGACCGGTAACTCCCATGACGACTTTCTTGCCGACCATGGAAGCGTAGAAGCCGCGAAGGCTGCCCATCCGCGTCTTACAGCTTTACCGCGCCCATCGGCTCGCGGACGGCGTCCGCGCTCTTCGCCAGGGCATCGCGCTCCTCTCGAGTAAGCTCCACTTCGATGATCTTCTCCAGGCCGCCACGACCAAGCTTGCACGGGACGCCGAGGAAGAGGCCAGACATCCCGTACTCGCCCTCGAGCCACGCGGCACAGGGAAGAATGCGCTTCTGATCGAAAACGATCGACTCACACATCTGAACCGCCGCCGCCGACGGAGCGTAGTAGGCCGAACCGGTCTTGAGATGTTTCACGATCTCCGCTCCGCCTCCTCGCGTACGCTCCACGATCGCGTTGAGCTTTGCCTGCGGCATGAGCTGTGTGATCGGGATCCCACTCACGGACGTGTAGGAAATCAGCGGTACCATCGTGTCCCCGTGTCCGCCCAGGACCATCGCCTGAATATCCCTCACGGAGACGTCCAGAGCCTCAGCGATAAAGGCGCGATATCGCGCCGTGTCGAGGACGCCGGCCATTCCGAGAACTCTCTGGCGAGGAAATCCAGTGACCTTCATCGCGACGTATGCCATCACGTCGAGCGGATTGGACACGACGATCAGGATCGCGTTCGGCGAGGTTGCTCTGATCTGTTCGGAGACCTGCTTGACGATTCCGGCGTTCGTGTTGAGCAGATCGTCCCGCGACATACCCGGCTTTCGGGCGATGCCGGCAGTGATGATGATAATCTCGGAGTCGCGGGTCTCGTCGTATCCATTGGTGCCGACGACACGGGAGTCGAAACCTTCAATTGGGGCCGACTGCCACTGGTCGAGCGCCTTGCCCTGCGGAATTCCCTCCATCACGTCGACCATCACGACGATGCGGGCGAGCTCCTTCTCCGCTATTCGCTGCGCGGTGGTCGCACCGACATTGCCAGCGCCGACCACCGTAATTTTGTTGACCATTATTGTTTCGAAGTGTGGAGATTCGGTGCGCGAAAGCTATCCGGGCGGCGCACTGTGAGCAATCGTCGAGAGGCGAGGCGAACACGCGAGCGACGCAGGCCCTTGCTCAGCCTCCCACTTGCGAGAGCGCGCGGAGACCACCGACGCTCATCTGGAGCAAATGGTGCTCTTCGGGCTTCGACGCGAGTGCGCTTCGGAAAAACGGCTCGAGAGGCAATCCTTCGCGCAGCGGCGTTCTGAGGTCCGTCTCCTCGGTCCCGAAAAGACATGTTCGAAGCCGGCCATCAGCCGTCAACCTCACTCGGTTGCAGCTGCCGCAGTACGTATGCGACATGGGCGTGATAACGCCGACAGTGCCCCTGGCGCCGTGAAACCGAAAGTAGCGCGCCGGGCCATTCCCTCTTGCTGGACCGATCGCCGGCTGAATGGGCGCCACCGTCTCGACCTCGCGCAGAATCTCGGCGCCCGGCACCACATGATCCAATGTGAGCTCGCGCATTTCTCCAACGGGCATCAGCTCGATGAACCGCACGTGCCAATCGTGCTCAAAAGTGAGCCGCGCAAAATCGCAGACTTCGTCGTCGTTTATTCCGCGCATGACGACGACATTGATCTTGATCGGCGACAGCCCGGCGGCTTCCGCGGACATCAGAGCAGCAATTGGATCGAAATCGGTGTTTCTCCTGGAGATTGCCCTGACTCGATCGGGTCGGAGCGAATCGGCGCTCATGTTGATGCGATCGAGCCCGGCCCGGGCGAAAGTTTCGGCGAGGGCCGGTAGCCGCACGCCGTTTGTCGACAGCGAAATGTCTTCGATCTCGGGTATCGCCCGCAGCATTCCGATAAGCAGCTCGAGATCAGGTCGCAGCGTGGGCTCGCCCCCCGTGACGCGGAGCCGCCGCAAGCCGAGCGGAGCCAGCTGGCTCACCACCTGCGCGATTTCCTCGTAGGAGAGGATTCCCGATTTGGGGAGCCACTCCAGTCCCGACAACGGCATGCAGTAGAGACAACGGAAGTTGCAGCGGTCCGTGACGGAGATGCGCAGATACTCGATCCTCCGTCCGAAGCCGTCTCGCAACGTGATACTCACTCCGCGGTTACCTCGCTCGCGTTCGTGGGGTTAACCCAATCACGCGTTCCATCGATGTAGTGCTCCATCTTCCAAATGGGGACACGCGTCTTGATCTCTTCGATCACGTATCGAGTGCAATCAAACGCCGGCGCGCGGTGCGCGTGCGCGGCGGCGATCGCCACGCTGGTCTCCCCAAGAGAGAGAACCCCAATTCGATGCTCGACCACCAGTGACGTAACTCCAAAGCGGTCCGCTGCCTCGGCGACGATCTGTCTGAGCTCGGCTTCGGCCATGGAGGTGTAAGCGGAGTAATCGATGGCACTTACACCGCGGCCGTCGCTCGTGTCGCGCACCGTTCCCGCAAAGAGCGAGATTGCTCCGTAGCCTGTGGATGCGATGCTGGCGATGAGCGCCGCCGGATCGATCGCGCGAGTGACGAGTGCCGCGCGTATCATTCGCTCACCCGCCCGCCACAGGCGGGATCAGCGCGATCTCGTCGCTAGCGTCAACGAGCTGGTCCGCGGACGCAAACTTTCGATTGATGGCAACGCGGGGAGAATCCGGAAGAATCGAAGCGCCTGGGAGTAGACGCAGATTGTCGAGGAGATCCGCGACGGTGCTGCCGGTTTTGAGGGGGAGTTGGAGAGTGGGGCCGCCGAAACTTTCGGCGTATGAAGCGAACAACTGCACCGTCACTGTGGACACGTGCGGTCCCTCTCGACCTCTGTGAAGCTAAGTCCTTATGCTTCCGACATCTGCGACATGTCCACGCCAGCGACGAGGGCTCGCAGTTCCTTTGATGGTTTGAACACGGGAACGGGTCGCGCGGAAACCTCAACAGGAGAACCCGTGCGAGGGTTGCGCGCCATGCGGGTTTTGCGATTGCGAATCTTGAAGGTACCGAATCCCCTGACCTCGATGTTCTCCTGAGTCTGGAGCGATTCCTTGATCGCCTCGAGGAAAGCGTCCACGACGCGAGCGCAATCTTTCTTTGAAATCATCGGCCCAGCGGTACGCGAAATCTGGGTCGTGACACGCTCGACGAGGTCGGCCTTAGTCATTGAAAAACTCCGTATGGGACGCGCGCCAGAGCGCGTAAGTGCTTTGAAACTATGGCTTTACTAATATGCTGTCAAGACGATCTTGACGCTACCTGACTGCCCCCCTGAGGGCGCTGAGGAACTCCTGGAACAGGGGTCGGGCGTCGTGCGGTCCCGGTGCGGCCTCAGGATGGTACTGGACGCCGAATATCGGCAGGCTCCGGTGACGAAGCCCTTCGATGGTTCCGTCGTTCAGATTGACGTGCGTGACTTCGAGATCCGACGCACCTTTGACCGATGTCTCATCCCCTTCAACGGCAAACCCGTGGTTCTGGGAGGTGATGAGAACGCGGCCACTCTCGACAGCCTTCACTGGGTGATTTCCACCCCGGTGCCCGTAGGGCATTTTCACCGTCGACCCGCCAAAGGTAAGGCCTAACAGCTGATGCCCCAGGCAGATCCCGAAGATCGGCACTCCGTTGGCGGAGAGGGTCCGTATGATCTCGGGAGCATAGGCGACTGCATCGGGGTCACCAGGCCCGTTCGACAGAAATATTCCGTCCGGCTCCTCGGACAATGCTGCCCCGGCCGGCGTGTCGGCCGGAACTATCGTGACCCGGCAATCGTTCTCATCGAAGAGTCGCAGGATGTTGCGCTTGATTCCGTAGTCGTAGGCGACGATATGGTGGCGCGACTGAGGATCTCCCCAGCTGTAACTCTCCCTGGTCGTAACGCGGGAGGCGAGGTCCAATCCCTCCATCGAGGGGCACGACTCGAGCGCCGCCCTGCTCGCTTCGTCCGGTTCGACGCCCGCGCCAATGACTCCACGCATCACTCCCACCGACCTCAAGTGTCGAGTGAGACGCCGAGTGTCAACGTCCTGAATGATAGGAACTTGCGATGCAGCCAGCCAAGCTCCTAATCCGCCGGTGGCGCGCCAGTTAGAGTAGGTGTCCGACAGCTCTCGAACCACAACCCCTGCGACCTGCGGTGCATTGGACTCCGGGTCCTCGGCGTTGACGCCATAGTTGCCGATCTGGGGCGCCGTCATCACGACGATCTGTCCGCGATAGGAGGGATCGGTAAAGACTTCCTGATAGCCCGTCATGTTGGTCGTGAACACCACTTCGGCCACTGCGGGCAGGAGTGTTGTGGCCGACCCGGCCATCCTGCCACGAAAAAGGGTTCCATCCTCAAGGAGGAGGAACCCCGGCTCGGTGATTCGAATCTCGGCTGGCAACTTACCGCTTCGGAGTAGTAGCGGGAGGTTTAGCCGTCTTCGTTCCCGCGGGAGCCGTCGGCGTCGGTGCTGGCTCGAGCGGAACCGCCGGAGCTGAAGTCGGAGGGGGTGCCACGTTCCGGGGCTGAGTGGTCAAACCCTTCTCGAGGACGGAGCGCGGAGCCGACGTATGTGTCGACATGATCTGTAAAATGAAGCAAAGGCCGAGGAAAATTCCGCCGCCCCACCAGCTGGCCTTGGTGAGAAGATTTCCCGCCTGGCGGATTCCGATGAGTGCGTCGGGAGATGAGCTTGCGCCGCCGAAGCTTGCGGCGAGACCAGTGCCCTTCCCGCTCTGCAGCAGAATGGCGAGCATCAGAACGACGCAGTCTATGACGAGGAGTACGAGAAGAAACGTGTAAAGCATTGATAGGATTAAAGTTCAGTCTAGCCGTTGAATATCGGCGGCAACAGGAATTCAGTCAAGTCTCGACGACCTGCTTGTTCGATGGCCATTAGAAATGTCACGGCAATTAACTCTGCGCGATTACCAGCCATGAGGAGGCCTCGACGCTCGCGCCCCCAACAAGGAGCCCGTCGACTTCGGGTGAAGCGAGAAGGCTGCCCGCATTCGTCGCATTGACGCTTCCTCCGTAGAGTATCGGAATCTCATCGCCTCGGGTTCCGATCATCTCTCTCAGCTCCGAGCGGAGCACCGTATGAATTGCCGAAGCATCGCCTGCTGAAGCAGTGAGACCAGTTCCGATTGCCCAGACCGGCTCATAGGCAAGCATGAAATCCGCGGAGATGAGATTCGGCGTCTGCGATAAACCCTCGCGCAGCTGCCGGGTCACGAGACGTTCGGTTTCGCCCGCCTCTCTCTGGTGCATCGTTTCGCCAACGCAGAGCATGAACGCGAGCCTTGCCTTCGATGCCGCGCAGCACTTCTGCGCACACTGCGCGTCCGTCTCGCCGAAGACGTGTCGGCGCTCCGAGTGGCCGATCAGTACCACCGCCGCGCCAGCGTCCTTGGCCATGGGCGCAGAGACCTCCCCGGTGAAAGCTCCCTTTTCCGCCCAGTGAATGTTCTGGATCCCTGCGAGAATGTCGGTGCGGCTCGACGCGGCGGTTGCGACGGTCGTAAGCGAGACGGCGGGCGGAAAGATGATGACCGTTCTGTCGTTCCGCGGCGGGTAGCTCGCGAGAAATGCGTCCATGAATGTCTGCGCCGCTGTCGGACCGTTATTCATCTTCCAGTTGGCGGCGAGAACAGGGCGCTCCACTAGTCGGCCTCGTCGAGGATTTCCACTCCGGGGAGCTTCTTACCCTCCAGGAATTCGAGTGACGCACCGCCGCCCGTGGAGACGTGGCTCATCTTCGCTTCGAGTCCTGCTTCAGTCACGGCGGCTGCCGAATCACCTCCACCAACGATGGTGGTCGCGCCCTTTGCCGTGGCGCTCGCCATAGCTTCCGCGATCGCGCTGGTCCCGGCGTTGAAGGGCGGCGTCTCGAAGACGCCCATCGGACCATTCCAAATGATCGTCTTGGCCGCCGCGATTGCGCGCGAGTACGACGCCGCCGATTGCGGGCCGATGTCGAACATGGCCTGGTCTTTCGGGATCGCGTTGCGCGGGACTGCTTTTGCTTCCTTTGCTCGTTCGAGCGAAGGCGCGACCATCGCGTCATGCGGTAGAGTGAGACGCATACCGCCGCGGGCGAGCAGATCCTTGGCCATTCCGACGCGATCTTCCTCGACGAGCGACTTCCCGGTCTCGAGTCCCATCGCGCGGTAGAAAGTGCACGCCATCGCTCCGCCGATTAGCAACCCATCGACTTTCGGAAGCAGCTGTTCGATCACGTCGATCTTCCCCGAGATCTTCGCACCGCCAAGAATCGCGATGAATGGGTGCTTCGGGTTCGCGAGTGCTCCGCCGAGGTAGTCGAGCTCCTTCTGCATCAATAGTCCGGCGACGGCTGGGCGCAGATGCTCGGCGACACCGACGGTCGAAGCGTGCGCCCGATGGGCGGCGCCGAAGGCATCGTTCACAAAAAAGTCGCCAAGCTCGGCAAGCGCCCTCGCCAGCCGCTGATCGTTTTTCTCCTCGCCGCCGAGGAAGCGGGTGTTCTCGAGGAGAAGAATCTCTCCCGCCTTGAGGTTCTGGCAGGCCTGGAGCGCCTCGTCCGAATCGGTCGACTCGACGAAGATCACGGTACAGCCGGCCAGCTCCTGGAGCCGATTCGACACCGGTTGCAACGAGTACTTCGGATCGGGTTTGCCTTTGGGCCGTCCCAGATGTGACAGAATTATCGGGCGCGCACCGCGGTCGAGCAGCAGCTGGATCGTCGGAAGCGACGCACGGATACGTGTGTCGTCGGTGATGTTGCCATCATCGTCGAGGGGCACGTTGAAATCGACGCGAACCAGAGCGCGCTTGCCGCGCACCTGAGCATCGCTGAGATCGCGGACGTTTTTCTTTCTCATTGTGCAGGCTCGTTCTAGAGTCGCGACCCCATGAAGCGGAGCATGTCGACGCAGCGCGAGGCATAGCCCCACTCGTTGTCGTACCAGCCCTGCACGGTGACCAGCGTGCCGTCGATGACATTGGTCGTCTTAGAGTCGAGAATGCACGACGCCGGATCGCCGATAAAGTCGCTCGATACGAGTTCCTCATCGGTATAGCGAAGGATGCCCTGAAGTGGTCCCTCGGCCGCGGCCTTCTTGTACGCGGCGTTCACGGATTCCTTCGTTGCCCCGGTCTTCTCGATCTCGACCGTGAGAATCGTGTACGAGACGTCGGGGGTAGGAACCCGAATGGAGCTGCCGTCAATCTTTCCCTTCACCTCCGGAATGACGAGCCCGGTTGCCTTTGCCGCTCCGGTGGTGGTCGGGATTATGGACAGGGCGGCCGCTCGCGCGCGGCGCAGATCCTTGTGCGGGAGATCGAGGACTTGCTGGTCGTTGGTGTAACTGTGAATCGTGACCATCGACGCGTGACGAAAGCCGAAGTTGTCGCGAATGACTTTGACCATCGGCACGACGCAGTTCGTCGTGCACGAAGCGTTGGAGACGATGTTGTGCTTCGCCGAATCGTACTTGTCGCTGTTCACGCCCATGACGATGGTGATGTCTTCGTCCTTGGCGGGCGCGGAGATCAGTACTTTCCTGGCACCGGCCTCGATGTGCTTTCTCGCGGAACCGGCGTCCGTGAAGCGGCCGGTGGATTCCAGGACGATATCCACGCCGAGCTCTTTCCACGGGAGCAAGGCTGGATCCTTCTGCGATAGAATCTTGATTTCGTCACCGTCGATGGTGATCGAGTCCTTTGCCGCGGAGACCTCGCCCTGATAAGTGCCGTGCACCGAGTCGTACTTGAAGAGGTGCGCGAGTGTTTTGGTGTCGGTGATGTCGTTCACCGCGACAAAGTCGAGGTCGGCGACACCTTCATTCTTCGCCGCGCGCACGACCTGGCGGCCAATCCGTCCAAATCCGTTGATGCCTATCCGTGTTGCCATTCCATTAACTCCATTCGGTTAGAGCCGGTCACCACTGGCGTGGGCCCGGCCGAAAGTCACGTAGCTGATTATCCGCGCACCCGATTCGTACAGCACCTTCGCGCACGCGTTGAGCGTCGCGGCGGTGGTCACTACATCATCGACGATCACGATATGCGCGCCGCGCAATCGTTCGAGCTGTCGATCATCGCCGCGAAATGAGCCTGCAACGTTGTCCAGCCTCTGTTCGGGTGTCAACCTTGTCTGAGAGCTTGTCTCGCGCGAACGCACGACGACGTCCTCCCATACAGGAATGCGCCACCGCAGCCCGAGTCCGCTCGCGATGAGCGCACTCTGATTATAGCCACGCTGGCGCTTTCTCGCTGATGCGAGCGGAATCGGCACGAGCCCGGCCCGTTCATCGACTACGTCCGAGGGCCAGGAGAGCCGACTCATCCGCTCCGCCATTTCGGTCGCGACCGCTGCCCACCCCTCGTACTTGAGCGCGTGAACGATGCTCGATGCTGGCTCGACCGGCATCCAGCACACCGACCTGACGGCGCGAATAAACGGCGGAAGGAGGTCACACCATCGACAACTCCCGCTGGAAATCGGGTGGCCGCACCGCTCGCACCGCGGAGACGGGAGACACGGCAGGCGCGACCAACACAAGCCGCAGACAATTCCGGTGTCGAGCCGGGATAGCAGCCGCTCGCAGGAAACGCAGGCGCGAGGCAGAAGAAGATCGATCGCGCCATTGAGTTGCTCCCGTACGTCAAGGCTTCGCCAGATATCCGCTACAGCAGTGACTGCCGCATTACCTCGCGATCCGGCTCGATCCCGAACCAGCGATGGAACGAAAGCGCGCCCTGCTCGAGCAGCATCGGCAACCCGTCCGCCGCGGGATTGCCTCTCTTTCGTGCCGCCTTTACCCATGGCGTGCCCCCTCCGCGACGATAAACGAGATCCATCACCGCGGCCGTCTTCGGAATGACTCCAATATCGAGAGGTTGCTCCGCCTCGCGTTGTCCGACGGGCGTGGCATTTACGACCAATGTCGCGTCTGCGACTGCCTGCTCGGCACTCTTTTCGACTCGCGCGACATCCCGAAAGCGTCGTGCCAGCTTTGATGCGCGCTCGAGGTTGCGCGCCACTATCGCGACCCGCGCGTCCGCCCATTGCTCCACCGCTGCTATCACTGCGGCGGCGGCGCCACCGCTTCCGAGGACGACAACACGCGCCCGGGCCGTTTCTCCCCCAAGCAGAGCCCGGGCGGCGGCGTCGAAACCGCCGACATCGGTGTTGTCCCCGTGAAGCCGTTCGGATTCGAACCAGAACGTGTTCACTGCTCCCACCCGCTCAGCGACATCGGTGAGCTCGTCGCAGCTGGCGTGAACGGCCACTTTGTGCGGAATGGTGACATTACCGGCAACCCCGAGATCCTTCAGCTTTTTGAGCAACGCGCGGAGATCCCGCGGTGCGACATCCACCGCCTCATACAGCAACGAGATGCCGGCTGCGCGGAGAGCGGCATTCTGAAAGATCGGCGAGAGTGAATGGGCTACCGGATGGCCGAGCAGCACAAGCCGCCCCGGAGTTTTGCTCACGGAAGTAGTACTCTCAGCTGGCAAGTCGGTCGAACAACTTCTCGAGCTCCCGCTCCAGAACATCGGCGGTGTTCCGGTACGCCTCGAGGTCGCCGCCGTAAGGATCTGCTACCCCCTGGTTCGGTGTGCCCGATGCGTATTCGTCGATTACGTGAACTTTGCCGCGCCCACCTAGCTGCTTTACCTGCTCCAGATGGCCGGGGGTCATGACGAAAATGAGATCAGCCTCGGAAACGATAGCGGGCGTGAGCTTTCTGGCGCGATGTCCGGTGAGATCGATGTCGCGCTCCATCCCAACCAGAAGCGCCTCGTCGGTCGCCGGGACGTTGTCCCACGCATTTGTCCCGGCGCTTGAGACGTTGAGATCCTCGATGCCCCGGCGCGCCGCGATCTTGCGTGCGAGCGCTTCCGCCATCGGGCTTCGGCACGTGTTGCCGCTGCAGACGAAAAGGAGATTCATCCTTACGCGTCCCCAACCAGGTCGGGAACGCTCTCTCTCAATTGTGCGGCGGGGATCGCGCCCGGCCGGATTACTCGCGGCAGTCTGCCGGTACAATCGACAACCGTCGATGGATGGGACTCCCGAAGTCTTCCACCATCGAGAACGCGCAGAGTTCCCCGCGTGATTGCGTCACTCCATTGTGAGACGATCTGATCCGCAGCGGTGGCGGGCGGCACACCGGGGCGGTTCGCGCTCGTGGATGTTATCGGTTGACCGTGCGCGAGAATCAGCCGCGCCAGGGAGCGATGGGGCGTCCATCTCACGGCGACGCCGCCTTCCGGCCCGCGCACTCGATCGGGTACCCTCTTTTCTCCGCCAGGAAGTACGAGCGTTAGCGGACCCGGCCAGAACCGCGCGGCAAACGTCGATGCGTAGCCGGTGAGATGAAGTCCAAGACGTGTGATCATCTCGCTGGCGGCGACGAGCAGAAGAAACGGCTTGCCCGGTGGGCGACCTTTGAGATCGACGAGCTGCTGAACGGAGCGCTCATCGAGCGCACCGCCAAATCCGTAGACAGTCTCGGTCGGGTACGCGAGTACCTTGCCGGCGGCGAGATGAGCGAGCGTTCCATTAATGGCAGCCTCGACCTCCTCCGGCGACCAGAACGGCACGACCATCGGCTGGGACTTCATTCGCGGAAGATACTTAGCGCCTCCGCCAACACGAAATCACTTTCCTCGGTGATTTTGAGCGCGCGCTCACTTCCGCGCACTACGACTACCGGGAGTCCGATCTGCTCGCACAGCGCGGCATCATCGGTTGCGACGCGATCAGCCTCGCGCGCCTCGCGGTGGGCGCGCTCGATGACCTTGCGCGGAAAGGCCTGCGGGGTCTGAGCTCTCCACAGCCCGAAACGATCGACGGTTACGACGATCTTACCGCTCGAATCGACGCGCTTGAGTGTGTCGGAGACCGGCAGCGCGGCAACGGCGCCATTTCCGTTGCGAGCCTCCTCGATCACGCGTGCGATGGTCTCGATGGAAACGAGCGGACGAGCCGCATCGTGAATGACAACGATTTCACATTCTACCGGAAGGTCCTCGAGGCCATTCGCAACCGACTCGCTCCGGTGGCGCCCGCCAACTGACAACAGGAGCCGGTCGGCGTCGCTTTGGAATATCCAGGGAGGTGGGTCGCCTACGTATTCCTGCGGGAGGACACAGACTACCATCGCGACATCGGGGCACGCCTGAAAGGTCTGAATGCTGTGGAGCAGCATGGGCTTGCCCGCGACCCAGCGAAACTGCTTCAGCTCCGTGGATCCGGTGCGCGACCCGCTGCCCGCGGCCACGATGATGACACCGACGTCTCGTTTCCTCCCGCCTCCCGCCTTAGCCATGGAACAGTTGCCTGAAAAGACCGTTGACCGTGCGCACGCCGATAACCTCGATGCCACGCGGTCCACGCTTTGGAATCCCTCGCTCGGCCATGTAGGCGGTCGTCATCCCCATCTTCGCCGCCTCTCCAAGCCGGCGCTCGGCCTGCGAGACCGGTCTGATTTCGCCCCCAAGTCCGACCTCACCGAGAAAGATCGCAGAGTTCGCGACCGGCCGATCGTACACGCTTGAGGCGAGCGCGCTCGCAACGGCGAGATCACCGGCCGGCTCCTGCATCCGTACTCCGCCCACAACATTCAGGAAGACATCAAGCTGGGAGAAAGACAGGCCGGCCCGCTTGTCTAACACGGCCAGGAGCAGTGCCAGCCGCCGCCCATCGAAGCCAGTGCTCACACGCTGCGGAGTTCCATAGCCGGCCTTGGCCGCGAGTCCCTGAATCTCAATGAGCACGGGACGAGAGCCCTCCAGCAGCGCAGTCACGGCGCTGCCGGAAGAATTGCTGAGTCGATCACCGAGGAAAAGCTCGGATGGATTTTCCACCGCGATGAGTCCTTCTTCTGTCATCCTGAAGACACCGATCTCGTCCACGCTGCCGAATCTGTTTTTCGTCGCGCGAAGAATCCGGTGCTCCAACATTCCTTCGCCTTCGAAGTAGAGTACCGTATCGACGATGTGCTCGAGCGTCTTGGGACCAGCGATGCCGCCGCCCTTGGTGACGTGACCAACGGCGAATACCGTTGTCTCTGTCTCCTTGGCGAAGCGCATTAGGCGCGCGGCGCATTCTCTCACCTGTCCGACGTTGCCGGGCGCGCCTTCGAGGTCGCTTGTGAAAACGGTCTGGATGGAATCGACCACGATCGCGTCAAACCGTTGCGAGCCGGCCGTGGCGATGATCGTTTCGAGCAAAGTCTCGTTGAGCAGCGCCACGTCCTCGGCGGACCCGTGAAGGCGCTCGGCGCGCAGTTTCACCTGGAGCGCGGATTCTTCACCTGAGACGTAGAGCGTCGAGTGGGCCAGCTCCTGAAGCCGGCCCGCGACCTGAAGGAGCAGCGTCGATTTTCCGATGCCGGGCTCACCGCCAACGAGAACCATCGAGCCCGGCACCATCCCACCGCCAAGCACGAAATCGAATTCCTTGATTCCGGTGTTGAGACGGCGTCCAGCAGAACTCTTTATATCGCGAAGCCGAGGAGTCGGTGCTACGCTTCCGCCTTCGCCCATCGACTTTTGACCGCCGGCGCGCCGGCTCGACGCGGTGGCGCTGGAAGTCCTGGTCGCCATCTCTTCCACCAGGGAATTCCATTCGCCGCACACGTCGCAGCGTCCGGCCCATTTGGGATGGTCGGCGCCGCAGTTCGTGCAGCGATATACGGTCTTTGCTTTTGGGCTCACTGCGGGGACAAGCGGGGCGACAGATTCTCGAAGCGGGTGTAGGTCTTGTTGAAGTAGAGATTCACGAAGCCGGTGGGTCCGTTGCGCTGCTTACCGATGATGATCTCGGC
>DASWBG010000346.1:0-3470 GCA_036390715.1 Gemmatimonadaceae bacterium
CCGTAAAACTCGCCGATGTTCCACGGCTTCTCGAAGCCGACGCGATTAATCGCGCCCACGAAGAATGCGTTCGCCACGGCGTGCGCCGGCTGCTCCAGCTTCCACAAGTACTCCGAGAGTCCCGCCACCGTCGCCGACGGATTGAACACGATCTCCGCGCCATTCAACCCGAGCTCGCGCGCTCCCTCGGGAAAATGGCGGTCATAGCAGATGTAAACGCCGATGTCGGCGAACTGGGTCTTGAACACCGGATATCCGAGATTGCCGGGTTTGAAATAGAACTTCTCCCAGAAACCCGGCGCCGTGTGGGGGATGTGGCTCTTCCTGTACTTTCCGAGATACGTCCCATCTGCGTCGATGACGGCGGCGGTGTTGTAATAGACGCCTGTCTCGTCTTCCTCATAGAGCGGAACGATTATGGCCATCGAGTACTTCTTCGCGACTTCCTGCATCAACCGCGTCGTCGGCCCGTCGGGAATTCTCTCGGTCGCGTCGTACCACTTTGTGTTCTGCTCCGCGCAGAAGTACGGGCCGGTGAAGATCTCCTGCATGCAAACGATCTGCACGCCCTCCTTCCCCGCCTGATCGAGGAACCTTAAATGCTTCTCGATATTGGCCTCGCGGAGTTTTTCGAGCGGCGCGTCTGTCGGGCCTGCATGCGATGCCTGAATAAGACCACACTTTACGACTCGGGCCATCCCGCTATCTCCCTATGTTTTCCTGGTAGTCTGCGCGACTGGCTCGCGCCGCATCAGCAGCCAGTAAATGATGAAACTGAGGGCGAATGTCACGAACCACGCGTAAGAATACAGCTTATCGAAGATATTGGGATTGGTGACAGTACCGCCCGGTGTGGAGACAGCGCGGATGAATCCCGGCACGACAGGAGCGATCGCGAGCACGAGGGCGATGATCGCGCGCGGATTGATCCCGTTTGTGTATGTGTAGCGCCCCCGCAGGCGGAACAGATCATCAACCGCGAGTCGCTGCTTCCGGATGATCCAGTAGTCGGAGATCAGAATTCCACCCAGCGCTCCCATCAGACTCGAGTACCCGAGGAGCCAGGTGAAAATGTAGGCGGCCGCATCGGAGTATAGTTTCCACGGCATCATGACGATGCCCAGTACAGCGGTGATTAGCCCGCCAGTCACGTAACTGATCCGGCGAGGACTGAGGTTGGAGAAGTCGTTGGATGGCGACACGACATTGGCCGCCATGTTTGTCGTGAGCTGCGCTGCGAGCACGACCAGCGCCGCGAAGATGATGACGGGCGCGCGGCCGATCCGACTCACCAGCTCTATGGGATCCCAGATTGCCTTCCCGAAGATGACGATTGTCGCGCTCGTTACTGCCACCCCGATGAACGCAAACGCGGTCATCGTCGTGGGAAGGCCAAGTGCCTGGCCGAGCGCCTGCGAGCGTTGACTCTTCGCGTAGCGCGTGAAGTCCGGAATGTTGAGACTGAGCGTGGCCCAATAACCAACGTTAGCGGTGAGCGCGGCCGGAAAGATCACCCAGAACTCACCGTGGCCCTTCTGAAGCCTCTGCGACTCGCTCAGAATATTTGAAAGCCCACCGCCATTTCGAATCGCCCAGAGCAGCAGGAGCGCTCCTCCGCCGAGCAGCAACGGGGCAGACCAGCTCTCGAGAATCTTGATGCCCTCAGTGCCCTTGAGGATGATCGCAACCTGGATTCCCCAGAAGATCGCGAACGCTATCACGATGCTGCCGGGGATCTGCGCCCAACCGGGCCATGCCGCCTTGAACAGGGCATCGAGAGCGAGCGCGCCGATCCACGTCTGAATTCCGAACCAGCCGCACGCTACGATCGCACGGAGTATCGCCGCCACGTTCGCGCCGCGCACACCGAAGCTGGCGCGACACAACACCGGGAAGGAGATCCCGTACCTGGTGCCGGCATGCGCGTTCAGAATCATCGGGACCAACACTATCACGTTGCCGAGGAGGATCGTGATCATCGCCTGCCACCACGTCATTCCCTGGTCCATCAGTCCCGAAGCGAGCGTGTAGGTGGTGATCACCACGCTCATTCCTATCCAGAGGGCGGCGATGTTGTAGGTGGACCACGTTCGGCGCGATGGATCCGTCGGGGCGAGATCGGGATTCCAGAGCGGGCTATTTCGAATGTCGTCTGCTACGAGGGTGGTATCGTTCGCGTACCCGGCGCCTGCGGCGACCGTCGTCACGACGCCAGGCCGGCAGTCTTACGCGGGAGCCACTGACCGCGTCCTTCCTTTCCGACGACCTTGTAATCATCGACGATCACATCGCCGCGCGAGAGTGTCGTGCGCGCAAACCCGGCGACATCCCATCCCTCATAAGGTGACCAATCGGCATTGGTCTCCATCGTCTCGGGATCGACCTTGTGCATTTTTTTCGGATGGATGATCGCGATGTCCGCGTCGGCGCCAACCTGGATCGCGCCTTTGCGGGGGTAGAGTCCCATGATCTTCGCTGGGTTCGTGGAGAGCTTGGTGCACATCTCCTCGAGCGTGATTCTGCCGCCGAGGACGCCAGCCGTGTAAGTGAGCGGCATCAGCGTCTCGAGCCCGGGCATCCCCATTGGGATCTTGGTCCAGTCGCCGTTCCACATCGCTTTCTGCGCGCGGTCGAAGGTGCACGTGTCGGTGGAAACGACCGAGACTTCTCCGCTCTTCAGTCCCTTCCAGAGACGCTCGACATCCTTCGGCTTTTTCAGTTGCGGGCAACAGGCGTACAGGTGTCCGTCCTCTCTCTCAAACACGGAATCGTCGAGCACGAGATACTGCACGCACGTCTCTGCCAGCACCGGAACACCGCGCGCTTGCGCCGCCCGGATTATATCAGCGCCTTCGCCGGTCGACATGTGCACGATGTAGAGTTGTCCCCCGGTCGCCTCGCACCACTGTACCGCCCGCTGAATCGCCTCCGCCTCGATGAAATTCGGCCGCGTCATCGGGTGCAGTCGGGCTCCGTATTTCTTCATCAACTCCGGCGTATGATGGCGCGCGATCAGCTCGTCGAGCACGCGCGCCGACTCGGCGTGCACGAGCAGCATGGTCCCGTATTCCTTCATTTTCTCGAGCGTGCCGAACATCGCCCGGTCGTCCGACTGCCAGCCCTCGGATTCATAGATCATGAATTCCTTGAAGGTGGTGAAGCCGCGATCGACCATTCCCTTGATCTGATCCTTGTGCTCGTTCCAGCGGGTGATGCAGATGTGGAAGGTGTAGTCGATGAGCGCCTTCCCTTGGGCCTTTTTCATCCAGTTGTCGGCTGCCTGGGCGAGGGATTCTCCAACGTAGGGAATCGCGAAATCAATGAGAGTGGTGACGCCGCCGCGCGCGCCGGCTCTCGTCCCCGTCCGGTAATCATCGGCCGAGACTGCTCCCATGAACGGCAGCTCTAGGTGGACGTGAACATCGAGCACGCCCGGAATTACATGGTGGCCAGTGGCGTCGATCACCTTC
>DASWBG010000347.1:0-13543 GCA_036390715.1 Gemmatimonadaceae bacterium
ACCCGGCGGATCCGCCAACATCGCGTTCACGACGTTCGTCACCGAACAAAAAGAGCGCGCGATTGAACTGGCCGATCTGTATCATGATCCGTACAGCGCACGGCGCGCCCTCGATTTGTCGTGGGCGCAGGCGCAGGCGGAGCTGCGGGACCTCGGAATCGCGCCTGCTGACGCGGCGCTGTATCAGGATCTCGCTGGTCATTTGATGTTTCCGCACCCCGGGTTCAGACCGGCGCAGAGTGCCGTCGAGGACAACAAACTCGGACAACAAGCACTGTGGAGCCTGGGCATCTCGGGCGACTGGCCGATACTTCTCGCAACGATAGAAAGCTCGGTCGGAATGCCGAGCGTGAGGCAACTGCTCAGGACGCATCACTACTGGAGGCTAAAGGGAATCACCTGCGATCTGGTGATCCTGAACGTGCATCCCGCGACCTACATGCAGGAGCTGAGTGACGAGCTACTGGCGACCACAATGGCGTCCAGCGAGGCTGGACTGCTCGATCGACCAGGTGGTGTGTTCATTCGTCGCAGTGATCTTCTCAAGCCGGAAGAGATCACACTCCTCCAGGCGATGGCGCGCGTGCAGGTGAACTGCGACGGTCTTGGCCTTGGCAACTTCCTCGAGTTCCCGGGGGTCGAGGACAGGTATCCGCCCAAGCTCGAGATCATGAACCGCGATATCGTGCCTCTCGGCACAGTGGCGATCCATGCGGAGAGTGCTGATCCAGGTACCGGACTTCAGTGTTTCAACGGACTCGGCGGATTCAACAGAGGCGGTGAATATGAGATTCACCTGACCGGCAGCGACATGCCCCCGGCGCCCTGGGTCAACGTCGTCGGCAATCCGGTCGCGGGATTTATCGTGAGCGAAGGTGGAAGCGGCACGACCTGGGCGGGGAACAGCTTCTTCTATCGCATCACTCCGTGGCACAACGATCCAGTGCGGGATCCATCGAGCGACTGCGTATTCCTCCGCGACGATGCGAACGGGGACCTGTGGACGGCGACGCCCTGTCCAATCCGTGAGCCAACTCCGTACAAAGTTCGACATGCCGCAGGCTATTCCATCTTCGATCACACCCATAAGGGGCTGGCGAGCTCCTTCCGGCTCGGCGTCGACCAGAATGATCCGGTGAAGATCAGCGTCCTGACTCTGCGCAACGATGGAGCTGCGCGGAAGAAGCTTACGCTGACATGGTATCTGGAGTGGGTGCTGGGCGTGAATCGCGAGCTGACACAGTATCAGATTCGTACGAGCTTTGACGAAGCCACCCAGTCGATGTTCGCGCGCAACTACTTTGACGCCCAGTACGCCGAGACAGTCGCCTTCGCATCGATCAGCGAGCGTGTGGCCTATTATACCGCCGACCGCCGCGAGTTCCTTGGCAGAAACGGGACGATCTCGAGTCCCGCCGCGCTCGAGCGTGCGGGATTGTCTGGTGCAATCGGCGCGACGATAGATCCATGCTGCGCTCTCCAGGTGAGCGTCACCATCGAGCCGGGCGAGACGCGCGACATCGTCATGCTACTTGGAGCAGCAGAGGGCGAGAATGCAGTCAGGGAAATCATCGCACGGCTCCGCGCATCGAGCGATGCAAAACGGGCGGTTGATTCCAACATCCAAGCCTGGGAGAAACGGCTCAGCGCCATCAAAATCAAAACGCCGGAGCCGACGTTCGATCTGATGGTGAATCGCTGGTCATTGTATCAGGCGCTCTCGTGCCGGATGTGGGCGCGCACCGCGCTGTATCAGTCGAGTGGCGCGTTCGGATTCCGCGACCAATTGCAGGACGTGATGGCGTTCGTGTATGCAGATGCCGAGGTTGCGAGAGAGCACATCATTCGCGCGGCATCCCGTCAATTCGTGGAAGGCGACGTTCAACATTGGTGGCATCCCCAAACCGGTCGGGGGGTCAGGACGCGATTCTCAGACGACCTGGTGTGGCTGCCGTACGTTATCGATCACTACGTCAACGTTTCGTGCGATCGCGGGATATTCGACGTCGAGATTCCTTACCTGACAATGCGGGAGCTGAATCCGGAGGAGCATGAGCTATATGAGCTTCCCAAAGTCTCTTCCGAAGTTGGCAACGTCTATGACCATTGTGTCCGGGCGTTGAGGAGGGCCTGCACCGCCGGCGTCCACGGACTTCCGCTCATCGGCAGCGGCGATTGGAACGACGGCATGAACAGAGTGGGTATCGACGGAAAGGGAGAGAGTGTCTGGCTCGCGTGGTTCCTGATCTCGACGTTGCACAAATTCGCTGTTCATGCGGAGAAACGAGGTGATACTCAGTTCCGCGACGAGCTGCTCGCGAAGGCGGATGGCTATGCCGAAGCGGTCGAGCGCTCAGCGTGGGATGGAGAATGGTATCGTCGGGCGTACTTCGACGACGGCTCTCCGCTTGGGTCGCGCACCAGCGACGAATGCAAGATCGACTCGATCGCGCAGAGCTGGAGCGTCATCTCCAGGGCGGGTAGACCGGACCGAGCCAGGATCGCGATGCAGTCGCTGAACAAGTATCTCGTGCGCGAGGATGCTCGGCTCATTCTGCTCCTCACGCCGCCATTCGACAAGACGACGCACGATCCCGGATACATTCAGGGCTATCTACCCGGAGTGCGCGAGAACGGAGCGCAGTATACCCACGCAGCCCTCTGGGCCGTGCTCGCGACAGCTTTGCAGGGAGACGGCGATCGGGCGTTCGAGCTGTTCCAAATGTTGAATCCGATTACGCACGCCGACAGCGCGAAGGCGGTTGATACCTACAAGGTCGAGCCCTATGTCGTCGCAGCCGACGTGTACACGGCGAAAGGACATCTCGGTCGCGGTGGGTGGACGTGGTACACCGGTTCGGCGAGTTGGATGTATCGGACGGCGCTCGAAGGCATCCTCGGTTTCCGGCAGCTCGGCGAAGAATTGTTCATCGAGCCATGCATCCCCGCACGCTGGAAACAGTTCACCATCGAATACCGGTTCAGGTCATCGACTTATGAAATCACCGTCGACAATCCGGACGGGTTACAGAGCGGCGCCGCGGAATTGACAGTCGACGGACAATCGGTCGAGAAAGCGATCAACCTGATCGATGACGGCAAACATCACCGGGTTACTGTTTCGCTTCGCTCTTCCCCTGCTTCTGTACCGGAGAAGCAGGAGAAAGCCCGACTATAGCCGGGCCATTGACGACTTTGCCGTACGGATCAAAGCGTGATCCGTGACACGGACAATCCCACGTTTTCTCGGTGTCGTTCCAATGAACGATGCAATAGAGGTGAGTGCAGACCGCTGATAGCTGGTGTACTTCGCCCCTTTCATCGCGGTAGACGGCGATCTTGCCTCTGCCGAAACCAAGAACCGCTCCTTCGCCGGGCTTGATCGCCGCAACATCGCCAGCAGCCCCGCCCGAGAACCAATCCTTGTACTGCTCGGCGACATTGACGTTTTCCTTCAGGAATTCCCGGGTCGCGCGAAGCTTGATGCGGGAAGGGTCGTAGAGTTTAGCCCACTGGTGCTTGCGTCCCTGCACCAATTCGTTGAGAACGATTCCGGCGATCGTACCGTGCGTCATTCCATTCCCTGAATCGCCGGTGGCGATCCAGATGTGCTCATCGCCACCCGGATTCTTGCCGATGTACGCCAGATAATCGACCGGCTCGATCACCTGGCCGGACCAGCGATAGTCGACGCGCTCGACCATCGGGAATCGCTCGCGTGTCCATTGCTCGAGACGCACGAACCTTTCTTCAGTGTCCAGAGCCTGGCCGGTCCTATGATCTTCGCCGCCGACGATCAGGATGTCGTAATCAAGCTCGTGCCCGGATTTATCCTCGGCGGTCTGGAGGCGAATGTAGTGGTAGGGATCGGGCGTATCCCAGTATAGTCCATGCGGCACTGATCCCTTCGGAATGCGCGCGCCGATGACATAGGTGCGATATGCGGACTGCTTGCTGTGGATGATGAGCCAGTCGTTGACCGGTGTATTGGTACAAACGACGACATTGTCGGCGTGGATGGTGTGTCCATCGCTCGTCGTCACTTTTGCCGGCTCACCATCCTCGATTTTCTCCGCGTGTACGCCCGTGTAGATCTTGCCTCCATCGCGAAGAATCGCGCGGGTGAGCCCCTTCAGGTACTTGAGCGGGTGAAAGGTGGCCTGTCGAGGAAAGCGTAGCGCGGGTCCGCTGTCCCAGAATCCGAATGGAATGCGATCGACCAGTTGCGTATCCGTTATTCCCGCACGGTGTGTCGCTTCGAGCTCCCGTTCCAGATCCTTGCGCGTGCTCTCGCCGCCAAGAAAGAGGAAACCTTCGACACGCTGGAAATCGCAATCGATGTCTTCCATCGACGCAATGTTCTCGATTCGATGTATCGCCGACATGTGACTTTCGGCTGCCAACCTGGCACCTTCCTGTCCGTGCATGATCTCGATGTTGTAGTAGCGATCATCGAGCGCGGCAGTGAGGTGAGCGGTCGTGCGGCTCGTCTCACCACCGCCGATTGGCCCATCATCAATCAGGACAATGGCGCGGCCAGCGCGCGCGAGCAAATAAGCCGTGGTCATGCCGGCGATCCCGGCCCCTATCACGCAGACATTGGTGCGCAAATCCTGCGTAAGCGACTGAAATTGCGGCACTTCGGTTGTGTCCATCCAGACGGAGGTCGTGTGACCTGAGTCGCTGTGCATAGATGATCTCGTACATTGATTGGTGCGAGTCGTGCTGCTTGGAGACGCGCAATGGCGCATAGGACATGCCATGTGCCGATCTGGAAACCACGATCATTCGCGCTTCAAACGGCATTGGGGAGAATCAGTAATGAGTAAACATTCCGAGCACACCTGGGTCGTCGATGTGATCGAAGAAGGTTCCGCTTCAATCGAAGTAGATGGCCGCTCCGTTACGCCGATTCCAGCGTGGCTGTTGCCGGAAGGTGTGAAGGAAGGCGATGTGCTGTCGGTGACTCACGACAGAGGGGAAGCAAAATCCGCGCTTCTAATCGAAAACGATCCGGGAGCGAAGAGAAAAGCTCTCGACAAATCGGCGAAGCAAGTATCGAAGAAGTCGAAGAATGATCGTGGTGGAGATATCCAGCTCTAGCTCTTGGCCGTCTATCTCATTCCCATTGCACAGCCCTCCTGATGCGATACTCGATCACTCGGTCCATCGAGATCAGTCCCGCCACGTTGCGGAGTGATCGTGAATCCGCCACCAACGGTACCGGGTGAGCGGATAGTGATCGTGCCGTTCTGATCGGTTCGATACCAGGGCACGCCCGCAGCGCGATAGATCTTCTTCGCCTGGCTCTGCATGTGACCGTAGTCGTTGCGTTCCCCGAGTGATGCGACGACCCACTGCGGATTGGTCAGCGCAAGGTAGCGCGGTGTGACTCCGTTGCAGCTCCCATGATGGTCGGCCTTGAGAACATTCACCCGCATTCCTGGATTCCTGTTGTAGCCGGTCGTCTCGAACCAGCCGATCTCCTCGCGCTCCGCATCTCCGGCCAGCCACATCGTAAATGATCCGGAATCTGGTCCGATCAACTTCACTGCTGTCGAGCGGTTATTCGGGCCGTCACCCGCGGGAAACGGCCCCATGATGTGGAGCTTTGCTCCGCCGTTCATCGTGATGGTGCAGATCGGGCGTCCGTTGGAGCATGGATCGTCGGTGTCGCGATAGATCAGGCTGTCGCGATTCATGCGCGACAGAATCGAATCACGCAATTCGGCGAGTGTCACCGCCGGTGCGGGATCCTTGTTCTCAAAGAAATACAGAACGCGGATATGCCTCGAGGTTTTGAACAACTCGCGGAGACCGCTGTAGTGATCGAGATGCTGGTGCGAGAGGATCACCACGTCGATCGTCGAGTTGTTGAGTTTCAAGGAATCGAGGTAACGCCCGAATGCGCCCGTATCGGGACCACCATCGATGATCACCTTACTCGATCCGTTCCTGATGTAGGTGGCGTCCCCCTGCCCGATGTCGAGGAGACGGACGATCAGCTCTTTTCCACCCGAGTCGGTGACGAAGCTGGTTACCGGAGGTTTGAGCGGCTTGCGTGTGACGCGGCGTTGGTGAGAAGATCTTCTGGTACGCCTCGACCGCTGCTGTTGCGCATCGATCAAATAGGCCAACGATACCAGTGCCAGAAAAAAGAGGATTGTGCGTCTAAGCATCGTTATCGATTGGTCCGAGAGAGCATAGTCAGCAGCAAGCTCGCTGACCAGCTCGTCGTCGAACTGGCCGTTTCAGGACATGCATCATCTTTACTCCAGCTTGTTGGTGGGCTAGGCGACGATCTGGCGTAGAACCGCGCGCACCGGAGCAGCATCCAGAGCCATGAGCTTGAGTGGAAATGCCATCAACTCGTACATCGTGGGCGTTACTCTCCTCAGATCGAGATTCTCGAGGATCGCTGCGTTACTGGAAAAGAGCATGGTGTGGACGGGGAGATTCTTGCTCTCTCTCGGATCTACCGACGGAGCGTCGACACCCAATAGGCGCAGCCCCCGCCCGAGCAGGGCACGCACGCACGACTCGGAGAGCGTCGGCCAGTCCTCGGGGAACGCGCCACTTGCAATCGTTCGACCTGTCCGCAACAGCAGCCGCTCGACGAATGGCAGTGATTGGATCTTCTCCAGCTCGTCGATGTCGATCTCCTTGTTGAGGGTGGACACATCGACGACAATCGCGGGACCGAAGAACGCGTCGAGCGACAACTCGTGCGAGCCCGACCATCCCTCGCGGACATGAAGCGGCGCGTCGGCGTGGGTGCCGACGTGCGGGCTCGAGGTAAAAGAGGACACGTTGACACTGGCACCAGCCGCCATCGAGGAGGCCCACCCGCAAGTGAACGGAGTGTCGCCAGGCCATTCTGGTGTGTCGGGGTTGAGCGTGACGCTGATATCGCGGAGCAGGGGCTCGCGCTCGCTCACAATAACGACCTTATCAGGATCTGGCATTGCCGGCATCTATGACTATTTCTTCCCCGCGAGTTGCTTCGCGCTCTCGACTACACGATCCGCCGTAATGCCGAGGTGGGCGTAGATGACAGGAGCGGGGGCAGACGCGCCAAATCGCTCCAGTCCGATGATGATGCCATCGTCTCCCACCCAACGGTACCAGGACATCGGATGAGCCGCCTCGATCGCTACGCGCTTCACGCCCTTCGGCAAAACGCTGTCGCGATATGCCTGATCCTGCCTGGCGAAAAGCTCCTGGCTCGGCATGCTTACGGCACGGGAACGAATTCCGTCGGCCTCCAGCTTCTTCTGGGCGTCGAGAATCAGCGAAACTTCGGACCCGGTCGACATCAGCACGACCTGGGGGGTACCACCGGGTGAGTCCGCGAGGACGTACGCACCGCGCGCCAATCCGCTGGCCGATGCGTACTTCGACCGGTCGATGAATGGAAGTTTCTGACGCGTCAGTACCAGTGCCACCGGACCCTTCTTGTGCTTGAGCGCGGCTCGCCAGGCTTCCGCCGTTTCCGAGGCGTCGGCCGGCCTGATAAGGGTGAAACCCGGAATCGCACGCAGCGCGCTCAGCTGCTCGATGGGTTGATGTGTCGGACCGTCCTCGCCGAGTCCGATCGAGTCGTGCGTGTAAACGTAGATGACGTGGCGATCCATGATGCACGCCAGTCTCACCGGCGGTCTCATGTAATCCGAGAAGATCAGGAACGTCGCACCATATGGAATGATGCCGCCGAAAAGTGACATCCCGTTCATGATCGATCCCATGCCGTGCTCACGAATACCGAAATGGAAATTGCGGCCGGCATAACTCTCTGCGGAGAAGCTTGGCTCGCCCTTGATGATGGTGTTGGTGGAGCTGGCCAGATCGGCGGAGCCTCCCATCAGCTCGGGTATCTTCTTGGCGATGGCGTTGATGACGACGCCCGATGCGGCGCGGCTCGCGACGTTTCCGTCCTTCGCCGTGAAGACAGGGATCAGTTCCTCCCAGCCATCGGGCAAATCACCGCGAAGCCTTCGCTGCAGCTCCTTCTCGAGAGCTGGATTCGCAGCCTTGTAAGCGCCGTAAATCTTTTTCCACTCGTCCTCTGTCTTCGCTCTTTGCTTCGCGGCTTCACGCCAGTAGCGGAGAGCCTCGGGCGCGACGTAGAACGGCTCCATCGATGGATAGCCGAGTGCCTGTTTAGTGAGAGTGATCTCGTCCTGGCCGAGCGGTGAGCCGTGCGCCTCGGCGGTGTCATGCTTGTGTGGACTGCCGTAGCCGATGTGCGAGCGAACGACGATCAGCGACGGCCTCGACGTCTCTGCCTTCGCTGCATCGATCGCGCGATTCAGAGCGGCGAGATCGTTGACGTCCGCGACGTGCTGCACGTGCCAGTGATAGGCCTCGAACCGGGCACCGGTGTCGTCGCTGAAGGTGAGCGCGGTGTCGCCCTCGATCGTGATGTGATTGTCATCGTAGAAGCCAATGAGCTTGCCGAGCTTCGCGTGTCCGGCGAACGAAGCGGATTCGTGCGAGACGCCTTCCATCATGTCGCCATCGCTGGCGATGAAGTAGACATGGTGGTCAATGATCTTTTGGTCGCGGTTGAACACCGCGCCCATGTGCGCCTCGGCCACCGCCATGCCAACCGAGTTGCCGACCCCCTGGCCCAACGGGCCAGTTGTCGTCTCGATGCCGGGAGCGCAGCCGTACTCTGGGTGGCCGGGCGTCTTGCTCTCCCACTGCCGGAACTGCTTGATATCGTCGAGCGTGAGCTCGTAGCCGGTGAGATAGAGCACGCTGTACAACAACATCGACGCATGCCCGGCCGACAATACGAAGCGATCGCGATTCAGCCAGCTGGGATTAGCGGGGTTGTAGCGAAGGTGCTGCGTCCAGAGGACGTAGGCGAGCGGCGCCAGGGCCATCGGGGTGCCGGGATGACCGGAGTCCGCTTTCTGTACGGCGTCCATCGCGAGAACCCTGATCGCGTTGATGCAGAGATCCTGGAGCGATTGGCCTGAGCCCGAAGGTGGGGAAGAATCGGCCGCTCGGGGAGCGGTCGCGGTACTGGCTTGGTCGGACATTAGAAAGGGACACCCACTGCGAGAGGAGTCAGGTTGGAGGTGCGGGGTAGTAGGTTGAGAAAACCAACTGCGAGAAGGGTAAGGTTGGAGGTGCGAGGTACTAGGTGCGAGGTGTGAGGTAAGGCGCAGACATGCGCGGCACGTATCGCGCCGAAGTGAATTCTCATCTCGAAGTCAGTTCTCATTTGGAAACTAGCTCATACGCGGGTGCGTTGCAGGGCGAGCCAATCGGCCGCTTCGCTTACTTCGCTCGGGACGAGATTATGGCCAACCAGCTGCCATTTGAGGGTGACTTCGGCGTGCGCCGACTCGAAAAGCTCGGCCAGTCTTTCGACGCTCGCGGGGGGAACGATGGGATCCATGCGCCCAGCTGAAATGAACACCGCGGAGCCGGAAAGATCATTCTTCTCAGTGGGTTCGTACACGAGCATGGGGCGGAAGAGAATCGCGCCTTGCAGGATCCCAGGCTCGACGAACATCACCGTCGATGCGACGTTGGCGCCGTTGGAGTAGCCCAGGGCGAAGACGCGGGCAGGATCGAGCCGGTAGGTAATGACCGCGGCGCGAATGAATCGCGCCAGCTCCTCGGCGCGCGAACGCACTTCCTTCGGGTCGAACACTCCCTCGGCGAGACGCCTGAAGAAACGCGGCGCCCCGTTCTCCAGAACGTTGCCACGCGGGCTCAGAATGGCAGCACCTGGAGCGACCGCCTTTCCGATGCCGATGAGATCGTTCTCGTCTCCACCAGTACCGTGGAGCACGATGAGCGTCTCGCCGGATCCAGAATCCTCCGCGGGCACGAAGCGATGAATGAATCCGAGATCGTCAGTCATGCATTGGGGCCGTGTAGTTCGAGTGGCGTGTGGATGTTCGGGAGGAGTGCCTCGATCTCGAATCTTCGGGGCTCGAGCCAGTCGGGAAGCTTTAGCGACTGACCCAGTGAATCGACCGGCTCGTCGACTGCGAATCCGGGACCATCGGTCGCAATCTCGAAAAGAACCCCTCCGGGCTCGCGGAAGTAAATCGACTTGAAGTAGTCACGATCCAACTGCGGCGTGACGTTGTAGCCGAGGGAAGTCAGCTCGGTGCGAACCTTCATCTGTTCGGCTTCGTCGGCTCCGCGGAACGCGACGTGGTGTACCGTTCCTGCTCCCATCACGCCGGGCCAGATACCGGGGACACAGCGCAGGTCCACGATTGTGCCGGGTCCGCCATCTCCGCTCGCATAGCGAAAGATGCTTCCCTGCTCACGAACGAGCCTGAAGCCGAGCGTGTTGGTGAGAAGTTGCCCGGTGAGCTCGTTGGCGTCGAGCCAGAGTGTGACCGAGTAGATGCCTCGGATTGCGTGCTCGGGCGGAACACCGCCGCCAGACCAGCCGGTGTGAGAAGCGGCGGCTGGGTGAGCCACCAACTCGCCCATGAATCCTTCGTGATCCTTGAACGCGATAACGCGCTCGTCCTCGTAACGCGCAACAGGCTGCTCGAACTCCACTCTCTTCTTGATCAGGCGCTCGATCCAGAATCCGACCGAGCTGGGAAGGATCGAAAACGACGTGACAGCAACCTGACCGCCGCCCTGTCGGCCGCGACGCGCATCCGGCCAGGGAAAGAACGTCAGAATGCTGCCCGGGGTTCCCGATTCGTCGCCGAAATAGAAGTGATAGGTGGTTGGATCGTCGAAGTTTACCGTACGCTTGACGAGCCTGAAGCCCAGGATGCCGGCGTAGAAATCGAGATTCCGCTGCGGATCGCTGGCGATACCGGTGACGTGGTGAATACCGGCTGTCCGGAAACTCATCGCACCGATTCTTGCTTAACTATTCTTCCCGACGCCCTGCCTGGAATGGGGGCGCTTACTCTGTTCCTGCTCGCGTCTGGATGGCATCTTATCTCCAATCTGTCCCCTTCCATAAAGCAACGGACATGCCGTTTGCTGAGGCATTGATGTGAGCCGTATCACCTACTCCACAAAGCTCAAAAAACAAAAACGTTTTCGCAGTCTGAGCGATCCGCACACGCTCAGCGAGCTGGCGCTGCGCTTGAAAGAGGGAATTTACATCACGACGCTGGATGGCGAGATCGTCGACGCCAACCCGGCGTTCCTCGAAATGTTCGGGGTCGACTCGCTGGAGGATTTGAAAGGACAGCGCACCAGCGATTTCGTGAAGCCCGAGGTGCGGGCAAGAGAAATGGCGCTCCTCGAGCGCGAGGGATCCGTTCGGGACATCGAATTTCAGCTCACCCGTCGTGACGGGGAGACAAGAACAGTAGTCGACAGCGCTTTTCTGTCGGTGGATCCCGAGACGGGCGAGAAATACTGCCATGGAATCCTCGTCGACATCACACACCGGAAGGAGCTTCAGACACAGCTCCTGGAGCTGAGCATCCGGGATCCGCTCACGGGCTGCTACAACCGCCGGTATTTGAACACCGTCACGCGTCAATGCGAGGCGCAGCCGAAAGGAGAATGGGGGTGCATTTACCTCGATATCGACCACTTCAAGCAGTACAACGACAAGAACGGCCATGCTGAAGGCGATGCGGTGCTGGTGAAGATGGCGCGTTTCCTCATGCGCCACGTGCGGGCAGAGGAAGCAGTCGTGCGTGTGGGCGGGGACGAATTTCTCGTCGTTTTATGCGATTCGGATTTGGACCAGACCGACAATGTGGCGGCGCGATTGCGGGCTGCTGCGCCGACGTCTGCACCGGGGCCGTTTTCAATGGGCTGGGCGGCGCGCAAGAACGAAGAATCGTTCGAGGAGACGATGATTCGAGCCGATCGGCGACTGCTGGCGGTAAGAGTCGACGAGCGGCGGGACCTGCAAAAACGGCGGAAGAAGCGTCCAAAGGCGACTTAGCCACAGCTAACGGGCCTTAACCGCGTGGAAAAGCCTGGGCACGGCGCAGATGTGCAAGTGAAGAGCTGACGCACGTCCCACAGTAGAACCTTCTTCTACTGGTGCCTCATGCGCTCATTCTTTCTCGTACTTGCCCTCGGCTTTCCCACGCTGGCTTCAGGACAGATCGTCGATGGCCCACCGCGTCCGTGGCCCTGCCCGGTCCCACCGCCATGCGAGCGGGGAAGGCCCTGCATCATGCCGGCGTGCGGTATCCCATCGCCCATTGTGGTACGACAGAGCAGCGACGTTCGCGTCGACCTCGTCGACCGCGTGCTACGCTACGAGATCACCGAGACGTTCGTCAATCGAGGAAGCAGAGTAGGTGAAGCGGATTTCATGTTTCCGCTGCCGAAAGGCGCCGCGTTCCAGGATCTGAAGCTCTCGATCAACGGCGAGATGGTAGCCGGCGAAACAATGAGCGCCGATCGTGCAAGACAGATCTATGAAGAGATCGTCCGCCGCCAGCGCGATCCTGCTCTGCTCGAGTGGATGGGGTACGGCCTTCTGCGCGCGAGAATCTTTCCAATCGCGCCGGGCGAACAGAAAAAAGTCGTGGTGCGCTTTCAAACCGTCGCGCCCCGCGAGGGAGATGCGCTGAGGGTCGATTACTTCCGCGGTATGCGGTCGAATCAGGTCGGGATGAATCAGGATCCCGAAGGACGCACGTCGTTCGTGCTTACATATCCCAACGACCCGATGTACGGAACGGCGTATTCTCCGACGCACTCAATCTTCGAGCAGCGCTACGGATCGACGTCGGAGTCGGATGGATATCGTGACAGCTACGACGACCGGTCTTTCGCTTCGAGCTATCGCGGGTCGGTGCGCCGGGTCGAGGTAAGAGACGCGCGTGGAGAGGTCACGCTCCTTATCCCAATCCGGCGCTCGACCAGCGCCGCGATTTCCTTGCTGGCTAATGCTCCAGGCAACGACGACGGTTTTGCGCTGATCACCTTGTCTCCGCCGGCGGTTCGTCCGCGAGCGGTGCCACGCGATCTGACATTCGTCATCGACGTGTCGGGCTCTATGAGCGGCCAGAAAATCGAGCAGGCTCGTGCCGCCGGCAAGCAGATTCTGGGCACGTTGTCCCCAATGGACCGCTTCCGTCTGATCGATTTCTCGAGCGATGTGCGCACGTTCCGCGACGATTTCTCGACCGCGAACCGTGAGAACATTCGCGCGGCGGAACGCTATCTCGATCAGCTGGATGCACAGGGGTCGACGAACATCTCGGGTGCGCTCGACGAAGCCCTGTCTTCCCCGGTTCAGTCGGGAAGACTGCCGATCATTTTGTTTCTCACCGATGGTCAGCCGACGGTTGGCGAGCGTGACGCTTCGGTGATCGCGGGAAACGTCGCGAAGCAACGTGGCTCACGCAGACTATTCACATTCGGTGTAGGAGCGGATCTCAACGTCTCGCTGATCGAGCAGCTCGCGCTCGAGGGTCGGGGCACGGCGAGCTTCGTGCGTCCCGAGGAATCGGTGGAGCGCGCGGTGGGAATCGTCGCCAGCCGTCTGACAAGCCCGCTGGTAACGGATGTCCGCGTTCACGCCGACGGTGTAAGACTTCTCAAGATGCACCCATCGGGACCAGTG
>DASWBG010000348.1:0-2168 GCA_036390715.1 Gemmatimonadaceae bacterium
CCACATGGGATGACACAGGCATCACCGCGGGCGCGATGATGCTTGTCGCGGGGATCCTTGGGCTTGCCGGCCCGCGACGCGCGTGGGCGTGGGCACTTGCGGTTGGCATCTGGATCCCGGCCTACGCGGTCGTCCGCGCGCCGTCGCTAGGCACCTTTGCAATGCTGATCGTCCTCGTGTTTCCGCTCGTGGGCGCTTATCTCGGCGTGGGTTTGCGCCGCGCCGCCATGCGAGCGTCGGCATGACACCGCTGTCCGTCAACGATTTAACGATTTCGGCAATACGAGCCGGAGCTGAAGACGTCATTCTCAAAACGTACACGCGCGGACTCGAGGCATCGATCAGTAACGCACTCGCCGCGAGGCGCCCGTTGCACGCGCTTACTGATCGTCAAATCCAGGTGCTCAAGCTTGTGGCTGAAGGGCATCGGACGCGCGAAGTCGCCAAGCGGCTCGACCTCAGCATCAAGACGGTTGAGAGCCACCGCGGCGAAATCATGAAACGCCTGCGCATACACAATGTGGTCAGTCTGGTGCGCTATGCGATTCGTGTTGGGCTCATACCCGCGACGCCGTAATCGCAAGTCCCGCCAGGCCCATAAACTTCAACCAATTGTGCCGCATTGGCTCACGCTGGTGCGGGATGTTTTGTGGGCGGCAACGAAGCGCTTGAACTCCCCCTACTTCCGACCACCATTAGGATCAGGCGATTATTGGTTTAGGGGGCGCGATACGATGCAGTTGAGAAAGGGGTTTGTCGCCGTGCTTATTGCCGTAACCTGCGTACGGCCCGCGGCGCTCGACGGACAGGACGCGTCTTACACTCTCTCGACACGTGATCCGGTCAACCCATGGCCGACTCAGATCGGCAACGGGCGGCTCGCTCTCAATACCTCGTCGCTCGGAACCGCGCCAACCTATTCCTACTTGGCCGGCATCTTCGAGCACGCGAAGGGAGACGTGCCTCGCCTGGCGTCGCTCCCGGTATGGAACGAGATCGACTTCTTCGATGGGCGCGCCTGGCTCAATCGCGCTCCGATCTTACCATCATCGCTGCAGTCATACGGCCAGGAGTTGGACATGCGCACCGGATCGATGGGGACGCACTACGACTGGATAGAAGGAGACCACCGCACATCAATCGATGTGACCGCGTTCGTATCGCAATCCGATCAGCACTTGGGCGTCATCCGACTTACGATCGTCCCGCACTATGCGGGACGCGTTGCAGTCTCGCTCCCTTTGCGCGCGTGGAACCCACCGCCGCGGCTCGCTCTCGGCGAGATCAAGCAGTACAAACCGGAATGGAACGTGGTGAAGGATCTCTGGTACCCCGGCCACATGGAGCCTGTACAGAGAGATCTTCAGATCGACGCGCGCGGCGGAGGGGGCTTGCTGCGCATGACCTCGCGGCCCGCCGGGGCGAGCACCACGGTCGCGCAGGTTGTAGCCGTAGCGTGGCCGAGGGGCTTGGCAGGCTCGCGCACGCGACAGACGCTTTCGAACGACACAGTCGCGATCGAGACGGCGTTCGACGTCATGCCAGAGCGTACTTACACGTTCTACAAGTACCTCGGTGCGGTGTCTTCACCGGAAAGCAATCGCCCGATGGCCGCTGCCGAGGCGACGGCGCGTGCGGCGCGAACTCTCGGCTATGCCGCGCTCTGGAACGACAACTTCCGAGCTTGGGGAAAGCTGTGGCAATCCTCGATAGACATCGAAGGAGCTCCCGAGCTGCAGCGGCTCGTTCGGTCGATGCAGTTCTACCTGCTTTCCAACGCGCGCGCGGGCGCTGCAATGGGAGTCGGTCCGATGGGTCTCTCACCGGGATACTTCGGACATATCTTCTGGGATTCCGACACATGGATGTTCCCCTCGCTGCTGCTCACGCATCCTGACATCGCGAGGTCGCTTGTAATGTTCCGCGCGCGAACACTTGGCACCGCGCGAAGCAACGCGAAATCGCACGGGTATCGTGGGGCGATGTACCCTTGGGAAGCCGACGAGCTCGGGGAAGAGTCGACCCCCGCCTTCGCTGGACAGAATGCGCAGTTCGAGATTCACGTGACCGGCGACGTGCCGCTCGCACAATGGCAATACTATCTCGCGACCGGCGACCGCGACTGGCTCGCGCGCTACGGATATCCAGTGATCCGCGAGACAGCCAAT
>DASWBG010000349.1:0-15160 GCA_036390715.1 Gemmatimonadaceae bacterium
GGCATTTGCACATCGAGAAGAATCACCGCGAAATCGAGCCCCAGCACCTGTTTGAGCGCCTCCGGGCCGGACTCGGCGCGAATCATATTCTGCCCCAGCGGCTCCAGGATCGCCTCGAGCGCGAGAAGATTCTCGGGGCGGTCGTCGACGAGGAGGATATTGACGCGATCGGCTGTCATACCGCCCTTCTCCTTCCCTCTTCAACTGGCTCAGCGAGCTCGATTAGCCGCGACGCAAGATCGTCGAGCGAAAGTACCTCAGCGGTCGGCGTAGCCTTGAGCGCGGCTTCGGGCATGATCCTGATTTCGGCGGTTTTCGGATCCTGGACGAGTGCGTACCCGCCACGCTTCACGATGGCCGCGAGACCCGTCGCGCCATCCTCATTCGCACCGGTGAGAATGACTCCGATTGTCGCGGGTCCATAAGCATCAGCAGCCGAGGTAAACATCACGTCGATGGAGGGCCGGCTGAATCTGACCGGCTCCTCGAGTGTGAGCGAGAGATATCCCGATTCGACCAGAACGTGATAATCAGCGGGGGCGACGTGGACGGTTCCAGCGCGCAGTACATCCTTGTCCTCGATCTCGCAAACCTTGAGACCAGTGGCGTCCTGCAGGAGCTGCACCAGCAGGCGATCGGAATCCTTGCTCCGATGTTGTACCAGCACGATCGGAAGCGAAAATTCCTCCGGCAGACTGCCCAGCAGCTTTGACATCGCGGATAATCCTCCCCACGATGTCCCCATTGCGACGATCGAATACGGCATCGCTATCTCACCTTCCGAAAAATCTTTTCCGGAGTCGCTATCTGCTCATAGCATTCCTCGTGCGCCATGAATCGGGGCGTCTCCTTGCTGCCGAGCACAAGCACTCCGAACATGGCAAGGCTGTCGTAGAACAGGCTGTGTACCTTCGACTGTAGTGTCTTGTCGAAATAGATGAGCACATTCCGGCACAGGATCACGTTGAATTCACTGAAGGAGCGGTCCGTTACCAGGTTGTGCTGCGAGAATACAACGTTCCTCGTCAGCGACTGATCGAACAGCGCCCCTCCGTATTTGGCCGTGTAGTACTCGGAGAATGATTTTTGGCCTCCAGCGCGCAGGTAGTTGTCGGTGTACTCCTGCATCCGTTCCAGCGGAAAGATTCCTGCCTTCGCCCTCTTCAGCACCACTTCGTTGATGTCCGTCGCGTAGATGCGCGAGCGATCGTACAGCCCTTCTTCTCGCAGTAGCATCGCCATCGAGTAGACTTCTTCGCCGGTCGAGCAGCCGGCATGCCAGATGCGAATGAAGGGATATGTGCGTAGCATTGGAACCACGTGCTCGCGGAACGCGACATAGAAACTGGGATCCCGGAACATCGCCGTGACGTTGATGGAGAGATCCAGCAGGAGCTTTTCCATCATTTCCGGCTCGTGGAGTACCCGCTCCTGGAGGGCGCTCACGCTTGCCAGCCCTTCCTCCTCGACACGCTTCCACAGCCGGCGGCGAATCGACGCGTAGGCGTAGGCGCGGAAATCGAATCCGTAATGACGGAAGACCCCCTCCAGCAGCAGCTCGATCTCGATTCTCTCCAGATCGGGCTTGAACTCCTGCTGGTCGGACTCCGCGCCGGTGGTGGGCGGCTCGGCTATCGGTACAGCCATACTCTCAGCAGCGATAACAGCTGCTCGGTATCGACGGGCTTGGTGATGTAGTCGGACGCTCCCGCCGCGATGGTCTTCTCGCGATCACCTTTCATCGCCTTCGCCGTGAGCGCGATGATCGGCAGCGTCTTGAACCTATCCATCGCTCGTATCGCCCTGGTCGTCTCGTAACCATCCATTTCGGGCATCATGATGTCCATCAGCACCGCATCGACGTTCGGATCCTTCTTAAGCTGATCGATCGCCTGCTTTCCGTTTTCGGCAAAGCGCACGATCATGCCGTGATCCTCGAGCATGCTCGTCAGCGAGAAGATGTTTCGGACGTCGTCGTCCACTACGAGGATGTTCTTGCCGGCGACCACCGAGTCAGCATCGTGCAGGTGCTCCAGCATCTTCCGCTTCTGCTCAGGCAGCTTTGCCTCGACGCGATGCAGGAAGAGCGCGGTTTCGTCGAGCAGGCGTTCGGGAGATTTTACATCCTTCACGATGATCGTCTCCGCGTACTTTTTGATCTTCGTCTCGTCCTCCTGACTCAGCTCCCTGCCGGTGTAGATGATGATCGGAAGATCATGGTTATCCGGATCCGATTTGACCTTCTCCAGCAGGTCGAACCCGCTCATGTCGCCGCTATGGAGGCCGAGGTCGAGCACCATACAGTCGAAGTGCTTCTCGTGCAGCTTGGTGAGCGCTTCCTCCGCCGAGGCAACCGCGGTAATGTCGACGTCATCGTGCGCGATCAGCTCGACGATGCTCTGCCGCTGCGTCTCGTTGTCCTCGACGACCAGCAAATTCTTCGGCACGGTGTCGATGAAAGTCGCGATTCGCGCGAACGCGGTGTCGAGCGCCTCCTTGCTGACCGGTTTGGCCAGAAAAGCGATCGCACCGGCGTTGAGCCCCGCACGCTTCTGTTCGACGCCGGAAATTATGTGAACAGGGACATGCCGCGTCGCTGGATCGCGCTTGAGTCGATCGAGCACCTCGAGCCCGTCCATTCCCGGCATGTCGATGTCGAGAGTGATCGCATCCGGGCGAACTTCGCGCGCGGCGTTGAGCCCGGCCTCGCCGTCCAGCTCGACCACCGCCTTATAGCCCTTGTCGCGCGCCATATCGAACAGAACCTTCGCGAAGTTCTGGTCATTCTCGATGACCAGTACGGTGCGATCACCCTCTTCAATGTTTTCCCTGTCGTCGGAGATCACGGTTTGCGGAACCGCCCGGCGCTCAGGCCGATACTGAAGCGCGTCACCGGTGGGCCTGCGCCGCTGGTCCCGACTCGCCACTGGCCTGACCGGGGTGGTCCGCTGCGGCCTTGTTTCCGTTCTGCGAGGGATCAAGGGATAGTCGGTCATGCTTATCGGATCGCGGTCCGGGCCATCCTGACGAGGGACGTACCGTGTGGGAAGGAACAAGGTGAAGGTGCTGCCCTGACCTTCCGCGCTCTCGACCCTGATCTCCCCGCCCAGCAGCCGCGCGATCTCACGGCTGATCGAAAGTCCAAGACCCGTTCCACCATACTTGCGACTCGTGGTTCCGTCCGCCTGTTGGAACGCCTCGAAGATCAGGCGCTGTTTGTCCTTGGGAATTCCGACACCTGTGTCCGTTACGGCGAACGCGATTACTTCCGGCGACCCCTCGAGCGCCGGATTCAGGAACCGTCGTCCTTTCTCCGCGCGACGAACGGTGAGAGTCACATCGCCATTCTCCGTGAACTTGAACGCATTGGACAGAAGGTTCTTTAGAACCTGCTGAAGGCGCCCGCCATCGGTGAGAATCGTGCGCGGAAGATCGGCGTTCAGCTCCACATGGAAGCCAAGTCCCTTCTGATCGGCGAGCTGGCTGAAGCTGCGATCGACAAAATCCTTGACGTCTGCCATCGCAACTTCCGTCGGATTCACATCCATCTTGCCGGCTTCGACCTTCGATAGATCGAGCACGTCGTTGATGAGATTGAGCAGGTCGCTGCCCGAGGTCAGAATCGTCTGGGCAAATTCGACCTGCTTCGGCGTGAGATTGCCGTCCTTGTTCTCGCTCAGCAGGCGCGCGAGGATGAGCAGGCTGTTGAGTGGAGTTCTCAGCTCGTGTGACATGTTGGCTAGGAACTCCGACTTGTACTTGGAGCTCAGGGCGAGCTGCTCCGCTTTCTCCTCGAGAGCTACTCTCGCTCCCTCCACTTCCTCGTTCTTCGATTCGACCTTCCGGTTCTGCTCGGCGAGCAACGATGCTTTCTCCTCCAGCTCTTCGTTGACCTGCTGCAGCTCCTCCTGCTGATCCTTGAGCAGCTCCTCGGAAGTCCTGAGCGTCTGGGCCTGAGCCTCGAGCTCGGCGTTTGATTTCTTCAGCTCTTCCTGCTGCATCCGCAGCTCTTCGGACTGGCTTTGCAATTCCAGAGTCAGACTTTGCGACTGTTCAAGCAGTTCGGCGGTGCGCATGTTGGCGGCGATCATGTTGATCACGACGCCGACGCTCTCCGCGAACTGATCGAGGAAGAGCTGGTGTATCTGGCTGAAGGGCAGGAACGAAGCAAGCTCGATCACTGCTTTCACTTCTCCCTCGAACAGCACGGGGAGCACGAGAACGTTGCGTGGAGCCGCCTCTCCGAGGCCGGACGAAATCCGGATATAATCCTCCGGAACGTTGGTCAGCAGAATTGGCTTCTTCTCCAGCGCCGCCTGGCCGACGAGCCCTTCGCCGAGGTGGAACCGGTTGGCGACGTGCTTGCGCTCCTTGTACGCGTAGCTCGCTATGAGCTTGAGCACCGGCATCTGGTTCTCGTCGTCCATGATATAGAACGCGCCGTGGTGAGCTGAGACGAGTGGCGTGAGCTCCGACATAATGAGCTTCGAGACCGCCTCGAGATCCTTCTGTCCCTGCATCATCCGCGAGAACTTCGCGAGATTGGTCTTCAGCCAGTCCTGCTCTGTGTTCTTCTCGGTCGTAGTCTTCAGGTTCGCGATCATCTGGTTCAGGTTGTTCTTCAGCTCGTCCATCTCACCCTGAGCCTCCACCGCGATCTGCCTGCTCAGGTCGCCGCGCGTCACCGCGGTTGCCACATCCGCAATCGCGCGCACCTGCAGCGTCAGGCTGTTGGCCATCGCGTTCACGTTGTCGGTGAGCGCTCTCCACGTACCGGCCGCGCCCGGCACTTCTGCCTGTCCACCCAGCTTTCCTTCGGTTCCTACTTCCTTGGCCACGCGCGTCACTTCATCCGCGAAGACGCGGAGCGAGTCGACCATCGCGTTGACAGTGTTCTTGAGCTCGAGAATCTCCCCGCGTACCTCGACCGTGATCTTCTGCGAGAGATCTCCCTTGGCAACCGCAGTCGTTACAAGGGCGATGTTTCTAATCTGGCTCGTCAGGTTGCCGGCGAGCGTATTCACGTTGTCAGTTAAATCCTTCCAGGTTCCGGCCACACCGGGAACGTTGGCTTGCCCGCCCAGCTTGCCTTCAGTGCCTACGTCGCGCGCGACTCGTGTCACTTCCGAGGAGAACGCGCTCAGCTGGTCCACCATTGTGTTGATCGTGTTCTTGAGCTCGAGAATCTCGCCCTTCACGTCGACCGTCATCTTGCGTGAGAGGTCTCCCTTCGCGACAGCGGTCGTGACGTCGGCGATGTTTCTCACCTGACCGGTAAGATTGCTCGCCATGAAATTCACGTTGTCGGTGAGATCCTTCCACGTTCCAGCTACGCCAGGAACGTTCGCCTGGCCGCCGAGCCGGCCTTCAGTTCCCACCTCACGCGCGACACGAGTTACTTCTCCCGCGAAAACGCTGAGTGAGTCCACCATCGTGTTGATGGTCTGCTTGAGCTCGAGAATTTCGCCCTTTACATCGACGGTGATCTTGCGAGACAGATCACCCTTCGCGACTGCCGTCGTCACGTCGGCGATGTTTCTGATCTGGCCCGTAAGGTTTGACGCCATCGCGTTAACATTGTCGGTCAGATCTTTCCACGTACCCGCGACTCCGGGCACGCTCGCCTGTCCACCGAGCTTTCCTTCGGTTCCTACTTCCTTCGCCACACGCGTCACTTCGTCGGCGAACGAGCCGAGCTGGTCGACCATGGTGTTGATCGTGTCCTTCAGCTCCGCCGTCTCTCCCTTTGCCTCGACGGTGATCTTCTGTGACAGATCTCCGCGCGCGACTGCCGTCGTAACGGCGGCAATGTTCCGCACCTGACCGGTGAGATTGCCGGCCAGAGTATTCACATTGTCGGTAAGGTCTTTCCACGTCCCGGCGACTCCGGGAACGCTGGCCTGGCCGCCGAGTTTTCCTTCGGTGCCTACTTCGCGCGCGACGCGCGTCACTTCTGCCGCGAATCCACTTAGCTGATCGACCATGATGTTGATCGTGTTCTTCAGCTCGAGTATTTCTCCCTTCGCTTCCGCGGTGATCTTTCTGTTGAGATCTCCCTTGGCCACGGCCGTAGTGACGTCGGCGATGTTGCGGACCTGGCCCGTCAGGTTCGACGCCATGAAGTTCACGTTGTCCGTCAGGTCCTTCCACGTTCCACCGACGCCCGGTACTTCAGCCTGGCCGCCAAGCTTTCCTTCGGTGCCCACTTCCTTTGCCACACGCGTCACTTCAGAGGCGAACGAGCTCAGCTGATCGACCATGATGTTGATCGTGCTCTTCAGCTCGAGGATTTCACCCTTCGCTTCCGCGGTGATCTTTCTGGATAGATCTCCCTTGGCCACCGCCGTGGTAACATCGGCGATGTTTCTGATCTGGCCCGTGAGGCTCGATGCCATTGCGTTCACGTTGTCGGTCAGATCCTTCCACGTTCCGACGACTCCGGACACATCGGCTTGTCCGCCAAGCTTTCCTTCCGTTCCTACTTCCTTGGCGACGCGCGTTACTTCCGAAGCGAAGGTGCTCAGCTGATCAACCATCGTGTTGACGGTGCTCTTCAGCTCTAGAATTTCTCCGCGTGCGTCGGCGGTGATCTTCTGTGACAGGTCACCTCGCGCCACCGCGGTAGTGACCGCGGCGATGTTTCTCACCTGGCTGGTGAGATTTCCTGCCAGAGTGTTCACGTTGTCGGTCAGATCCTTCCACGTACCGCCTACTCCGGGCACTTCCGCCTGACCACCCAACTTGCCTTCGGTGCCGACCTCACGAGCGACACGGGTCACTTCCGAGGCGAAGGCGCTGAGCTGGTCCACCATGATGTTGATCGTGTTCTTCAGCTCGAGGATTTCTCCCCGCGCATCAGCCGTGATCTTGCGCGACAGGTCACCTCGCGCGACCGCCGTCGTGACGTCGGCGATGTTTCTCACCTGACCGGTGAGGTTCGACGCCATGAAGTTCACGTTGTCGGTGAGATCCTTCCACGTGCCCGCGACCTGTGGAACTTGTGCCTGTCCGCCAAGTCGTCCCTCGGTTCCCACTTCGCGCGCGACGCGCGTTACTTCTTCCGCGAACGTGCTCAGCTGGTCCAC
Organism: Gemmatimonadaceae bacterium; assembly: GCA_036390715.1. Classification (GTDB taxonomy): domain Bacteria; phylum Gemmatimonadota; class Gemmatimonadetes; order Gemmatimonadales; family Gemmatimonadaceae; genus UBA4720. The sequence continues at coordinate 7,086 of DASWBG010000349.1, forward strand.
CATCGTGTTCACGGTGTTTTTCAGCTCGAGAATCTCGCCTTTGACATCGACGGTGATCTTCCGCGACAGATCTCCTTTCGCGACTGCTGTCGTCACGTCGGCGATGTTTCTGATCTGACCGGTGAGGTTTCCCGCGAGCGTGTTGACGTTGTCTGTAAGGTCCTTCCACGTGCCGGCGATCCCGGGCACTGCTGCCTGTCCGCCCAACTTCCCTTCCGTTCCCACCTCGCGCGCCACACGAGTTACTTCCGACGCGAACGAGCTGAGCTGATCCACCATCGTGTTGATCGTGTTCTTGAGCGCCAGCGTCTCGCCGCGTGCTTCGACCGTGATCTTCTGGGAGAGATCTCCTTTGGCGACCGCGGTGGTCACCGCGGCAATGTTTCTCACCTGGCTGGTCAGGTTGCCAGCGAGGGTGTTGACGTTGTCGGTCAGGTCCTTCCAAGTGCCGGCAACGCCTGGTACTTCGGCCTGTCCGCCCAGTTTGCCTTCGGTTCCCACTTCGCGCGCGACGCGCGTGACTTCGTTGGCGAAGGAGCCGAGCTGGTCGACCATTGTGTTGACGGTAGTGCCGATGCGGAGAAACTCGCCCTGCACCGGTTTGCCATCGATTTCCAGCACCATCTTCTGCCCGAGGTCTCCCTCGGCCACAGCGGTCAGCACGCGAGCCACTTCGGTCGTGGGCGAAGCGAGGTCGGTGATGAGAGTGTTGACGGATTCGACGGTGGAGCGCCAGCCGCCGATGACCGGACCGATGGATGCACGATCGTTCATCTGGCCCTGGCGTCCGATGGTGCTGCTGACGCGAAGCATCTCGTCACACATCCGTTCGTTGAGCTTCGCGATTCCGTTGAAAGCGTCCGCGATCTCGGCGAGTAGTGGATCCTCGGACATGGGGAGCCGGATCTCAAATTCGCCATCTCTCAGGTCGCGCATGGCGTTGAGAAGGAGCCGGAGGTCTGCGTTCCTGATCTTTCCATCCGGAGCGAGTACGCGCGATTCCTGCTCGCCTACCCCCTCGATGCCGGCGTCGTTGCCCGTTCCTTTCCCGTTTCGTCCCTTGCCGCCGTTTTTGCCGTTTTTTCGGCGCGCGCCCGCGGTGTTGGAGGAGCGCTCGGCACTTTCTTCCGTGCCCGTCTCTTCCTCGATAGTGTCACCGATCTCCACGACTCTACTCCTTCATGTGTTCTTTTTTGGCCCCAGTTCGCGGGACCTCGAGTCCCCGGTTTGTCGGCGCTGGGCCGATGGGGGAACACTCCTACTGTTCAAAAGCGGGGCCGTTTTTCGGCCGGCCCTGGTTCGGGTGCAATTAGGTCGTTAGGTCCACTTCGACGGGGTCGCCTGAACGGATAGAACCTTCTGACAGCACTCGGGCGTAGACACGGCTCCATCCCGGATGAAGTTTCTGCGCGATCCGGGTGAATTCTCCGTCGATGAATGACGCCTTTATTGTCTTGCAGGGGTTGGTAAACGACGCGATTTCGAGCAGAACTTCATCCCCGAGCCGGAGACGCGCCCCCGGAACGACTAAGTCCCAATCGATGCCCTCGACGGTGACGTTCTCTCCGACAGTTCCGACGTCGATCGGGTGTCCTTCTGCCTGTAGGGAATGAATCCGCTCGAGAGAATAAACACAAACAGCCCGCTCGGGTCCGCCATGGTGCTTTACGTCATCTTGGCCATCCCCTTCGAGCCCTAATAGAGACACATTAACGTCAGTAACACGTCTTTTTGGTACTCCTCCGCGAGAGACATTTATTGAGACCACCGTCCCGATTAGATGGTTATTTAACCCTTCACCTGATTTGTCAGACTTCATTCGATGCTCCTCCCGCGCGGGCTTTGAGTGATCGCAGTGCCGCTTTCTCCGATTTTTCACTGACCAGGAAACTCACTGGAATTCCTCCATTACTGGTGGCGAAACGCGATCGGAGTGGAAGTCGCATCTGGGCCGCCAGCACCGCGTCTGGTGTAAGGAGGCCAATCCTCCAGCCACGCTTCGTTTTCAAAGCCATTCCCAAGGCCGAATACAGATCGCGGAGATCTCTGCTCTCGCCGACCCGCACGCCGTAGGGCGGATTGCTGAGAATCCAGCCTTCTCCAATTGCGACGTCTTTGGTGGCGTCGATAGAACCCGAAAGCGACTCCACTGAAAACCCGACAGATCCAGCAACGCCTGCTCTCGTTGCGTTGTGCATCGCGGCTGAAATGGCGCCGGCGTCGCGGTCGCCGCCGTGAATGTCGAGCTCGCCATTCGTTTGAGAGCTGCGCGCCTTCTCGATGATACCATTCCAGAGATCGCCATCGAACGTGGGCCACTTCATGAATTGAAAATCCCGCTGCAGGCCGGGCGCAATTCCACGCGCGATAAGCGCGGCTTCTATGGGAATCGTGCCTGATCCGCACATCGGATCCAGTAGCGGCGCGCCTCGCTGGCCCTCCCATCCGCTCGCCAGCACCATCGCAGCCGCCAGGGTTTCGCGAAGCGGAGCTTTCGCTACTTCCTTCCGGTATCCCCTTCGGTGCAACAGCTCGCCCGAGCTGTCCGCACTGATCTCAACCTGATCATGCACGATGCGCACGATGAAGAGCTGAGTTGGTCCTCGTGCCTGGCCGGCGCCGGTCCCGTCTCCGGTTCCAGTCTGCCCCTCCGCTTCATCGTCGTCGCCAACAGAAATCGCCGCTCTCAGCTCAATGCTCCGCGACGCTGCTCCCGCGATCGCAGAAAGCACGCGCTCCGCGACGGCATCGGAGTGATAGAGCTTCGACTTTCTGCAGGTGACCCGCACTTCGACAGCGCCACTCTCGGGAAGAAAATCCGGCCACGGCAATTTTTTCGAGTGCCGTTCCAGCTCGTAAAACGTGCCGGCGTGAAATTGACCGAGCCGGACTACGATGCGGCTTGCGGTGCGGAGCCAGAGATTCGCCTCGTAGACGCGCTCGAGCTCGCCACCGAAGGCTACACCTCCGACTTCCTGGTTTCCTCTAACTCCGAGCGCCTTCAGCTCGCCCGCGGCTATCGACTCCAATCCGGGAGCGGTTGGCGCGAAGATCTGATATCGTGGGGAGGGGGAGGGAGGAGGAGCGTTCGGCATCGGTCGCTCAGCTTAGCATCTCAGCCCTCAAGCTGGTAGGTGGCGGAATACTTTGTGCCTTATCAGCCAGAGTGTCGATACGAGTAACGAGGGAGTCGGCTCGCCAGCTCCTGCACGATCGCTTTGGGCATCAGGATTTCAGGCCTGGCCAGTGGGAGCCGCTCGATGCCGTTCTCTCGGGCAAGGACGCCCTGGTGGTGATGCCGACCGGGAGCGGAAAGTCCATCATTTACCAACTCCCCGCGCTGCTGCTGCCCGGTCTTACAATCGTCGTCAGTCCGCTCATCGCCTTGATGAAGGACCAGCACGACAAGCTCTCCGCGCAGGGCGTGAGCTCTGTCGCGATGCACTCGCATCTCTCTACCTCCGAGACGCGAGAAGCGCATCGCCAGATTGCTGACGGCGAGGGAGAAATGCTGTACCTCACCCCCGAGCGCTTCAAGGATCGCGCGTTTTTCGAGCATCTCCTCTCGCGCCCGATCAGCCTCTTCGTCATCGATGAGGCGCACTGCGTGAGCCAGTGGGGACACGATTTCCGCCCCGATTATCTCTCGCTGGGGGCAATCTCCAAGCGGCTCGGCCGTCCGCCGGTGCTCGCGCTTACCGCCACAGCTACCGCGCACGTCCAGGCCGACATCATCCGCCAGCTCGGGATGAAAGATCCACACATCACGATCACGGGATTCGCCCGCCCGAACCTCCGCTTCGAGGTCGTTCGCACCGTCAACGACCAGATCAAGGACACGATATTGCGCCACGCCCTGAGGGAATTCGAGGGCTCGGGCGTGATTTATGTCGCGACCGTAAAAGAATCAGAGCGCCTGTACGAGATGCTGGCCGCGGATTTCAGTGTTGGACTCTACCACGGCAAGCGGCCGGCTGCCGACCGGAAAGATGTCCAGAACCGATTCATGGCGGGCGAGCTCAAGGCCATCATCGCCACCAACGCGTTCGGGCTCGGCATCGACAAGCAGGATCTGCGCTGGGTGATCCACTATCATTTTCCGGGGTCGATCGAGGCGTACTATCAGGAAGCCGGACGGGCTGGTCGGGATGGCCAGTCTGCGATCTGCCGGGTGTTGTACCGCGTGGAGGACAAGCGCATACAGTCGTACTTCCTGGGCGGCAAGTATCCAGAGGTGCAGGAGGCGGCGCAGGTCGCCCTGGCGCTCGAAAAATATCCCCTTAAGACGCCGGTGCTGCTCGATGATATCGTCGGGATCACCAGCATTCCGTCCCGAAAAGCAAAGATCGTTTTCGCGTTGCTCAAGCGTCATGGACTCGTGCGCGAGCACCGGGGCGGGAAGTGGGAGAGGCTCGGGGAAGATCTATGCGCGGTGGATCTGAGCGCGGATCTTCAGGACTACGAAGAGAGAAGGGCGATGGATCAGGAGAAGCTCCGCACGATGATCCAGTTCTGCCAGACGACCCAGTGCCGTACCCGCTATATCCTGGAGCACTTTGGCGAAGAGGTCGATCCTGAGTGGACGTGCCAGAACTGCGACGCGTGCGACGGTGCGGAGAACGTGGCGCTGATGGCGAGAGGCGCTTAAAACTCGGCATAAGGCGAGAGCGCAAACCGGGCGTACACAAAACCCAAGCAGGGAGCTGTCTGCTTTGCAGCCGATCGCTGGGAGCTTTTCCGTCGGCGTTGCAGTTCAAGGCGATGCTTCGTCATTAGGCCATGCAAAACACACTGGCGATCAGGATCCTGCGAGGCTCGTTCTTCCTCATCCTCGCCCTGATCGCCTCATTCGCGCCAAAGCTGCTCGGTGCGCCGCCGAGCGCTCAGGACACGGCCAATATCGCAACGGTTCTCGCGCTGTTCATGCAGGGCGTGATCTGGGCCAACATCATCATCAGCTATTACCTCCATCGCTACATCGAGCTCCACGCAGTGGACGGCAGCAGCATCACGACGTTCAAGGCACTCGGCGCCGTTGCCCGCCTTACGATCTGGCTCATCCTTGGCTTTGCTGCGCTGTACGCACTCAATATTCCGATCAGGCCGTTGCTCACCGGGCTCGGAATCGGCGGACTCGCGATTGCGCTCGCGGTCCAGAACATCCTCGGCGACCTCTTTGCCGCCATCTCGATCGTCATCGACAAGCCATTCGTGGTGGGGGACTCAATTTCAGTCGAGAACTATCGAGGCAAGGTTGAGCACATCGGCCTCAAGACCACCCGCGTGCGCAGCGAGTCGGGGGAGATGATCATCTTCTCCAACGGCGAGTTGCTCAAGAGCAAGATCAGAAACTACTCGCGATAAAGCGGGAGGCGGGAAACCCTTCCCGCTTCCCCCACTCAGAGCAGTCTAGCCTCGAGCTGCAAATCGACATTCCCCTTCAATGCTTTCGAGACCGGACATCCCTCTTTGGTTTCCTGCGCGATCTGATCGAATTTAACCTTGTCGATCCTGGGCACCGTCGCCTGCACGTTGAGCTTCATCGTGGTGATACCGAAGCCGCCAGGGACAGCCTGAATCGTGCACGCCGCGGTGGTTTCGATTTTGGTGGCGGGCGTGCCATTCTTCTCCAGACCCCCGCTCAACGCCATGCTGAAACAGGCCGCTTCCGCCGCGGCGAGCAGCTCTTCAGGATTCGATCCTGCGCCGCTCTCGAACCGTGAGCTGAAGTTGTATTGAGCGCTGATCGCGCCGCTCTCGCCCTTGAAGCTTCCCTTTCCGGTCTTGAGTCCGCCTTCCCACGTGGCAGTCGCTTTCCTGGTTGGCATCCGGCTCTCCGTTGCGTTGATGATCTGTTTCGCGAAACATAATTAGATTGCTGCCTATGGAGAGCGCCCCCACCAGCTCGGGCATTCCGCCGTCCATTGATCGAGTGTTGAGACTGTTCCGCTCGATGGGACGCGAGGAAAAGATGCAGGCGCTGGTCCAGTACTCGAAGAAACTCGAGCCACTGCCGGAACGGTTCAAGGACATCGAGCATGGATCGTTCAACATTCCGGAGTGCCAGACGCGTGTGGACATCATTCCCGAAGTGCGTGACGGGCGAATGTATTTCTACGCCGATCTCAACGTCCGGGAGTCGCCGACCATTGCGGCCGTTCTCGCCATCATCTTCGGGGCAGTAAACGGCCAGCCGCCATCGACCACCCTCGGAATACCGGGAGATTTTGTCAGCACGTTGATGGAGAGCATCGGCCTGGCTGCTCGCGAGCCGGGTCTCAACGCCATGATTACCAGACTCAAGCGTTACGCACGCGACGCGCAAGTGCAAACCGCGTAATTGTGCTTGAATCGTCGCGACCGATCGGCCGCAATAGAGTTTTGCTCTCGCGCAATTTTCGGTGATACGTAGTTTCCGGTGTTGACGGGACCAAACCACAAGGAGTCCAGGATGGCGGAAGAGACCCAGACGTTCGCGACTCACCGTCGGTTTATTCCGGCGTGGCATTTCTTCGCTATTCCCGTACTGGTAGCCAACGTGTTCGTCCTGGCAGCGCGATTCTGGCGAGATCCGCGCTTGGTGAACGGATGGGCAGTCATCGTGGCGATCGCGTTGGTGACCGGAATCCTCATCTCCCGAACCATGCCTCTTCGCGCTCAGGATCGCATCATTCGTCTGGAGGAACGTATCCGCCTCGAGCGGGTCCTCCCAACCGATATGCGCGGTCGAATCGGAAATCTGACGCCGGAGCAGTTCATTGGCCTCCGATTCGCGCCCGATGATGAGGTGCCCGAGCTGACGAGGCGCGCGCTCAATGGCGAGCTCAAGACCCGGGCCGACATCAAGCGCGCCATTCGGAACTGGCGCCCGGATCACATGAGAGTGTGACAGCCATCAACCGCTGCGCCCTCACCTATAAGGTGCTCCTCGAGGTCACTTCGACGGAACACCACCGTTGGCGCGACTGGTTCGTCGAGCATCCAAAAGCGTGGGTGGTGCCATTCGCCACCGGACGCATGGCGACGATTGGCGGAGTGGTGCTGCACATTTTCGGAGTGGAGCTACGGTACGCGCAGCGGCTGCTGGATCAGGAAGTCACAGCCTGGGAGGAATTCCGGCAGACTTCGATCGATGAAGTGTTCGAGCTCGGGGATAATGCGCGCGGCCAGCTAGTGCACTTTCTCACGACCGCACCAGAGAAGGAGCTTGATCGCATCCTGACGTTTCAGACTCTCACAGCGGGCACGATTTCAGCCAGCAAGTACAAGGTCGCGTCGAACATTTTCCTGCACGATATCCGGCACTGGGGCCAGATCGCGACGGTGCTCCGGCAGAACGGCTTCGTCGATCAGTGGCCGCACGACATGCTTCTGAGCGACATCAAGATGTGAAGGTCGGTCGGCTGAATCCGAACGCCTATAGGCACACTTATTCCACAATTTCTTCGCATGCGAACCGGACTCTTATTTGTCGTGCTGCTTTGTCTGGCCTGCAGCGACAACGTCGTCGGACCGAACACGAACGTTGGACTCAGCGTTTGGGCAGAGGTTTCTCCCGCGACGGCAAGCATCAGTGATACGGCTGCAACGCTCCGGATTCGCGTTTACGTGAGCAACGAATCATTTAAGGAAATTCGAGTAGTGAGTGGCGGTCCGCCGTATGTATTCACAAACGATCCCAATTCGAGCAAGGGACTCTGGGGCAGCATGCGAATTGCCAATGATGCGGATCCGCTGAACGCGGGACCGAGCATCGACTGGTGGGGAAACTCCGTTTATGTGTTTCCGCCGCGGTATAGCGAATACGACGAAGACGTGATCACGCTCAGAGAGTGGAAGGCTCGCGGTTGGCCGCTTGTGGCGGGCCGTTATCGGGTCCGTAGCTGGTTCAATGGTCGTGAGGGACGGAGTGCTGCATTTTGGTGGAGGTGGAAAACGTGAACACCCGCGACCTGGGTAATACGCTCCCCACACTTTTCGCTGAGCTGATCGACGGCGCCCCGCAAACGGAGGCGTACATGCTCAATGGCGGCGATGTCGGGCTGCTCCGCTCACTCGACAAGTTGTCCGCAATC
>DASWBG010000350.1:0-5237 GCA_036390715.1 Gemmatimonadaceae bacterium
GGTCCACGCCGACACGATGCAGCTGCGATGGCATCGAATGGGGGATGAGCTTCACGGCGACCGGCTGATCTCAACAAGCGCGGGGACGATGCGCGCGCATGTGGAGATCGACCTACGCTCGATATGGGCGCGGGCTGAACGGGGAAGTCTCGTGCTCCTGCTGGACCTGCTGCTCGCCGGCATGTTCTGGCTGCTTGGCGCCCTTACGGAAAGGGGTTTCGTCCGCTGGTTGCGTGTGCGCGTGGCGAGGTGGATCTACACCTACCACGCGAGACTCACCCTCGCCCTCTTCGCGTTTTTCGTGATACCGGCGATCGCCTTCGCGCTATGGTCGTATCAAAGATTGCGAAGCGACGATCTGCAGACGCGCGAAGTTCTTGTTCACGAAACTCTCAACGCCGTGGCCGCGGGGAACGAGTACCAGCAGCTGCCAGGCGCAGCACGGCGCTTCGACACACCGCTCTTCCTCTATTCCAACGGCCTCCTCGACAGAACGAGCGACAGCCTTCTCGATGTCCTCGCTCCGACCGGACGACCATTGCCGCCACCGGTTGAGCTCAGTCTCGGGACCAGAGGCGAGCTATCCGCGGCGTGGGAAGCAAAACTCGGCTCCGCGAAAATGCTCTTCGGCTACAGTGCCGTTCTCGGGCCGGGGCAGGAGCGTTACGTGCTCGGCGCGCCGGCCAGAAGCGACGATATCGTATTGGATCGACGACGCCGGGATCTCGGAATGCTGGTTCTTTTCGCGACCGCCGCCGGTGCACTTGCGGCGCTTTGGCTGAGCGGTATCGCGGCCAGGCGTCTGGCGAGGGACCTCGAGCTCAGCAGGATTGAAGTGGCTCGCGCCGAACGTGTCCTGGCATGGGGCGAGATGGCGCGTCAGATCGCTCACGAGATCAAGAATCCCCTCACACCGATTAGACTGGGGGTTCAACATCTTCGACGGGCGCGCAGTGACCCGCGCGTCGATTACGACGCGGTGCTCAACGAGAACGTGAAGCGAATTCTGGCCGAGATAGACAGGCTCGACGAGATCGCGCGTTCATTCAGCCGGTACGGAAGTGCACCGGCGGATCTGGCGCCGTCGATGGCCGTCGACGTCGCCGCGGTTGTGAAGGATGTCGTCGCTCTGGAACAGATGGGCGATCGAAAAGTGAAATGGCAGTTGCGCAAGGCCGACAGGCCGGTGTGGGCGATGGCGCGTAAAGACGAGATGCGGGATGTTCTGCTCAACGTGTTCGAGAACGCGCGGCTCGCGGGCGCACGTCACGTCGACATATCAGTACGTGAGGAAGATGGAAGAGTGACGATAGAAACGGTCGATGATGGGGCGGGCATTGCTCCGGCAGTGTTGCCGCGGATTTTTGAGCCGCATTTTTCTACGCGCACGACCGGGAGCGGACTCGGTCTGGCCGTCAGCCGCCGACTGATCGAAGCGTGGGGAGGAGAGATCGCCATCACCAGTGAAGAAGGAAAGGGAGCGAGAGTGTTGATCGTGCTTGTACGGAGCGAGCCATGAGTGGTATGAATCGCGGAGTAGTGACGCCCCGCGCAACCAAGGCTTTGCCACCGCATCTCGTCGATTGGCAGTTGCCGCCTGAATGGTCCTGGGGCCCGGGCGGCATGATCGGCGACTATCGCCACTATCAGGAAGTGGTCGATGCGTTGGGGCGCTCCCTGTCCCTGGTCACCGCGCCCGATCCCGCGCACACTCCGTGGCTCTTCGAGGAGGCCAAGCAGCTGGCGCGACAGAGTCATCCCTCGATTCCGACGACTTACCATTACTGGACAAAGTATGCTGACGCCCGCCGCGGCCCGGGCTACCTGCGGCGCTGGATAACCGGTGAGACCGTGCGTGCGCGTCTGGCGAGGCTGGGGCTCGCGGACATCCCGTACGTCTTTCAGCTTCTTCGCGGCGCGTGCTCGACGCTCTCGTACCTGCACGAAACGGGCATCGCACATGGTGGCTTGAACGGCGACGCGCTGTGGACGACACCGACCGGCCGTCTGTGGATGCTCGAGTGGCAGTGGGCGGTTCCACGGGCCGCGATTCCCCCAGGTGTCAGACCTGGCAACGGGCCTCTGGAGATAAGGTCGCTCGAGGCATCGCGACCAATGCGAGAGGAGCTACTCCCAATGCCACCCGAATGGGAATCAAACGAGTGGGTCCCAACTCCCGCGAGCGACCAGTGGCAACTTGCAGCGATGTGCTTCACAGCCCTTACCGGTGAAGCTCCACCAACTCGCGGCGTTCCGCCCATCAAGCTGGTGCGACCCGAGACGCCCGAGTCGATGGCGGGCGCGCTCGATCGAGCGCTGTCTGTAGATCCGGCTGATCGATTCCCTTCGCTCGCAGTTCTTCTGCGGGCGGTGGATCGGGGCGATCCCGCGCGGACGGTGGTGATGGTTCGTGGAGAGCCTGATCGCACAACCAACGAGTCGGCCGAAGCGCGCGTTCGGTGGGCAGTCGGTGACGATTACGAGATTCTGTCGAAGCTGGGGAGTGGCGCGTTTGGAACGGTTTGGCGCGCGCGTGATCTGTCGCTCGAGCGGGAGGTCGCGCTGAAGGCGCTGCACCCGGCAATCGCGCGCGATGACAGGGCGGTGAGAGCTTTCTGGCGCGAAGCAAAATTGGCGGCGCAACTTGCGCATCCGGCGATCGTGCCAATCTACGATTGGGACTCGAGCGGGGATCTCTCCTGGTACACGATGGAGTTGGCCGAAGAGGGAAGTGTTGCCAGTCTCGTGGCGCGATCCGGGCCGCGTCAGACGGCCGAGATCGCCACTCAGGTCGAACAGGTTCTTGATGGTCTCATCGTGGCGCACGCGAACGGCATTCTACACCGGGATCTGAAACCCGAGAACATTCTCATCGATCGCTATCAGCGTTGGCGCATCACTGACTTCGGCATTGCAAACGTCACCGGTGAGGACGTTGCGGGCACTACCGGTACGCCCGCGTTCGCGGCTCCGGAGCAGCTTCTCGGAGAGCCGCAGGGACCGGCGGCGGATTATTTCGCGCTAGCCGCCATCGTGTACTTCACGATGACCGGCGATACACCATTCGGTGACGGTGATGCCCAGAGCATATTGGCGCGGCAACTGTCCGAGAAGGCGGATCTTGCGCCATTTCCCACTGTGCTCGGGAACTGGTTCCGTACGGCATTTGCGGCAAAGGCCGAGGATCGTTTCGCGGACGGATTGGCGATGAAGGACGCGTGGCAAGCGGCGACAGAAAAGGTTCTGGCGCGCCGGCGCGGGCCCTGGTGGCGCCGGGTTGTTTCTTAACGGCGGCCGGCACCACGCGGTCGATTGACAAGGGCATATCCTACGGTCGCTTACGCCAACGCCCACGCGGGTTCGTGACCCCGCAAAAAGGCCGAATTTCGGGCCAGAATTCCCGTATTTCGTTTTAAAGTCGCGTATTTTCTCGTTGCGGGTGGTGGCTGGCGTGGCACTTGCAAGCCGATTGCCCACGACGAGAACGGCTACCGCAGCCGCAAATTGGCGGAACGTGACGAATGTTTGTTGCGTTGTTTTTTAAGGGCGTTCATCACTAGCGCCTCCGAAAAGATTTGCTAGTTTCTCCGGTTGTGAGGAGGTCGGTCTGGAGAGTGCTAATGCGCTCACTGGGCATGCATCCTGCCTCACGACACAACGTGCAACCGCGGTAACCGCTGCAAAGTATCTCCACCCTTTGAGAGGAACCAATCATGTTGAGAAGAAGTTGGACCGTCTGCGCGATGACGGCCTTACTCCTCGGCGGAACGGCGGCAGCACAGTCGCCCGGTACGTTGCTGGTAGGCGGGTTCGGCACGTGGACGCACTTCGATAGCAAGTGGAACCTGGACAGCAGTTTCGGAAGTTCCTGGGGCTACGGTGGACGCGTGGGCGCTTTCATCGCGCCGAACTGGAATCTCGAGGCTGACGGTTGGTACACGCCAGCAAAGTCTACGAGTACCACGCACTTCCTCGGCTCCGCCGCGAACGCAGTAGGTGGCGATGTAAAGGCGAGCGCGTTCACGGCTCGTCTTGTGTACAGCTTCCCGCTCGGAAATCTTCCCTCGATCCACGTCGGTGCAGGCGGAGCTCTCGAGAACTTCCGCACGGAGACTGCCGTCGGAACTTATCAGTTCGGCGCCAACGGACTGGTCGGATTCAATCTCGGGTTCGGCGGTGTCGCGCTCCGCGTTGACGGACTCGTCAACTACCTGCCGTCGAACGGCGGGAAGTTCGATTTCGGCGCGCAGGCTGGTCTGCAGCTTTCGCCGGATATCAAAGACCTTTTCGGCGGCGGCGCAACGGGCAATCCGGTCATGTGGGCGCCTTACGTGTGGTGGGATGAACTCGTCGCGCCTCTACCGGGAACCGTCGAAGCCGGCGGCTTTGTTCAGTGGACCCACTTCGACGACAACGCCGGCATAGCTGGCGCGATTCCCAAGAACGGAATTGGCTACGGCGGACGCCTCGGCGTCTTCCTCAGCGATCCGCGTTGGGAAATCGAAGGAGATGGCTACTATTCGCCGCAAACGAACCGCGCTCCGGTCGCGGGTAGCCCGACGGACGTCAACGCGCATGCGTTCGCCGCGCGGCTGAACTACAACTTCCCGATCGGCAAGTTCATCGGAGGCCGCCAAAGCCAGTTCATCATCGGCGCCGGCGGAACTCGGACCAGCTACAAGTTCAAGAGCGCCGCCGGTGACAGCTACACCTACAACTTCGGTGCGAGTGGCCTCGCCGGCATTCGTCTCGGCGTTGCCAACCGCACGGCACTTCGTATTGACGGTGTCGTTGACTACATGCCGAATCACAGCCCAAGCGCAAACCTCAACTTCCACGTTCGTGGCGGCTTGAGCTTGCTGTTTGGTGGAGCGCGTCCGGAGGTTATGTGCACGTACGCGGGACTCGAGAGCATTCCTGCTTCGAGCCCGAACTGCGTCGCGCCACCGCCGCCGCCGCCACCACCGCCACCGCCGCCAACATGCCAGTACAACTCGAACATCCTGGCGACGGATCCGGCTTGCGTAGCACCAGTAGTCGCGGTTCTGGACACGACCAAGATCACTGGCCCGATCTACTTCGACTTCGACAAGTCGACGATCAGACCGGATGCAGCTGCAACACTCGATGTGAAAGTTCCCTATCTGCAGGCTAACCCGGGAATGAGAATTCGTATCGAGGGTAACGCTGACGAGCGTGGCTCCGACGAGTACAACCTGGCCCTCGGCCAGCGCCGT
>DASWBG010000351.1:0-2460 GCA_036390715.1 Gemmatimonadaceae bacterium
TCAAGCGCGCGGTCTACGATTCACTCGACGCCATCGCCCGGTCGCGCGGACGCCTTCGTCCGCGTTGAAAAGACGCGGCTGCAGGTGCGGGGCCCGCATCCACCAATTGCTTGGTGACGGGCTCAATCCGGAAGTTGAGGCCTTCCAGGGTGCGTGAGCCCAACAACACCAGGTCGCCCGGGTCTCCGAACACTACGTCGTCGCTGGTTCGTTTGCCCGCGACATGTATATACGCACCGCCGACCCAGCGCTCGAGAATCGTCCCGTCGGCTTGCCGGAACCGCCACTTTCCGTACCGCTCGATTGCCAGAGACTCCAGCGTCGCGGCTGGCATCCACGACAACTCAGCACCAGTGTCAACCAACACCGATGTGAGTGTTCGTCGCTCACCTGGGCGTGCGGGGTTCTCAATTTCGACATCTACTCGAAAGGTTCCCATATCGCCGGGCATTATCGCTCCTGAGGGCCTGCCGAGTAGTACTGTATCGTTGCCGAGTGTGTCAACTCCTCGCGAACAGGTCGTCGCTTCCCGCTAGCTTCGCGCCTCCGCCGACTGGAGAGTGTCGTCGAAGAGCTGCGTCAACTTCTCGAATCCCCGTTCCGCGTTTGGCGGATCGTAGACACGCCCGCCGGGAATCATCCAGCCGTGTTTGGCATCGTACATCTCGCTCTCGTAATCGCGGCCCCATGAGCGCAGCGCCCACTCGAGTTTCTCGATCGCCTCGGTAGGCATGCTCTGGTCGGCGGTGGCGTGGGCGAAGTAGAGCCGCGCCTTCACGCGCGGCAGGACGAGATGCGGGCTGTCGATGGTATCGGTGAACAATCCGCCGCCGTGGAAAGAAGCGGCGGCGGCGACGCGATCAGGGCGCATCGCCGCCGCGAGAAGCGCGAACTTTCCAGCGAAGCAGAAGCCGATAACGCCCATCGGTCCGCGGCCGACGAAGGGCTGTGACGCCAGGAAGTTGACGTACGCCGAGCCGTCGCGTTCCATCGCCGCCGTCGTCATCGGGGCCTTGAGCTCGGCAAAACGCTGCCGCGAGCGCTCGTCGGCGAAATCGGGCTCAAACGGAAAGACCGGCGATTTCGACACGCGGTAGAAGATGTTGGGCGTGAGCACGACGTAGCCGCGCTCGGCGATGCGCTTCGACTGCTCGGCGAACGCGGGGCGGAAGCCGAGTCCGTCGGTGAGGTTGATGATGGCGGGGAGCGGGTCGTTGGACTCTGGGCGGACAAGGAGTGCTTCCGTGACTCCGTCGCCGGCAGGGATCTCGAGGGTTTCCTGGATCATGCTTGGTGCGGGGTTGGGGGTGAGGCGGGTTTTCATTATTTGGGTTAATACTGTTTTAATACTGCAACGTACGACTACCGGCTAGGGGCTTTCGGCGTGCCGGCTCTCGGCTACGTGCGGGCTGTTCATGCGCGCAGATTATGGACCGTGGGCGGAAGAAAGTGCACGGCGAGCGCCCACCCCCTGCGCCAGTTCGCGCACACCAAACAGCTCGCCCGAAGCCCACCGCCGACCCGCCGACGGCACTCGGCCGGTAGTCGTCAGTTGCAGTTCCCCGACCGGTCGTCATCAGTTGCAGTTCACCAATGTCCCAGCCACGGAGGGAAATTATCCGAGTACAGCCGCAACCGTATCATGCACCGGTGTTGCAACGCCCGCCGCGTCGGCATAACGCGACACCGCACCGCTCAGCGTAGCCAGCTCCGTCGGTCCACCCGACTCGAGATCGAGAAGAAAACTCGGCTTGGTTCCGGGAGGGAGCCCGTCGATCGCGCCAACGACTTGCGCCGTTTCGTCGGCGGGGAGCGGAATTCCTCGCGCGCGCGCTACATCGACTACCTCCTGAACCGCACGCTGCAGAAGTCGGCGGCCTAGCGGTCGATCACGCAGTGGTCCGACCGGGGTTCGCGCGAGTCCGCATGATGCCGCGAGAGCAGCGATGAAGACGAACTTCTGCCACAGGTCCACCTCGATATGGTTTGACGCGCTCGCTTCGACGCCCGCGTCACGAAATGCCGCGACGATCCGGGTGACGCGCTCGGTCATGCGACCGTCAAGCTCGCCGATGATTGCGCTCTGGAACGGTCCGCGACGCTCGACGACACCGGGCTGCACTCTCGCTACGCTGATCCGCGTTACTCCCCCGAGTATTGCGGCAGACGAGACTCCGAGGGCGATCAATCGCTGCGTGGTCTCGACGCCATTCAGGAACGGCAGAATGGCTGCGCCAGACTTCGCGACTCCCTGCACCACCGGCGCGATCGCATCGAGCGAGTAGCTCTTGACTGCGAGGATCGCAAAATCGGCGGCGGCAAGCTCCTCGACACGATCGGTCGCTGTGAGTTGCACCACGGAAGATCCTTCCGGCGTGCGGATCTCCAGACCGCGCTGTCGAATCGCAGCGAGGTTGTCTCCACGCGCGTAGAGCGTAACCTCGTGTCCCGTGCGCGCCA
>DASWBG010000352.1:0-10507 GCA_036390715.1 Gemmatimonadaceae bacterium
CATGATCATGTTGTCGTGCTCTTCCTTGAAGATGCCCTTCCCGACAACATCTTCCGCGCTCGAGCTGTAGCCCTCGGTGAGAAACGTCATGGAGTTGGCGACCCGTTGTGGCGTCTTGAGCAGGCCTTCGCGATCCGGATCTTCGCCCAACAGCTCCAGCTCGCGGCGAGTTAGCGTCGCGTACTCGAGGGTCCGATCGGTCTCGGAGATCTCGTCAACCGGAGCATCACGAAATAGTCGTGTCGCCACTGGTCAGGCCTCCACCGCTTCGACCGTTACAGCGGGCGGCGGTTTGAGCAACAGCTCCGTTTCCATCTCCACTTCCGTCTGCAGATTCTTGCGGTCCCGGTTGATTGTCGCCATCGCCCTGCGCTTCCCTCCGACCATATATGAGACGGCGCAGTCCCTCTTAGTGACGTCGCCTTCGATTCTCGTTTCGTCCCACCGCTCGACATGACCGACATACCGAATTGACAACTTGTCGTAGTGCTCACTCCAGAAGAACGGAATGTCGTCGAAGCGAGCGCGGCCCCCGAGCATGTTGAGTGCGACGACCTGTCCCTGGCGCTCCGCGACCACCCAGTGCTCGATGCGAAGACGGAGATCGGAGTACGCGTCCGGCCACCGTGCCACGTCGCCGGCGGCAAAGACTCCACTGGCGCTGGTCTCGAGAAACTCATCGACGGCGATACCGTTATCGAGCATCAGACCCGCCGATTCGGCGAGCTTGAGATCTGGCCGAACTCCGATCCCGGCGACAACCAGATCCGCATCGAGCCGGCTCCCGTCGTCGAGAACCACACTCTTCTCCTCGACGGATGTGACACTGCGACCGAGGCGGAAAGTGACACCGTGCTGCTGGTGAACGTCCATGACGAGCGTCCCCAGCTCGCGACCGAGCACTTTTTCGAGGGGAAGTGTCTCCGGAGCCGCGACGCTCACCTTTAATCCGCGAGCGACGAGTGAGGCGGCAACTTCCAATCCGATGAAGCTCGCGCCAATGACCACCGCCGTCTTCGCGGCGCCGAGCATTCCTATGATGGCGCGACAATCTCCGAGGGTGCGCAGATAATTGATTCGCTCTCCCCCGGGAGCGTCGAGGCGGATTGGAGTCGCCCCGGTCGCTATGAGCAGACAGCCGTACTTGCGAGCGCTGCCGTCGCTCAGATGCACCGTCTTCGATTTGATGTCGATCGTGCTCGCCTCCAGCCCGGAGAGAATCTCGATGTGCTGCGCGGCGTAAAACTCCCTGGGGTGCAGTGGAAGCCACTCCTCCGGCGCGTTACCGGCCAGATAATCCTTTGACAGGTTGGGCCGGTCGTACGGCGCATCCCGATCCGGATCAATGACGATGATCGGTCCCCGATATGCCTCACGCCGCAGCATCTCGGCGCAAGCATTACCCGCGGCGCCCGCGCCGATGATCACGACCGACTCGGGCCCCGCGGTGGGCGTCTCTTCGAACAGACAACGTTCCGGCGCGCACGACACCCGAGCTCGGTGGCCTTCTCCTTTCTGTTGACCGTGATCTCGCTTGCGCGTGACTCGTACGATGTCGCTCTCGACAGCAACATCGTATGAGGCCAGATCGTTGAGAGCGGGCGCTCGGGACGCTGCTCCGTTGTGCAGCTCGAAGCAGGCATGGTGCCAGGGGCAACGGATGGTTTCGCTGACGAGAACGCCCTGGTCGAGCGGGGCCCCGTAATGCGTGCACTTGCGCCCGATCGCGAACCAGTTTGGCTCGACGTGAACGAGTAGCACCGGCTCCCCAAACGCGTGACCGGCGATGAGCTGACCGGGACCAATGGTGCTGACCTCGACACCCTTGGTCAGGTCGGGGCCGGTCAGCTCATCGGAATGCTCGGTCACTTCTGCTCGTCGAGAAGACTCTGAGCGCGGTCGCGGTGTGCCACGAAAGCGGGCGCGATCTTCGTCTCCAAATCTTTCAGCTGGGCGTTTTGAGTCGCCGGCAACAGTGTGTGAGTCACCGCATCGATCACCGCGTTATGATAATCAACCTCGTGCTTCAGAAAAGCGCGGTCAAAGGCTCTTCCCTTCAGCTTGCGTAGAGACCGCATCGCCTCAACGTGCGCCTTGGCGAGAGCGAAGTCCCGGGGTGGCGTCGGGGTCACTTTGAGCGACTTCGCGAGGTCGCGTCCCTGTTGCCGGACGTTCCGGTGATCGCGAACGAGCATCGCTCCAAAATCACGAACCGCCTTTGAGTGGCCCTTACTGACAGCGAGTGATCCTGTCTCCATATCATACGTGTTGGCTGCATCAAATATTGCGACAATCGTTGGGTCATCGAGCCGGGGCGAGCCGGCCTGGGAACGGGCTGTTGCAACAGGCAATCCAAAAGCGATCGTTAAAGTTGCCATGGCGCCATACCTGAGCATGCTGCGGTTGTGCGAAATCATTCGTAACCTCCAAGAGAGACCGAACGGGTGAGCTGCCCTGCTGTTCGAGGTTATCGGACTCCCTGGAATAAGTCAAGTTTTTCTTTGACTTATTCGCCGAATGGCGTTAAACTGAGGGTAGATGACTGAAATCCGAGGTCGATCTCCAAAGCTCCGTGCCGACGCGACACGCGCTCGACTCCTCGCCTTGTTGCGAGAGGGCGCGTGGACCGTTGATGATCTCGCCGAACGGGTGGGCGTAACGGATAACGCTGTGCGCTTTCACCTGGAGGCGCTCGAGCGCGCGGGAAACGTGCGTAAGGAAGGAGTGCGGAGGATTCGCGGCGCGGGACAACCCGCAACCCTCTTCGCGCTCAGCGCGGAGGGAGAGGAATCGTTCTCCCGGGCTTACGCACCCGTGCTGATAGCGTGCCTGGAGGAGCTCCGTGACCAAACCTCGGCTCCGCAGCTCGTCGCGTTTCTGAAGAGGGTCGGCAAACGACTCGCGAGCAGTATCGATCATTCCACGGGGTCCCTCTCCTCCCGCGTGATGGGCGCTTCGGACCTGCTCAACTCCCTTGGAGGATTGACAGCGGTTGAGAAATCGGGCGCGACGTATCGCATTGTCGGGCGCGCATGCCCTCTTTCGACCGCTGTCGAAGCGGATCACTGCGTGTGTGCCGCCGTCACTTC
This sequence comes from Gemmatimonadaceae bacterium, assembly GCA_036390715.1. GTDB lineage: Bacteria > Gemmatimonadota > Gemmatimonadetes > Gemmatimonadales > Gemmatimonadaceae > UBA4720. Next base: position 3,090 of record DASWBG010000352.1, read on the forward strand.
CCTGGTGGCCGAAGTGGTCGGCGCGGAGGTGACGGAGCGGTGCGATCGTTCGGGACGTCCAAAGTGCTGCTTCGAGATTTCTTCAGACCACAGCGCCCGAACGACCGCTCACGGTTGACAGTCGGCGATTACTGGACCGTGATAGTTCCCGACATCGCTGTTCCGTGCTGGGAACAGTGATAGTTGTATGTCCCGGCAACGTCAAAAGTCCGGGTGTAGGTGCCCTGATCCTGCGTCGGCGACGTCGTGCCGTCGTCGAAAGTCACGCTGTGGGACACACACGTCTGGCCATTGTAGGAATCACCGGAGCAGCTATTCCACGCCCACTTCACCGCTGTTCCAACCGCGACGGTCTTTGTGCCCGGGGTGAACATGTTGTTGCTGACGGAAATCCCGTCGGCTGGAGGAGGAGTGTTGACGCCATTGTTGGTTGGGCTGGTGGTGGTGGTACCGCCGCCCCCTCCCCCGCAACCATAAAGCGAAGCTACCGCCAGAATTACAAAAACAGCTTTCATGGTGAAACGCCTCCCGACGCATCTGGTTTCTGAGGAGACGCTACCCACGCGTGCAGGACGCAACAAGCGCTTTCACTGCGCGCGACGGTGGACGACCGCAATTAGGCGGTGAGCGGTGGCGATGAATCGCCCCGCGGTTACTCACACTGCGTCGTGTATCGTCTTGAGCTGGATGATCTTGAGGCGGCGCGTCGTTGCCGGCAGCTTGAGCACGACTGTTTCACCGACGCTTCTTCCCACCAGCGTCTTGCCGATCGGGGACGACATGCTCACGTGCCCCTCCTCGAACTCCACCGAGTCGCCGAATACGAGACTGTAGTTCTCGCGCTCGCCCGTCTTCTCGTCCTGCACCACTACCTGCGATCCGAGTCCAACCTTGTCAGAGGGAATCTGGGACACGTCGATCTGCGACAGCTTGCTCAGCCGCTGGCGCAGCTGTCCCAGGCGCGCCTGGACGAACTGCTGGCGCTCCAGCGCGGCTTTGTACTCGCTGTTCTCGCGGAGATCGCCCATCTCGACGGCACGGCGAATTTCCCGCGGCAGCGTGACGCTCAGCTCGCGCTGAAGATGCTCGGCCTCTTCGCCAAGTTTTTTCTTGAGTTGGTCGATCATACGAATCGAGCCTTTTTTGGGGTCCCGCGCCTTAGGGGAAAAACGAGCGCCCGACCGCGATGAATGGCCGGGCGCCCGCTAATCCAAGCTAGAGAGTCTGCCTCTGGGAGGCAATCACCCCTGCTACCCGAGAGGATGACTGACTCCCGAGCCTATCGGTGCTGGGGCAGCTTCGAATCCGTGTGCTCGATCGTGGCCGGCTCCGTGGATGACTTCTCGTATTCCTCCCGCAGCCTCGTCATCATAGCCTCCCTCCGGTCGAACAATCTCTTGATAGGTCGTGGCTGGTGCCGCGCAAATGCGTACGACGTGAGCAGCGGCAGCGCGACCGTGGAATCGAGATAGCAGACCACAGCGTCGGGTAGACGATCCGGATCGATCTTGCCCCAGCTCACCGCTTCTGCCGGCGTGGCACCAGAGAGTCCGCCAGTATCCGGGCGCGCATCGGTGATCTGCAGGAAGTAATCGTGTCCCTTCTCGTCGATCCCGAGAACCTCCTGGATCTGCGGTTCCGTTTGGAGCATGAAGTTCTTGGGACTCCCGCCACCCAGGATCATGACAGCGCTCTTTCCGCCGCCGCGCTTTGCATCGAGAACGATCGAAGCCGTCTCGTTCACGTCCCGGTTGGGATCGAGCAGCAGCTTGTTTCCGTCGAGCGCCAGCGCCGCGATGTTCATTCCGATCGAGCTGTCGCCGGGCGACGACGTGTAGATCGGTACAGCGGCGGAGTACGCAGCCGACAGCAGCGATTTCTGCCCAATCCCCAGCGCTTTCTCTCGCTCGCGGACGTATTTGCCGGCGAGATTGTGAAACTCGGCGCTCGACATCGGGCGCTGGAATTCTTTTCCGGTGATGATCTTCCGGAAGAACGCATCGGTCGAGAGGAGCACGTCGTAATCGAAGAAGATATCGTAGATCCGTACAACTCCTTCCTCGCGCAGCACGACATCCGACTCCTGCGCATTGCCGCGGTGCATCGCGAGCCCGAGCCCGAAGTGCGCGTCGTGGTAGAGATTGGCACCGGTCGAGATGATCCAGTCGACGAATCCGCCCTCTATGAGCGGGATGAGCGCCGACATTCCCAGACCTGCCGGCGTGAGCGCCCCCGTGATGGATAGACCGACCGTGACATCTGGCTCGAGCATCTTCCCTGTAAAGAGCTGGCACGCTTCGCGGAGTCGCGCGGCGTTGTAAGCGAGGTACGTCCCCTCGATCAGATCGGCGACCGTCTCTTTCCCATCGATGCGGCGCGGATCGATCCGCTGGCCTTTGAGAAAGCGGCTGGTTTCGTGCGCGGTGTGCTGTACTCCGCGCTTCTCCCGCTCTTCCGCGGCGAGCTTCTGTTGCGCCTTGGGTCCAGCTGCCGACGCCTTGCTGTGACGCGACGACTTGAAGCCACCGCGCCCTCTTCCCTCTCCGTTGCTTTTATTGCTTTTTGCCATCTCGCTTTCCTTCCACGATGTCTTCGAGCTGTTGTCCGCCGGTCTTGCCCAGCGACTTGTACGCGGAAATGATCGCATTGGCCGCTTCGGCAGGATCGTCCGTTATGAGCATGAGATCGAGATCTCCGTCCGAGATCTTCCCCTCGCTCAGGACACGGGCCTGCAGCCAGCGCAGCAGCCCCGCCCAGTAATAGCGGCCGAACAGAATGACAGGAAACCGATAGATCTTACCTGTCTGAATGAGTGTGAGCGCCTCGAACAGCTCGTCGAGGGTGCCGAAGCCGCCCGGAAAGATTACGAACGCCACCGAGTACTTGATGAACATCGTCTTCCGGACGAAGAAGTACTTGAAATGGATGAGCGTGTCGACATACGGGTTCGCGCCCTGTTCGAATGGCAGCTCGATGTTGCAGCCGATCGATCTGCCTCCGCCGAGCCGCGCGCCCTTGTTGCCAGCCTCCATGATGCCCGGCCCGGCGCCGGTGATGATGTCGAACCCGGCTACGGCAAGCAGCCGCGCGGTTTCCACCGCCGCATCGTAATGGGGGTCGTCGGGACCGATGCGCGCGGAACCGAAGATCGTTACCGCTTTCTCGACCGATGCAAGCGTATCGAATCCGTCGATGAACTCGCCCATGATGCGCAACACGCGCCATGGATCGGTTCTCGTGAAATCGATGCGCGGCCCCGATTGCTGAAGGAGTTTTTCGTCCTCAGTAACGGGCGATGAGTCGCGAATGGCATCATCAACCGTACGCATCGCGACTCCCAGTTTCCCGGGAACCTGTTGGGACGGAGGAGTCCTACCCGCCTTGAGATGCCCTTCTTCCGTCCGCTGTTTGAGTCCCTCGAGCGCCTTTTGCTCGGCGAAGGCCAGTACTTCAGGATTGAGCTTCTTGCCGCCGGCGGTGCGCGCTCGCGTTGACCGCAAGGGTCCCGGGTTCGGCCGGCCGAGGTTGGATTTATCTTTTCTGTTCTTCATCGTTGGCCGCTGCCGCGGGCTTGGCGAACCATCTTGAACCGACAGTGAACGACCCTGCCGAACCATCTTCAATCCAGCAGAGAACGGTCCTGTAGGCTCTCTTCATTGGGAAACTAAAGTTGCGTGCGTCTGCACAAAGCCCGCCAGGTGATGGTGCTCAGGTTGTCATGATCATAGCGGATGGGGTGAGACCTGATTCTCTCGCTCACTCCATCGACAGCGGTCACTTGCCGGCACTCGCTGCGCTGCGGGAAGAAGGACAGCTCTCTACGATCACGTCCGCGTTTCCGTCAGTTACAGGTCCGGCCTACGCGCCGTTTCTGATGGGAAGATACCCGGGGAGCATCGGCTTGCCGGGACTTCGCTGGTACGATCGCTCGCGACGCGTTGCGAAATTGTCTGGCCACTCGAGGAGCTACGTCGGCGCTGAGATGCGCTTCGTGGATCGAGACATCGACCGCGCTTCACCGACCATTTTCGAGCTCGCCAAGCCGAGCCTCGGCGCGCTGAGCGTGATCTGGCGCGGACTCCGGCGCCGAGAGCGCATCGGTCAGAGCGCCACGTTCGTCGCCCGCGCAGCCGCCACCCACTTTCGCGGCAATGTGCGCGGGTGGCTCGCGATAGACCGGCAGGTGGGAGAGGAAGCCGCGCGGCGACTGCGCACACAACGCGTGAGATTCGCCTTCATCGCCCTGACGGGAATCGACAAGACATCCCACGCCAAAGGTCAGGATGCGCAGATCGTCATCGATGCCATGCGAATCGTGGATGATACGGTAGCGCAGATCCGCTCCGACGCGGAGCGCGATGGACGGTGGAAGAAGTTGCATCTGTGGGTGGGAAGCGATCATGGACATTCGCCCGTGCGTGAGCACGAAGATCTCGTCGCGCTAATCTCCGGGTGGGGATACACCACGCTTGCGCATCCATGGGCATTCAATACTTCCGCGGACGTCGCCGTGATGGTGAGCGGCAACGCGATGACCCACCTCTACCTGGATCTGGAGCAGAAGACTCGACCATGGTGGCCCTCACTGGGTGACAAGTGGAACGACCTGGCGGAGGGGCTTCTGACGCGTGCATCGGTCGATCTTCTGATTCTGCCCACCAGTGCTGCTTCGTGCGAGATTCGCGCGAACGGCCGGGGCTCGGCGACGCTCCGCTGGGTCGAGTCCAGGTATTCCTACACGCCCAACAGCGGCGATCCGCTGGGCATCGGCGTGCAGAATTCGCTCGACGATGGTGAGGCATACGATGCAACGATCGCAAGTGAATATCCCGACGCGCTCGTGCAGATCGCTCATCTGATAGCGTCGCCGCGCTGCGGTGACATCGTTCTTTCAGCCGCGCGGGATTGGGACTATCGGGCGCGGTACGAGCCGATTCCACACGTCTCGTCACATGGAGCGTTGCATCGGGAGCACATGCTCGTGCCGTTGCTATTGAACCGCCCGTCGGCCGCCGTGCCCAGGCGCACTGTGGACGTGATGCCGAGCGCTTTGGTGACGCTCGGTATCACCGTGCCGAAAACCCTTGATGGAGTCTCTTTCTTCTAGCCGGCGACTACTGGACCGTGAGTGTTCCGCTCATCCCCAGGTGGATGGTGCAATGGAATTTGTAGGTGCCGGCGGTGTTGAAAAGGCGGGTATGCGAGCCGCTGCCGAACTGTGCCATGTCGCCGGTTCCATCGCCCATTTGCGCGGCGGCTTGCCCCGTCGCGTCGTCCCAGACGACGTTGTGTATCACGCCGGAATCATTCTGCCAGGTGACAGTCGAGCCCACCGTGACGGTGCGCGTAGTCGGTGTGAACGTGGTCGAGGTCATGCAGAATGTTCCGGCGGGGCAGACCACTGGTGGCGGTGGCGGTGGAGTGATTGTGGCGTCACCTCCGCCGCCACACGAAGCGACACAGATCGCCAGAATCAGAGCACCGAACAAACCAGAAATTTTCATAAGTCTCGTTCTTCTATTCGGCGATTTACTGGATCGTGAGGGTCGCCGTCATTCCCTGGTGGATGGTGCAATGAAACCCATACGTACCGGCAGTGTTGAACTTGCGGGTGTGGGACATGCCGCTGTCGAAGTTCGGCATGTCGCCGGTGGCGTCGCCGGCTAACGCAGCGGATCTTCCCGTAGCGTCGTCCCAGACGACGTTATGTCCCACACCGGAAGAATTCTGCCATGTGACAGTCGCGCCCACCGCAGCAGTTAGCGTAATCGGCGTGAAGGTGGTTGTCCGCATGCAGAATGTTCCCGCCGGACAAGTGCCGCCTCCGCCACCCCCTCCTCCTCCGCCGGTGCCGGTCGAGTAGCTACTGCCGCCGCCGCCGCACGAAACGGCGCTGAGCGCCAGAATGAAACCCCCGACCAAACCAGAGACATTCCGCATGCTTACCTCCGAGTGGCGTTGAATCCGAGTCGGAGCCGCCATAGCCGTTGTGGCACTGCGCGGGACCGAGCAATGAAATAAGGGGGCCGTGCACGGCGAGCGCCATGGTCCCGTCGACGAACACCGTTTATGCGATGACCCCGATCCTCGAGATAAACGACGCGAGCACAGGATGTGCGGAATTCCCAGGTCAATGCTGAGGCTTCACACGTCCACAGAGGGGGGAATGTGCGTAAGAAGATGCGGTTGATTGGAGTCGCAGGGCCATTGATTCTATGTTCCGCGTTCGCGTTCGTCGCGACGGGATGCAATCGCAACGCCGATTCGAATAAGGACACTACACAAGTAGCGCAGAGCGCCCCGGGGTCTAACCCTAATGCGCCGATCATGCTCAGAGGCACGGTCGTGAGCGTCTCGGCGAATGAACTCGTCCTCAAGTCCGACACCGGTGTCGCAACGGTGGTAATGGTGCAGCCCTTCCGCCTCTATACTCGCGTTCCCGCTGATCTTTCAAAAGTCACGGAGAACTCATTCATTGGCGTAACAACCGTGAAGCAGCCCGATGGCTCGGAGCGCGCGACCGAGATTCACGTTTTCCCGGAAGAGCTGCGTGGTGTGGGCGAAGGAAGTCGGATGATGACGACCGCCGCGAGCGCTTCAGCGAGCCGAATGATGAATGGCAACGTCTCGGCATCGCGCATGACGAATGGCACGGCGTCGCAGTCGCGCATGTCGAACGGCAATGTAAGCAGCGCCAACGGGTCCAGTCTCGTCGTCCAGTACGCGGCTGGTTCTCAGAACGTGACCGTTCCGCCCAACACGCCGGTGACGGAATTCAAGATTGCCACTAGACCTCTAACCTCCGGTGATCAGGTCGCCGTGTTGGCAAAGAAAGCTCCGGATGGATCCCTTACCGCAAGCCAGGCGCTATCCACGAAGAAATGACGCCTTACGTGATTGCGCTCTGGTCGAGCACGAAAAAGCGGCGTCCGATTGGACGCCGCTTTTCGCATCTTGCCGTCATAGTAGCCGGACAACCAGGCTAGGAATCGCCGAGAAACTACCGGCTCTGCCTCGCGAATCGGAATCCGACCTCCACCGTGTCATTGATAGGTTTCGAATCCGAACCGCCAGATCGTGCCGGCTCGAAACGAATGCCGGGAATGACCTTGCGAACAGCGGTCGTCAGCAGCGGGTTCGGTGACGCCTGTACCGACAACGTCGACATTACCGGCCGCCCATCAGTGTCCACGGTGAAGCGAACCCGAACCTCGCCCTCGACGTCAGCGATTTGAGAAGGCACTCGCGGGGTCGGCAGCTCGCCGATCAATCGTGCACGCTGGGGACCCGTCGGCGCCTGCTCCGCGAAATCCAAGCTCGATGAGCGCTGGTTCCCGAGGATGACGGGCCCAGGTTGATCGGTGATGGGATCTCCTTCTCGCACGTGTACGTTGGCCGCGGTCGCCGCGGCGGAATCC
>DASWBG010000353.1:0-2800 GCA_036390715.1 Gemmatimonadaceae bacterium
GGCGCTCAGCGACGAGACTGCTCCACCAAAAAGGGCAGCCATCGCCGACTCGAAGGTTGGTCCGTACGCCAGCTGATCTTGCAGCGCGAGCACGACCAGACGCAGCTCCGGCATCGGACTCCGCTCGGCCTGCAGGTAAATGGGTTCTGCGTACAAAAGCGCGCGCCCAGACGGAATCACAAGCAGGGCCCCACGCCGCACATGCGAGCCTTGCTGGTTCCACAGCGACAATTGCCCGGAAAGCTGCGCATTTTGATCGATTCGCGCCTCGATTTGCAGGGGTCCGTCGACCAGCTTCGTTTTGGGGAAGTTGTAAACCACCGACGTACCGTAGTGTGCGCCGTCGCTGCGCCCGGCAATCCAGCCAATCAGATTATTGCGGTTGGCCGGCGTAAACGGTAGGATCTCGACAAACTCCACGCTGGTTTCGCCCGGCAGTTTCATCAGCACGAAGTTCGGCTGCATCGTCTGTGTCGCTTGCTGCCCGCCCTCGCTCATACCGACTTCGGTGGCGACTGTCCACAGATCCTCACGGTTGTAGAACGCTCCCGGATCCGTCATGTGATACAGCCCGTACACCTCGGCTTGCAGTTTGAGCAACAACTCGGGATACCGCACGTGATTGCGCAGCCCGGGCGGCATCATGGCCGCATCCTTGAACAGACTCGGAAAGATGCGGCGGTAAGCCGCGATGATCGGATCCTCCGTATCAAACACGTAAAATGTTGTCGTACCGTCGTAGGCGTCGATGACCACCTTAACGCTGTTTCGCAGGTAGTTGATGAGGTCGCGGTCGAGACGGTAATGGGTCGAGTACGGATAGCTGCCAGAAACCGTGAACGCATCCATGATCCACGACAACCGGCCGTCGTCGCCGAGCACGATGTACGGATCCGGATCGTAGGTGAGGAAGGGGGCTAATGCCGATACGCGATCGCGCACATTGCGCCGCATCAGCAGCCGGCTATCCTGGTTCACGTCATCGCTGAAGGGCAGCTTCGCGAGGTCGCCGCGGTCGAGCGCGATGGTGATCCGTCGCAGGAAACTGCCGAGGACGATGCCACCGTTGCCGTCGTAGGACGTCAGGTTGTTGCTCTGGCCTTGCGGGTAGTTGAATTCCTGCTGCCGTGTCTTCACGTAGACGTCGGTATTGGTCAGCTCGCCGAAATAGACCTCTGGGCGCGTGACGGTTAAACCGGGCACCGTGCTCTGGACGGGCATGTTGCTCAAAAGCAGCGTGGGCAGTCCCTCCGGCGTGAAGCCATTGACTGGATTCATCGTGATGCCGTAGCCGTGAGTGTAGATCAGCTTCTCGTTAATCCAGTTGCGGCTGCTTTCCGGGAGCTTGTCAACATTCAGCTCGCGCGTGGCGAGCATCACTTGGCGAGTCGTGCCTTCGATTTCGTAGCGATCAATGTCGATGTCGGGGAAGTCGTAGTAAGTGCGGATTTCCTGAATCTGACGCAGTGTGTCCTGGAGTGCGCGCCAGTCCCACAGCCGAATATTCTGAAGCGTAGCCTGATTGTTCGCCGGGTCGGCGGCCGCGACGTCCGTCTCCGCGGGAAACTCGCGTTGCGAGACTCGGTCCAATCCGTAAGCCTGCCGCGTGAGGTCAATGTTGTGGGCAATATAGGGTTGCTCGCGAACCAGTTCGTTCGGTTTGACAATAAAGCTGCTGACATACCAGGCGATGACTTGCAGCGCGACATAACAGACTGCGGCAGGAAGAATCGCCGCGACCAGCCAGCGCCCGCGGGGTTCCCGCACGGCGTTGGCGGCTGCGATCACCGCACCGAGAACGAGCGCGGCACAGACGACGAGCAGCCCGGTGAGCGTGACGTGCGCGTCCGTGTAGGTCACACCCCCGAAGATCGTATGGTCGTCGAACGATCGTTCAAACCGGCCGAGATACACACGCATCGCTATGATCAGCCACAGGAACGCAAACGTGATGGAGAACCCGCGCCAGGGTAATGTGACGGAGCGGCTGAGACGCCCGGTGAGCACACGGCTCCCGCCCGTAATGAGGAGGAAGAAAGCAGCGAGTATACAGAGAATCACGGCTAGTGTCAGCAACCAGCCGGCGATGAGTTGCCACGCCGGCAGGGCCAGCAGAAAGAAGTTCAGCGATTTGCAAAAAATCGGGTCGACGACGCCACCAGCGGTGCGCGGCACATACCAAAAGAGCGCGAAGGTCGGCCACTCCACCAGCATGCTGGCGCCGGTTGCAGCGGCAACGGCGAGCGAAACTCCGAGCGCGATGAGGCGCAGCACAGGCTCAACCGGTAGCTTCAACGGCTGTCCGCCGATGAGAATCGTGTGGCCGCTTGGCAAGTCGGGGAGATGTGCCCGCTTCAGAGCCAGGAACGATCCATACAGAATGAGAAAAGTGGCCGCTGCAAAAGCCGCGAAGATTCCCCACTGAAGGCTCAGCGTTTTCCAGAACACGTCCCCATAGCCGAGCGACCCGAACCAGAGTATGTCCACGTAATACGACAACGCGCTCCGGCCGCTGAAGACGATGCCGGCAAGCACGGCCATAATGAGGAGGAAGCGTCGGCGCCGCCGCGGCGGATGCTTTGGCGGCCAGTCAATGGACTCAGGCATTGCGCCACTCCGTTCTTATCAACTTCCTATAGTCATCCGCATAATACTCCCTATACTCCCTCCGCTTCCGCAAGTTGCCTCATGGCTCGCCCCTCGCCGCATGGTTGGACGACGAAAGCGTTGTCGCTGTTAAAGGGGTCTTTACACGTAGGGACCTCCTTCGCAAGCCGATGAGCGGCGGTTCTCGGCGTTT
>DASWBG010000354.1:0-3027 GCA_036390715.1 Gemmatimonadaceae bacterium
TCTCGCGACACAGCCTGGTTGCGCTGCTCGCGTCCGCCGCTTCCAGTACCGTGCTCGGCACGAAAGCCTGGCGCACTATTTCTATCAGCAACTGACGCATGTGGCGGTTATCCTCGACGATCAGAATGATCACCTGCCCAATCTGCGTCGGTCCCCCGCCTTCCTCTGTCGGGAGTTCTGTACAATTTCTCGCGGCGAGCTATTCGGCGGGCGTCAGTCCGTGCTGGATGGCGAACTTCACGAGGGCCGGGACGTCGGACACGCCGAGTTTCTTCATGAGCCGGCTTCGGTAGGTATCGACGGACTTCGGCGAGAGATTCACGAGTGCCGCGATCCCCGCGCTCGAGTGGCCTTCGACCACGAGCTGAAGGACCTGGCGTTCTCTCGCGCTGAGACTGTCCACTGGTCCGGGTTCGTCAGAGCGCTCCGCGCGCGCTCGATCGATGTGCGCCAGCTCGCGACTCAGGTACCGGCGTCCTTGCAGCACCGCACGCGCCGCCGCCACGATCTCATCGCTCGCGGATCCCTTCAACAGGTAGCCGGAGGCCCCCGCCGCGAATGCACGGTGCACGTGCTCGGCATCCGAATGCATGGAGAGGATCACGATGCGGGTATGCGGGCAGCGCTCTCGCAGAACACCTGCGGCCTCGATGCCATTCAACCCCGGCATCGCCACGTCCAGAATCGCCACGTCGGGCTGGTACTCTTCGGCGATGCGAAGCGCCTCACGGCCATCGCCCGCCTCGCCGACCACCTGAAAGCCCGAGAGCTCGAGAAGCGCGCGCAGGCCGTAGCGAACAACGGCATGGTCGTCGGCGAGCAGGACCCTGATTTTCATGGCCCCTCGCGCGGTACTTCGGCTGTCACCCGCGTGCCGGCGCCGGGTGCGGTCTGCACGTGGAGAATGCCGCCGATCGCGCGAGCGCGCTCGCGCATGCTCTTGAGGCCCCAGTGATCCGGATCGGTACCCGGCGCGTCGAGATCAAAGCCGACGCCGTCGTCCCTGACAGTCAGGATGACGCGGCCGTCCCGTTCTGCAAGCGCGACGGCGACGCGTGTCGCGGATGCGTGGCGCGCCGCATTCATCACGGCCTCCTGCGCGATGCGAAACAGCGAGCTCTCCACTAAACGGCCGGGCCGAGGTGTCACGTCGTCGCCGGCAACGTCGATCTGGAGATTCAGCCGCGACGACTGTGATTCGGCGAGGGTGCGAAGCGCCGCGACCAGCCCGAAGTCGTCGAGCGCCGGCGGGCGCAGCCCGGCCATCAGGTCGCGCGCCATCGCTATCGTCTCGGCGGCGATTACGCGAGCGCCGCCGAGGTGCCGCTCGGCGCTCGAAGCATCGTTCCGGGACAGCAGGCTCGCCGCGACGTCGAGCTGCAGCCGGAGGGCGGAGAGGTTCGCACCGACCTGGTCGTGCAGCTCGGCGTGCAGGGCCCGACGCTCGTCGTCCTCGACGTGCGCGAGGCGCATGTAGAGCTGGCGCATCTGTCGGCGGTTTCGCTGATGCGCGATCACTACGATGCTCAGGATGAGCGGAATGTTGTACAGCGGCACGATTATGCTGTCGGCGATTTCCCCGCCTCGTTCGACCAGCATGACCCCAACCAGGACGAGCTGGTAGAGACAAGTTACGGCGGCGAAGACATAGCCCGGCAGGCGCGTCGAACGGTAGGCGACCAACATGCAGCCGCCGACAAAGGCCAGCACCGCGGCGAACAAAGCGTATCCCAGCTCCAGCGGCATTTCCATTAGGTTCGCCGCAACGCCGTAGGCGAGAAGGACCAGCGCCGTCGCCCCAACCACAAACTTCTGCTTCCAGGGCTTGCTGGGAATCAGATCGTAGGATCCGAGGACCATGAAGAACATGGTCACCGAGATGAACAGCACCTCGATCGCTCGCAGCGGCGGGCTGAACCGCGCCGGATAGTGGAGCAGCCAGCGCACCAGTCCCGCGGTCCACGCCAAGGTCCAGAACTGCAGAAAGCGCTCGGCGCGGTTCTCGGTCCAGAGATAGAACGCGATGCCAACGCCGGCGAGGTGAATCGTGATCGCGACGATGTACGTCTGTACGAGCGAATTGTTCATCGGCTCTCATTGCTCCAAGCGAAGCCGGCGGCTCATGTAGCGCGTATGTAGCAATTATTGCCGCTCGATCATGCGCAGCGAATCGGACTCAACGACAATGTCGAACCGCTTCCCTCTCGAACGGACGTTGTGCACGGTCAGCCTCCTGATGCTGCTCGGCAACATTGGCTTGAACTTCGGCACCAGCCCATTCTCCGTGAGACGCAGTCCCGTGTACCCGAAAATGAACTGCTGAAGGAATCCGCCGGCGCCCGTCAGAAAGTTTACCGATTGGTTGCTTGGGGTCTCGGAGAGCACGAGGAAGGGACCGTGCGGGTACTGCTCGTACGTCTTTGGCGTGAGTAGCGAGTCGATCAACGTTCGCTTTCCGAGCTGGGCCGCGATGAGTGGATAGAGCGTAATCGTCATCATCCCACCCGTGCCTTGCCGCGCCAGGAGTCGCAGGGCGTAGTCGAGATCGTTGAAGCTAGCGCGCTCGGTCATCGCCATCTCGAGCGGGAAGGTCAGGAGGGGAATGTTTCCGCCTTCACTTCCCGGCTTGGCGCCCTCGTATGTCGGGTGATAGCCCCTGACGGAATCAAACGGAATGAACAGCTTCCCGGCGACTCGACTCCAGGATTGATCAGGGCGCTTGCCGAGCGCTCGCGCCGCCGCGTCGGCGATCCGCAGATTTCTGAGCGCTATTGAGTTGGTGTAGGAATCGTTGGTGATTCCCACCAGTCCTTCGTCCACCGATACCACGTTCCGAATGTCGTAACGGTCACGCGTCGCATCGAGGCTCGCGCGGCTCACCCAGAAATTGGCTGTCTCGCGGATCACTGGATATCCGTAGCGCGCGAGCCAGTCGCGGTCGCCGGTCGCGAGATAGTATTGCCATTGTGCGAGCGGCACGTCGCCGGTCACGTGAATCTCGAACTGCGCATTCTGTCCAGCGAAGGC
>DASWBG010000355.1:0-3873 GCA_036390715.1 Gemmatimonadaceae bacterium
CTGCTGATAAGCGACGAAGCAAACGTGAAACCAGCTGCGATTACGCTGTACAAATGGCGGGAACAATAAAACCGAGCTCGTTGTGAATAGACGCAATTCCATTTCATCGCTGAGTGTTCTGACACTGGCGGCTGCGCTCGCCGCGAGCGTTGTCTCGCGCGCCGGCGCCCAAAATCCGACTGCGCGAAATGTCGGGAGGGACAGCGTGGTGGTGGTGCCGGGCGAGATCTACAAGGCCGGCAGCTTTCATCGTCTCCTCCTCGGCGACAACTACCGCGATCTCTGGACGACCCCGATTAAGGTTCCTGTCTTGGATCTGAAAGCTTTTCACGGTGGACTGAAGCCTACCAAGAAAGGAGGCGGCGCGCAGACCGTGTCGCTGCGGTTCGACGCAGGAGATGGCACGGAATGGGCGTTCCGTTCCGTGCGAAAGGGATTCAGCATCCTTCCCGAGCAGTACCGGGGCACAATTATCTGGTACGTCGTCCGCGACGAGGGAAGCGCTTCGCATCCCCTAGGCGCAATCGCCGCGGCGCCGATTCAAACCGTCGCGGGCGTTCTCCATCCGACGCCTACGGTCGCGATGATGCCGGACGATCCCGTGCTCGGTGAATTCAGAAAGGAGTTCGCCGGCATGCTGGGCGAGCTCGAGGAGCACCCCGCAGCTCCAGACAAAGGACCGGCGTTCGCGGGCGCCGACAAGATCATCGACAGCGATACGCTGCTCGGCAGAATCAACACGGATCCGACGACGCGCGTCGATGCGAGAGCACTGCTCACAGCGGTTGAATTCGACATGCTCATCGGGGACAATGACAGGCATCCGGACCAGTGGAAGTGGGCGCGGTTCGGGAAGAAAGACGAGGCGCCCTGGGAGCCCATAGCGGTCGATCGCGACAAGGCCTTTGTATCGTATGAAGGTCTGGTGCTGAACATCGTGCGCTACATCCAGCCGAGTCTCGTCACCTTTGACAAGCAATATCCGAATCCCACGCATCTGTTCGCCAACGCCGGTGAGTTCGACCGCCGAATGCTCGCGAGCCTTGACAAGTCGGTCTGGGATTCGGTGGCGACGAGCTTGATGGAGCGTATCACCGATCCAGTGATCGACAACGCCATGAGAGCGCTGCCGCCGGAGTATGCGAACATGTCGCGCGAAGTTGCCGACAAGCTCAAGGCGCGACGCAATAGTCTCCGCGGCGTGGCCGATCGTTATTACCACGAGCTGTGGCGAGTCGCCGACATCCACGCGAGCGATGCCGACGATCAGGCAACTGTGCTGCGATCCGGCGAGGGACTCGTGGATGTTCGTCTCCAGTCGGGGAACAACGCCCCATACTTCGAGCGGCGGTTCGACCTGGGTGAAACGAAAGAAATCCGCATCTATCTCCACGGTGGAAACGACAGGGCTACCGTCGAAGGGAATGTGCGACGGAGTATTCCGGTGAGGATCATCGGCGGCAACGGCACCAACACCTTCGTCGATCTCTCGACCGTGGGAGGCAAGAGGAATCCGACGCGGTTCTACGATGCAGGCACGGTGGAGAACGTGAAATACGCGAAGGACACGATCGACGAGAAGATCAACGTCGACAACGCCTTCAACCACTCCTTCAATCGCCGCCCGTGGGTTCGCGCCTACGGCGAGCTGATACCTCCGTTGAGGGACAACGGCACCACGGTCCGTCCCGTAGCGGGGATTCACTCACAGCGCGGTCTCGGGATTTATCCGGTGGTCGGCCTGGCGCGCTATTCATACGGATTCCGCACGGTTCCGTACTCGAGTCTGGCGGAGGTGGATGGTTCGTATTCGGCGGCGAGCAATCGCTTCCGGATCCGCAGCAACCTCGACAAGCGATTCGAAGGAACCGACGTGCACCTTCCGGTGACGGCGCACATGTCACAGTTCGAGGTCGTTTACTTCAAGGGCTTCGGCAACGACGTGCCGGACTTGCGGGGACGTCTCTACGACGTCCGCCAGCGGCAGTGGGAGATCAATCCCGGCATCGGCAAATCGTTCAGCCCGGTCAGCGACATCTCGATCGGACCGATCGTTCGGTACACGACGACCGACAGCCTCGCCAACCGGTTCATCGCGCAATCGCACCCGTACGGATTCACGAAATTCGGACAGGCCGGCGTGCGGCTGAAAGCCCACCTCGATAGCAAATACGTCAGTCAATACTTCCCCGACACCCTGAAACCGCGATTTGTCCTTGACGTCACGGGTGCAGGATATCCCTCGATCTGGGATGTCGTGAACCACTACGAATCGGTCGACGGGTTTGCAGCAGCGTATTTCACGTTGCCGGTAGCTAAGAGACCCGTGCTCGCGTTTCGCGGCGGCGGAAAGAAGCTGTGGGGCGCATTTCCCTATTTCGATGCGGCGTTCCTCGGCGGATCGGAATCGTTCAGGGCGGAAGAGCGCCAGAGGTGGGCAGGCGACGCCTCGATGTATGGAACGGCCGAGCTGCGTGTACCGATCGCCAAATTCCCGTTCATCCTTCCGTTGGACGTTGGAGCGCTCGCGTTCGATGATGTCGGGAGAGTTTATGTGAACGGCAATTCGCCCGGCGGCTGGCACAATGCGGCGGGCGCAGGGTTGTGGTTCGGATATCTCAACCCCGGGCTGAACTTCAACATTCTGTACGCGAATCACGGCCCGAGTCATATCGTAACCACTATCGGATTTGCATTCTGATGTGAGGACGGCGCGCGCTCGGCTGCTATGGTGGGTTTCGTTCCCGACACTCGTGATGATTGGCTGCTCGCAGGACAGGAACCCCACGCCTACGCCGCCAGGACCGCCGCCCAAGGAGATTGTCCCCGCTGGAGCGACCGTGATGATCGGTGCGGGCGACATCGCGGTGTGTGGAACCAGCGGAGACGAGGCGACCGGAAGGATCGTAGACAGCGTCATCTCTGCCGACAGTGCGGCCAAGGTACACACCGAAGTATTTACGCTTGGTGACAATGCCTATCCATCGGGGTCCGGCGGAGTGGACAACGATTTCCCGCGCTGTTTTTCTCCGTCTTGGGGCACAAGGCGGATTATGAACGTCATTCATCCTTCCCCCGGCAATCACGATTACGATACGGGAACTGGCGCGCCGTACTTCTCTTACTTCGGCAAACGAGCGGGCGCTCCGGGCAAAGGGTACTACAGCTACGACGTCGGCGATTGGCACGTGATATCGCTCAACAGCGAGCTCTATCTCGAGAGCGGGGATTCCCTGCAGGCAAAAGCGCAGGAGGATTGGCTCCGCCAAGATCTTGCGGCTCACCCGACACTTTGCGCGTTCGCCTATTTCCACCGCCCGCTTTTCAGCTCCGGCTCTTACGGAGCGACGCCCGAATCCAGGGGCCTGTGGAGAATCCTCTATGAGAATGGCGTCGATCTGGTTCTCAACGGGCATGAGCACGATTACGAGCGATTTCTCCCGCAGACACCGTCGGGCGTCCTGGACTCGACGCGTGGAATCGAAGAGATCATCGCCGGAACGGGCGGAGGAGAGCTGCGGATGCTGCGGTATCCACTCGCCGAGAACTCCGTGTTTCAGATCCACGGCCATTTCGGTGTCCTTAAAGTGATGCTCGGCTCCGGAGAGTACAGTCACGCATTCATCGACACGAACGGCAGAGTCTGGGATCCGGGTGCTCGAAAATGTCATTGACTCCATGGGTTTCATTTCGCACGACGATGCGTCTACTTTGATAGATGGCCGGAGCAACGAATCCTCACCTGACACTTAGCACCAGCTCTCCCGCCGCGGGAAGCGATGCGGACATTCGCATCTCCGCTATCGACATCGGGTCGAATTCGATTCGGCAGACGATAGCTGACGTCTCACCCACCGGCACCATTCGCGTGGT
>DASWBG010000356.1:0-4696 GCA_036390715.1 Gemmatimonadaceae bacterium
CGTGAGGGAAAGATATGCCGGCGCTGCGGCGGAACGGTCAAGCGAATCGTTCAGGGCGGACGCTCTACCTATTTCTGTCGCTCGTGCCAGCGCGGGTGATCATCGGTTGCAGGCAGAAATGCCACTGAAGAAACGCGCACACGAGTCCGCCTTAATCCATTACCTCGAGCAGCGCGCCCTTGATGTATCCCGTCTCAGGGATCGAGAGCACCTCGGGATGATCGAGCGGCTGCCCCGTGAGCGCCCGTATCGCGACACGCTTACCGCTGTCCGCGGCCGCATCCTGCAGCATCTCCTGAAAGAGCGGCCGGGTGAGATGAAAGCTGCAGCTCGCGGTATACAACAGCCCGCCTGGAGCCAACAGGCGGATCGCGCGAAGATTGATGTCCTTGTAACCGCGTATCGCTCCAGGCAGTGCGGCCCGGGTCTTGGCGAAAGCCGGTGGATCGAGAACGATCGTGTCGAAAGTGATCCCTTCGCGCTCCTTCTCGCGCAGATAATCGAACGCGTTCGCCTCGACGAATGAGATGTTGTCGAGCGAATTGCGCGCCGCGTTCTCGGCGGCTCTGACAAGAGCAGGACCCGAGGAATCGAGAGCCGTCACGTGCGTTGCTCTCTTCGCGAGATGCAACGCAAATGATCCGTGGTAGCTGAAACAATCGAGTGCTCTGCCTCGCGCCACCGTCCCGACGAAATGTCTGTTTTCTCTCTGGTCGAGAAACGCGCCCGTTTTCTGTCCGGTCCAGGGGGCGGCCAGGAATTTGACGCCGTACTCATGCACCTCGATCTCGCGAGGGACGTCACCGTGCAGAACAACCGTCTCCCGCGGCAGTCCTTCTTTCGCGCGTAGCGGTACATCGTTGCGCGCCAGGATTCCCAAAGGCTCCTCCAGGGAGCGCAGCGCCGCGAGTATCTCCTCTCTGAACCGCTCGAGCCCGGCACTCATGAACTGCACAACGAGCCACTCGTCGTAGCGGTCGCACACGAGCGACGGACATCCATCGGCCTCGCCGTGCACCAGGCGGATCGCGTTGGTGTGATCTTCGAGAGGCACCCGTCGCGCGATTGCGGATGCGATTCGCTCGTCCCACCACGCCTGATCGATCACCGCGTCGGGATTGCGATCGAGCAGCCGCAGCGAGATCTCCGAGCGCGGACTCCAGAGCGCCCACCCGATTGGCTTGCCGCGACTGTCGTGAACGAGAACCGCGCCGGCGTCCATCGTTGGCCGCTCCGTCACGTCTGTGCGATAGATCCAGGGATGCCCGCTCATCCACCGCCGTGCACCTTTAGCATTCACGCGCGCAACAGTCATGCGTGAATGTAACGATGCATTGTTCGCAGTCTCAGGCGCTAAATGGCCACGAAACCGCTAACCCGTACGGTTCTTGCGAAAGGATCTAACATGAGGGACATCCTCGAACTCTCGGCTGGCGCGGCCGCGACCGGGCTGCTCTTCCGCGAGCACAGGATGCGCACCCTGGCCGAACGGTTGAGCGCGGCCACGCTGGAGACGCTGCTCAACGCGATCGATGCCAATGACGCCGGTACCGGCGCCCACGTCCGCCGTGTCGCGGCGTACGCGCTCATACTCGGTGAAGCAGCCAATCTCGAAGAGCGGACCCTCCACAGCGTCGAGCGGGTTGCCCTTTTTCACGATATCGGCAAGCTACACGGAGCCTTGACGGACATTTTTCACGATCCTCGCAAGCTCACCCCGGAAGAGCGAAGAGCCGTGAGGACGCACCCTCTGCGTGGCGCGGAGGTGCTCGCTCCGCTCCGTCCATTCTATCCCGACTTGCCGAAGGGAGTTCTCGCGCACCACGAGCGCTGGGACGGAACCGGGTATCCACGCGGAATCAAGGGGAAGAGAATTCCGCTAACTGCCCGCGTCGTCTCCATTGCGGACAGCTTCGACGCGATCACTCACCGCCGCCGCTACAGTCACGCTCGCAGTTTCAAGGAAGCCATCGGCGCGATCGGCGAAGGGAAGGGAACGCAGTTCGATCCCGAGCTGGTCGATCTTTTTCTCAGTCCGCCAGTGCGCACGCAGATCGAGAACGCAATGCGAGAGGCGCATATGCCGCGGACGAAGCATGCAAACAGGCGGCACGGAGAGAGTCAGCGCGCGCCCGACATCACTTTCCGATGGCAGCCGCGATCGCCCGGGTCGCGCTCTCCGGATCGTCAGCCTTGAATATCGCGTTGATGACAGCGACTCCTGCCGCTCCGGCGACGGTGATCTGAAGTGCGCGGTCGGCGGTTATCCCGCCCACCGCGAGCGCCGGATGCTCCACCAGCGCCGCGAGTCGCTTGAATCCCGCGACGCCAATCGCCGAGCCGGCGTCGCTCTTCGAGTCCGAGCCGTACACGGGACCGATGCCGACGTAATCGGCATCCTTTGCGTTCGGCAGCTCAGCGTCGCTCCCGAGTGATGCTCCGATTATGAAATTCGCCGGCGCAAATCTGCGAATCGCCGCGACAGGAAGATCCGCTTCGCCCACGTGAACGCCGGCTGCACCAGCAGCGAGGGCGATGTCGGCGCGGTCGTTGACGATGACCGGCACCGATACTCTGCTCATGATCGATCGCGTTATCTCAACCACTTCCCGTGGCGTCGCGGCCTTGAGCCTCACCTGGACGCTCGTGGCGCCGCCTCGAACTGCCGCCGCGACCCTGTCAGTCAACGTTGCTCGCCGATCCTCGGCGTCATCCGTAATGGCGACCAGACGCAGGATCTTCGGGTCGAGCATATCGCGCTATCTGCTTGTGACCGTCGTCCTGCTGGAAGCGCGCTTTTTCGTACTCGATGTGTGGCTGGAGGACTTCTTCGGCGTCGATTTGGCGGGCATGGAGATCGACTTGCTCGCCGTTTTCACCGCAGTCTTGCTTGGGGGACGCGAAGAGATTCTCGTCGGTCGACTGGCTTCGCTTCGCCCCGACGTCGAGGCCATCGCCAGCATCCGAGGCGCCGGCTTCTTCGCCGGCATCGTGGCGCGTATCTGCCTGATGGCTGTAGTGTGCTCATCGAGCGTCATACGGAATTCGTGGTGGCCATCCTTACTCGCGACGAAGTACAGGTACGGGACATTCGCCGGATTCGCCGCCGCCGCAAGGCTTGCCACGCCCGGAGAGGCCACGGGTCCCGGAGGAAGGCCTTTGTGTATGTAGGTGTTGTATGGCGACTCGATGGCGAGATCCTTGTATAGCACTCGTCCGACGTGATGGCCGAGCGCGTATTGAATCGTTGGATCCGCCTGTAGCAGCATTCCCCTGCGCAGACGATTGTAGTAGACCGCCGCGATGACGGGGCGCTCTTCAGGCAGCCGGGCTTCTCTTTCGACGATGGATGCCATCGTCACAAGATCGTTGCGATTGATCTTGAGTTCCACCAGGCTCGAGTCCCAATCGGGTCTCCAGCGGCGCTCGAATGCATAGACCATCTCACGCACTGCCTGCCGCGCAGTGGTTCCGAGTGGGAACGCGTACGTATCTGGAAAGACGTAGCCTTCGACTGTCTTATTCGGGATGTCGAGTCTTGCCAGCAGCGCGGTGTCGCGAACGGCGGCTTCCACTGAATCAGCCGGCACTCTGAGCGTTCGTGCCAGAAGCGGCGTGATCTGCGAGAGGCTGTAACCCTCGGGGATCGTGATCGTGTTGACGAGCCCGTGTCCGCCATTGAGCGCACTGACGATGTCTTTCCAGGGCGTACCATGCTTCAGGAGATACGTACCCGGCTTGATGTTGCGATCTCCGCCGGTGAGGCGACCGTAGAGTCGGAACATCCTCGGCGAACCAACGAGCCCCGTTCGTGCGAGAGAGTCCGCTGCCTGTGCGAAACTGGCGCCGCGGGGAATGATCACGCGCGTCGCCGCTCCGTGCGGCTGACTCGCGCACGCAAGCGCAAACAGACACGCCGCGACGAGCGCGGAGCGCCGATCAGCTCGGAACATTAAGGGCTCGTTGTAGCAGAATCGTGGCCGCGAGCGAGTCTACATCGCCCTTCCTGCCGCGGGTGGATTCTCCCATTTCTTTGACTGTACGCAAGGCTACCGCCGTGGTGAACCGTTCATCTAAGAAACGAACGGGCATGCCAGTACGTTTCGCGATTTCTGCCCCCAAAGCGCGCACTTCCGCTGTCCATGGCGTCTCGTTGCCCTCTCCGTCGAGCGGAAGCCCTATTAGGTACCCCTGAGCATCAAGCTCGGTGGCTCTCGCGACAATTTTTGTGATTGGGGGTCTTTTGCCCTCTCGCCGCTCTATGAACCCCGCCGGGGAGGCGATCATCCCGAGGGGATCGCTGATTGCGAGGCCGATTCGCTTGCGGCCGTAGTCCACCGCGAGAAAACGAGCGAGGGCGGCGTTCACCCGGGTCTAGCCCTGCGCCATCTGCGTGAAGAATTCCTTGTTGTTTTTCGACTTCGCCATCTGGCGGAGAAGGAACTCGATCGCCTCGGTTTCCGGCATATCGGCAAGGAATTGACGAAGCAGGATCACGCGGTTGTTCTCCGCCTGGCTGAGGAGTAGCTCCTCCTTTCTCGTGCCCGATCTGAAGATGTCGATTGCCGGGTAAATGCGCCGGTCGGCGATCTTGCGATCGAGAACGAGCTCCATGTTCCCGGTACCCTTGAACTCCTCGAAAATCACATCGTCCATGCGCGAGCCGGTCTCGGTCAACGCCGTTGCAACGATCGTG